>JBEKCH010000001.1:0-82389 GCA_050014975.1 Candidatus Limnocylindrales bacterium
GTCAGGCGGGCGTTAGCATGGGACATGAGGGCCCTTCCTTCGACTGCGGCTTCGACACCAGCAGCCGAAAGATACGGGCCCTCAGCCCGTCAACAACCTGATTGGGAACTAGAACTAGGCGTCCGGAGTGCCAGATCAACGTAAGGGTTTAGCCCCAACCTTCATCGGGCTGCCGTCGGAACTGAGGTGTCTGGCCGAGTCTCAACCGCCCCCGGCTCCCCGAGGAGCTCGGTGAACAACGCATGGTCGTTGACCATGGCCTGGCGTAGATCCTCCGTGTTTGCCTGACCCTGAGCGTGGCGGAGCGTGATCTCGTGCGCGGCGCGGTAGTGCTCGAGGGCCGTCGGATGGTCGACCGACACATCGGCGAAGCGCTGCTCGAAATCGCCCTCCGGGTAGCCACGGGCGTCCATGACCCGCCCGACCAGCGCGTCGGCATCGCGAACGGCGACGGATGGATCGTCGACGAAGCTCATCTGCACAGCCCTCCACTCGTCGTTGAAGCGCTGGCTTTCGTCGGCTGCGAGGGGCCTGATGTTGAGCTGCGATACGCGCTTCTGACGGGCCGTCAGCTCGTTTTCCGCGCGGCGGGTGTCACCCTTCTCGGCCACGGTCCGCTCGTACTCGGGCCCGAACCGCTCCCGGAGCTGCTCGCTCCGCTGTCGCTTCTGGCTTCGCTGTTGCGTCGAGTACCACCATGCGGCCACGATCAGGATCGCGACGATCACGACCGCGGCGACGATAAACGCTGCACTGGACATGTGGGATCTCCTCGTTGGATTTGAGCCCGAATGTGCCCCATCGGGGCGCGACGACTTGCAGCGATGCCAGCGTGGTCCCGACACCGCCGCAACAGTCACGCTAGGCCGGATCTGGCGTCCGCCGCGAGGATGAAAACCCCCGCTCACATGAGGCCCTCGGCTGCACCGTCTGCGGAACGTGGGCGCGCAGTGTATGACACACGGGGCGGGGGTCCAAACGGGAGGTTTCCAGGCGGTCGGGTTCCCTGAGAATAGCCACTAACCCGGCAGCTTGGCGGTCATGGGGCGGCAGCCTCCGGGAGGTGAGGCTTCATGATTTCGCCGTCGTGCTGATCCTCGCAGTAGGTGGGTTTCACGGACGGCTCCTCGCAAGCGTCACAGACTTGCTCCTCTTTGTACGGCTTCAGCTCCATGGATGTCCTGCGAGGATCCAGACGCGCCGCAGTCAAGTTCCCAGCAGCGTGCTTACAGAAAAGCAGGATCGGCTCCCGTCCGGAGCCGATCCTGCTGGATGCCTTCAGAACGAGGAGGGCGCCCTGAGCGTGCCCCTCGATCAGCGCCAGCCGAACGAGCGACGCCGCCCGCCGAGGCTTCCGACGACGAAGATGACGATGAGCGCCCCGACCACGGCGACGATGATGCTCGTGGTGTTGACGCCGGTCACGTTGGCGATCTTGAGGACATCTGCGGCGATCCATCCGCCGACGATGGCGCCCACGATTCCGAGCACGACCATCATGATCAGGCTCTCACGAGACCCGGAGATGAGGCTGGCGAGGAAACCGGCGATCACGCCGACGACGAGCCAGGTAAGGAGTGTCATATTGGGAATGTCCATCGAAGTCCTTCTTTCTTAGCAGGCGCGAGCCGAGAGCCGGCCGACGTGGGCTGCGCAGGTAGCGGCCGGATCAGGCGAGCGCGGGCTCGTGCCGGAAGATCCCGAGGCTCCAGATCACGATCAGCTCGACGATCGTCCAGCCGACCAGTGCGACGACAGCGGCGATATCGAGCACGGAGCCCCCGGAGGAAACGGCGCTGAGGCGCAGGATCCCCTGGAACGGCGCGGCCAAGACCCCGCCAACATTGTTGATGATCGAGACGAGCAGGTTGCCTGTTCGGGCGTCGAGCAGCAGCAGGACGATCCGTAGCCCGATCACGATCTGAATAAGGCCGAACACGAGGACGACGATGCGGCGGGTTGTCTCGTTGTTGCTGGGCCGAAAGTCGACCTGGCGCCTGGTCGTGGTCCGGTTGCTGGAGCCACCGGACTCGGTGGTGGTCGGTGCGTCGGTGGTGACGCTCCGCTGTTCCTGAACTGTCACGGTGGTCTTCTTCCCGGCGACGGACGATGAACCTGCATCCGGCTGTTCAGCCGGTGGAGCCTTCGATCCGTAGTTGTGATTCGATAGTGGGCCTGCCGCGGGCATGGCGCGAGGATGAAAACCCTATTGGCGGCACGCGGCCGAATCGAGCTCGGACAATGAAGATCGACGGGCCGCGAGAACGGCCCGTCGATCATGCCAGCCCATCTGCGGTCGCACGGAGGCGACCTCGGGTTGGCTTAGCTGCGGATGCTCCGTCGTTGCGCCACGACTAGCGCCATACCCAGCCCGCCCGAGGCGAGCAGGATCACAAGCGCGAACGTCGGCGGCGGAGTGGAGTTGTTGCTCGAACCATCGCTGACGGTGCTCGTGGGCGGCGGTGTGCCGCTGACGGCGTTGTTGACCAGGCTGGCGGAGCAGACGATCAGGGCTCCACCGCCATTGGCCGAGCCATTGCACTGGTTGATCTTGACGGCGAGGGCCGAGGCCATCATGCCGGTCGCGGTGCAGGTCACGCTGGCTCCACCGCCCGTGGCCGAGCCGTTGCACTGGGTGATCGCCGCGTCGGTTGTAGTGGCCGGGAAGGGATCACAGGCAAACAAGACGTTTCCGGCTCCACCGGTACCGACGCACTGGTTCACCGTGGCGGCCGTCGAACCGGGGCTGATGCCGCCGTAGAAGTTGCTGGTGACCACGACGCTGCAGCGGAGCGTGCCGCCCCCACCGTTGATCGAGCTATTGCATTGAGTAACCGCAGTGACCGGCGAGGTGAGCGAGGTCGTCGTGGTCGTGCAGGCCGCCGTCGGGGCGCCCGCGGCGCCGTGACACTCGTGGATCGTGACTTTCGCGGATCCGCCGCTGCCGGTGATGGTGTTGACAACGGTGACCTGGCAGATCAGGCCAAGCCCGGCCGTGTCGTCGACACCGTTGCTGCACGTGGTGGTCGGGGCGATCGTCGCCGCGGACACAGGTAATGTGGTGATCATCGACACGGGGGCCAGCAGCGCGAAGGCGAACAGGCCCCGGGAGAGGAAGGTGAAGGCGCGCATGGACAAACCTCCCAAGAGACCGAACGCCGGGGCCGGTGGTGTCCCGACTGTCCGTTCGTACCGTTTCCTGACGCGTGCCCACCGTAAGTCTGTAGATGACGCAGTGATCATAACTTGCGTCGTAGCCGAGAGTCGATGGTGAACCTGCGCCGGGGCGTCGCATGAGGATGAAAACCCCGAGGGCCACCGGATCGAGGTGCGGCCGGGACGTTTCACCGCGGCGCTCAGCGCTCAGGGCCGAGCCCGGTGCGGCGCCACGTGAGGGCGGGATACGATCGCGAAGCCGAGGATCGAGGCTGGAGCGAAGCCGGCCAGCGTGGCCAGGCGCGGCGCGCCCGCGAGACGGAGCCCGGCACCGAGACCGATCGAGGCGGCCGCCAGCAAGCGCAGGCCGGAATCGGGCACCTTCTGTAGCCGGGTGACGGTGCTCTGTGCGCCCGATCGCGCGCGGCCGTACGCTCCAGGGAGACGCTCGACGATCTGCCCCGCGCGACGGCGGGCCTCGCCGGCGATTTCCGGCACGTGCCCGACGGCCTCGGACACCTCGGCGCGCGCCTGCTCGATCAAGCTGCGCACACCCTCGACTGACTGCTGTCCGCTGTTCTGGGTCTCCATCGTGACCTCCGTCGTCCTCATGTCAGACCCTGCTGAAGTGTCGGGCGCCGTCCACGGCCAGGGAACCTCGCGGGTTGAGTGCCGGGCGACATGCTCGCCCTGCCTGGCAAAGTAGGCGCTTGCCACTGGTCCTGCGAGGATGGAATCCCTCCTTTGCGGTCGTCGGACGGGCCGGCCGAGACCCGGCTCCATTCCACTCGATGGCCAGCCACAGCCAGCCATAGAATGTGGACATCGTGGTGCGACCGGCGATCCTCCAGGAACCTCAGCTCGTCGTGATCGGATCCTCGGCGGGCGGCATCGAGGCGCTGTCGCGCCTCGTGGCGAGCCTGCCGGCAGACTTCCCGGCGCCGATCGTGATCGCGCAGCATCTCGACCCCCGCCACCCCAGCCATCTGCACGAGATTCTCGCCCGTCGCGCGACGCTGCCCGTCCGAGTGGTCGAGGAGCGAGAAGCCCTGGAGGACGGCGTGATCTTCGTCGTTCCTTCGAATCGGCTCGTGGAGATCAGCTCCGGCGACCTCCGGCTTCGAGCGGCCAAGGCTGGTGCAGTGGCACCCTCCATCGACGTGTTGTTCGAGAGCGCAGCCGGTGCGTTCGGTCCCGGCCTCATCGCCGTGATCCTCACGGGCAGCGGGTCCGACGGATCCGCCGGGGCCTGGCACGTGAAGAAGGCTGGCGGAACGGTCGTCATCGAGAACCCCGCCACGGCGATGTTCCCCTCGATGCCGAGCTCGATCCCCCGGTCCCTGGTCGACGCGACGGCCGACCTCGACTCGATCGGATCGGTCCTGTGCGATCTGCTGGCAGCCGGCAACCCTCCGGCGGAAGGGCCCGATCACGACGAGCTTCGCGGCTTCCTCGAACGGATCCACGAGCGAAGCGGCATCGACTTCAGCAGCTACAAGCCGGCCACCATCCTGCGGCGATTGCGCGGCCGGATGAAGGCCACATCGCGCCCAACGCTCGCTGGCTACGCGGCATATCTGGAGTCCGATCCCGAGGAGTACGCCCGGCTCGTCAACAGCCTCCTGATCAAGGTCACGGAGTTCTTCCGGGACCCAAAGCTCTTCGAGTACCTGCGCGGAGATGTCCTTCCCGCGCTGATCGCGGAGGCCCGTCGTGATCAGCGGGAGCTCCGCATCTGGTCGGCCGGTTGCTCGACCGGCGAAGAGGCCTACTCCCTGGCCATCATCGTTGCCGAAGCCCTCGGAGAGGAGCTCCCGTGGCCGGCCGTCCGGATCTTCGCGACGGACATCGACCGCGAGGCGATCGCCTTCGCGCGTCGGGGGATCTATCCGCCCGCTGCCCTCAAGGGTCTGCCCGCCGGCGCTCGAGACCGCTACTTCGTGAAATCGGACGGCGGCTACGAGGTCGCCAAACAGCTGCGTGCCCTGACGGTCTTCGGCGAGCACGATCTCGGCGAGCGAGCGCCCTTCCCCCGGATCGATCTGCTCCTCTGCCGGAACGTGCTGATCTACTTCACCGCGCCCATGCAGCGCGTCGCCCTCGAGACCTTCGCGTTCTCGTTGCGCCCCGGCGGTCGGCTGGCCCTGGGTACGTCCGAAACCGTCATGGCACTGCCGGAGCCATTCGAAGAAGAGCACGCACGCCTGCGCGTCTATCGTCGGCTGCCCGGGAGCTACGCGATCCCACCGATGCGACCCGCTGTGCCCCGCCCGCGTCGGAGCCAGGAATCCCAGCTCGATCAGGCCATCCGAGTCACGCACCGCGACGTCCGGCGCACGGCGGAGGCGGAGGCGTCGGCGGATAGCCTGCTCCTTAACCTGAGCGTCGGCATCGTGGTCGTCGATCCCCGCTACTACATCATGCGCATCAACTCCGCAGCACGCCAGATGCTCGGAATCCACGGCACGGCCTACGACCAGGATTTCATCCATCTGGCGGAGGTTCTTCCACCCAGCGCGATCCGAGGGGCCATCGACTCGGCGCTGACCGGCAAGACCACCTCAGGCGTGTTCGAGGTGGAGGCCACGGATGCCGCCAGCGAGACGGCCCATTTCGTCGAGGCCACCGTCCGCCCTTACCGTGTCGCGACGCGTGCGATCGAAGGCGCGGTCGTCGAACTGACCGACGTGACCAGACGCGAGCAGCAGGGTCGCGTCGACATCCGGACACGGCAGCGACTCGAGAAGGCGGTCGCGACGAACGGCAGGCTCCTTCGAGCGAACGAAGAGCTGACCGCCCTGGTCGCCGAGCTCCGGGCGGCGAACGAAGCGATGCTCCTGGCCAGCGAGGACGCGCAGTCCACTCGCGAAGAAGCGGAAACCGTCAACGAGGAGTTCCAGGCCACCAACGAGGAACTCGAAACCCTCAACGAGGAGCTGACCGCGAGCGTCGAGGAGCTTCGGGTCGCGAACGAGGATCTCGCCACGCGCACCGAGGAGCTCAGTGCCCAGGCGATCGTCCTCGAGCAGCAGAGGTTGAGCATCCAGGAGGAGCACGATCGTCTGCGATCGATCCTGGCCAGCCTCGGCGACGCGGTCGTCGCAGTCGACCACGAGGGCCGGATCATGACGACCAACGACGCCTACGATCGGTTCTTCGGTGGCGCCGAGGTTGAGATAGAGCCCGAAGATGCGGCCGGCCTCCCGATTCCGCCGGCCGACCGGCCGCAGCAGCGCGCGGCCCGAGGCGAGCGCTTCCGGATGGAATTCGCGGTGACCCAGCCTGGGGGGGCGCGGCGCTGGTTCGAGGCCGTGGCCGAGCCGCTCACCGTCGGCGACCGGAGCTGGGGCGGCGTGCTGACGATCCGGGACCTTTCCGAGCGCACGATGCGGCTCAGCCTGGAGCGATTGATGGCCGCGGCGGGTCACGAGCTCAAGACCCCGGTGGCCGCCCTGCACGGCTACCTCCAGCTCGTCGAGCGGCACCTCGGCCCGGAGAGCTCCGCGCAGGCCCGTACCTACGCGGCGAGGGCACTCGTGCAGACCAGGCAGATCGGGGAGCTCATCGAGCGCCTCTTCGACGTCAGCCGAATCCAGGCCGGTCGACTGGAGCTTGTCACCGCGCCAATCGATCTAGCTGCAGTCGTGCGCGAGGCCGTCGAGGTCGCCGAGGCGTTGCCCAACGCACCGACGATCCGGGTCTCACCCAGTCCTGGGCCGATCCCCGTCCAGGCGGATGCCGGTCGCCTGGAGCAGGTCTTCGTGAATCTGCTCTCGAACGCAGTCGAGCACGCGGCGACTTCGCCGACCATCGATGTGACTGTGCGTCGATCCGACTCGATCGCCATCGTCGAAGTCCGCGATTACGGCCCGGGGATCGCCGGCAACCTGCTGCCGCTGCTGTTCCAGCCCTATACGCAGCTGGGGCGGAAGCCGTCGGCCGGGCTGGGTCTTGGGCTCTACCTGGCGCGCGAGATCGTGACCGCGCATCGCGGGACGATCGAGGCCGAGTCGAGCCTCGGAGAGGGAACGGTGATCGTTGTTCGGCTCCCGCTCCGCAAGCGGAGAGCTCGCGTCGATGCCCGGCCGGGGTCGGAGGCATCAATAACGTGATCCGCCTCGCGATCATCGAGGATCATCCTGCCATCGCCGAAGGGCTCACGGCGCTCCTGCGGGGCGAGCCCGACGTGACCGTTGTCGGGACGGCCCGGGACAGCGTCGCGGCTGACCGTCTCATCCAGGCCCAAACCCCCGACGTCGTCCTGTGTGACATCCGCCTGGCCGGGACGGTGGACGGGCTGGAGATCCTTGCCCGCCACACGCCCGGCCCGGCATTCATCATGCTCAGCGCGTACTCGTATCCGAGCTACTACGTCGCCGCGGTCGAACGCGGAGCCAAGGGCTACCTCTCGAAGATGGCGAGCATCGAGCGGATTCTCACGGCCGTGAGAACGGTGGCCGCTGGAGGCACGGCCTTCCCGGACGACGTCCGCCGCGCCGTGCGCACGGCCCTGCGCCCGCCGACGCCGCGCGAAGCCCAGATCCTGGCGCTCGTGGCCGAAGGCCACGCCAACGCCGAGATCGCCGACCGCCTGTCGCTCCGGGTGAAGACTGTCGAGAGCCAGCTCCGGCGGATGTTCGATCGGTACGACGTGGCAAGCCGGACCTCGCTCGTTCGCGTGGCCCAACGGCAGGGCTGGATCGAGGGGGATCGCTAGCTCCCGTCGCGGACGCGGCCGGATAGGCGCCTCAGCGTGGCAAATGCACGATTCCCAACGATCGCTCGCCCCTATCGTGTCTGTACGGCCCGGCGGCCTTCCCGTCTGGTGAACGGCCGTCCCGAGCAGCGCGCCCATAGCGAAGGCCACAAAGCGAGCAACGGGATAGCCACCCATCTGCCGATCATGTATTGGAGACCGAGGATTCAGCGACCCGATTGGATGGTGCTATCTGAACCGCGGCGCGACGAAGGTTGCGGCTGGAATCAGAGGATGAAGGACAGGAAGCCGAACAACAGGCCCAGGTCGGTCCAGTCGATCTTGCTGCCGATCGAGAGGATCCCTGCGAACGTGAGCACGGCGATCGCGAAGCAGATGCAGGCCACGATGATCAACAGCGACTTGGGGTTGCCGAACATGCTGTTACGAGCCATGGGAGTCTCCTCCATTGGGACCCAGCCTGCCCCGACCGATTCTGGGCGCAGCGCCACAGGCCCGCCCGGAGTCTAGGCCGGATCTGGCACGGGCCCGAGGATGAAAACCCTTCTGCTCTCCTGAAGTCGCGGCGCGTCCGAGCCCAGTCGCGATGTCGGGCGAGGCGGGCCCTGGCGCGCATCGGCGAGCTACTGGCGCGCCATGCCCACGCTATGCCCAGCACGCGGCCCAGACGGGCTGGGGCCGGCTGCCCTCGCGGCGAGGACGGCAGCGGTTCGTTGTTTTCGGGAAGCGCCGTGCGAGAGGCCGTGGGAACATTGTGCCCTTGATTGCGTACTCGCCGTTGACCCCGGCGGCGCCTCTGGCCGCCGCCATCTTCCTGGTGGCGATCGGCCTGGTCATCGCTCGACCGCAGCGTCTGACCGAGGCCTCTGCCGCTTTGCTCGGGGCGGGCGCAATGGTCCTGGCGGGACCCGTGTCGCCGAGGGCTGCCGTCTCGGACGTCGCTGGCGATTGGAACGTCCTGCTCTTCTTCCTGGGTTTGACCGGAGCGGCGGCCGTGGCTGAGCGAAGCGGGCTCTTCGAAGCACTGGCCGGCACGTCCGCCAAGCTGTCGGCCGGCAGCCCGCAGCGACTGCTCGTGGCGGTCGTGGCCGCAGGCGCGATCGTCGCGGCACTCCTGTCCAACGATGCCGCGGCTCTTGTGCTGACGCCCGTCGTGTATGTGCTCGTTGCCAGGTTCGGCCTTGCACCGCTTCCATACGTCCTCGCCTGCACTTTCGTGGCCGATGCCGCATCCATCGCGCTTCCGATGAGCAACCCGGTGAATGTCATCGTCAGCGATCGGCTCGGGGTGAGCGCGGCAAGCCTGGTGCCCGTTCTCTTGCCGGCCGCCGTCGCGTCCGTGGTCGCTTTGCTCGGCTGCCTCCTCGTGATCTACCGACGCCAGCTTCCGGAGCGAGCGCCCCTCGTGCCCCCTTCAGAATCGTGGGCCTCGTGGACCGCGGTCCCGCGACGGCTCCTGGCTGCCTTCGGGGTGGCGGTCGGCGCCTTCGCCGTCGCTTCGGCGGCGAACCTGCCTCTCGGACCGACGATGGCGGCCGTGTGGCTGCTGCTGCTCGGCGTGGAGTGGACGAGCCGCCGTCTCGATCGGCCGCTCGAGGGCGTCGGCTGGTCCCTGCTCGTCTTCGTTGCCTCGATGAGCGTCCTCGTGGACGGCCTCTCGTCCGCAGGCATAACCGCGTGGCTTGCGCAGATCGTCCTGGGACAGGTGCGCGACTCGCCGGCAGCGGTCATGCTCGTGACCGCTTTCGCCGCAGCCGTCGGTGCGAACCTCGTCAACAACCTGCCCGCCGCGTTCGTCTTCGCCGACGCCGTCCAGAGCGCCGGACTGAGCGCAGCCAGCGCCCATGCCGCCGCGCTTGGCACGATAATCGGTGCGGACCTGGGACCCAACTTGACGCCGGTCGGATCGGTCGCCACGCTCCTGTGGTTCGTGCTCCTGCGCCAGCGTGGCCTGGAGGTGTCAACGTGGAGCTACATCCGGATCGGGCTCATCGTGACACCGGCCACGATCCTCGCGGCGCTCGGCGTGGCGCTGTTGCTGGGACTGCCGAGGTGAGTGGGCTATGAGCGCCCCCCGGCGGTTTGTCGTAGCCCTGGCGGGCACCGAGGACGCGGCTCTGCCCCAGCAGGTGGCGCAGGTCGTGGGCCCTGGCGAATCGGCGCTCGAAGTCACGCTTCTCCACGTCGAGGAAACCGGGCCTCGGGAGCTCGCGGCCTACCACCAGGCGGTCCGGCGTGGGCCCTGGCCGCTGCCGAAAAAGGACGTGATCGAGCATCGCCTGGCGGAGGCGGACGAGGAAGGAACGGCTGCGCTCCTGGCTGTCTGGCACGAGCGATTCGCGTCGGCACTGCCCAGCGCCCGGATCGCGCATCTCGTCGCCCATGGTCGCCCGGAACAGGAGATCGTCGCAGCCGCCGGACGGCTGAATGCCGACGCGCTCATCGTTGGCGCACGCCCGCGAACCGGCACCACTGAGCCCGGGCCTAGGAGCGTGGGACACGTGGCTCGATTCGTGGTCGACCATTCCCCTGTGCCGGTCCTGCTCGTCCGGCGCTCGAGCTGATTCGCGGCCCCGACGCCACGTGGCCAGTTTCGACGGCCCGCAACGCGAGCGGTGACACTGGTCAGCGCTGCCCGCTGGGCCGTGGTCGGTCACAATCCTCGATACGGCACAGTGTCGTGCGATGTCGGAGGAAACAAGGTGGGCGATCGGCTGACGTTCCTCGGCCATTCGACCGTCCTCGTCGACCTCGATGGCGCGCGAGTGCTCACGGATCCGCTGCTCGGCCACTTGGCGGTAGCCATCCGGCGTCAGGTGCCGGCCGCGCCCCCCGACGCGCTCGTGGATCTTTCGGCGGTCTTCATCAGCCACGGCCACCTGGATCATCTGGATCTCGAGTCCATTCGTGCTCTCCCGGGCGAGCCGGCGCTCATCGTCCCGGTCGGCCTCGGGCGCGTCGCCGCAAAGGCGGCACACGGGGCCGTCCACGAGATGCGCGCCGGCGATCGACTGCAAGTCGGCGACCTCACGCTGGAGGCCGTCCATGCCGAACACGGACGGCGCCGCTCGCTCCTCACGACTGCTGAGGGCGCCCTGGGCATCCTGATCGTCGGGTCGACCGGCGTCTACTTTGCCGGCGATACCGACCTCTTCCCGGAGATGCGGCAGCTGGCCGGGCGTGTCGACGTGGCGCTGCTGCCGGTGAGCGGCTGGGGACTGACGCTCGGGCGCGGCCACATGGACCCGCACCGAGCGGCCGAAGCGGCGGTGCGAATCCGCCCCGCGATCGCCACGCCCATCCACTGGGGCACGCTCTACCCGCTCGGCCTGCGACGCGTGGCGGGCCGCCGGTTCGAGGGACCCGGCGAGGCCTTTCGTGCGGCCGTCGCGGCACGCGACGCTCGAATTCACGTGCGCGTTCTGCAGCCGGGGCAATCGATGCCCCTGGACGGGCGGGCCGGGCGATGACATCCGAGATCGGCAACGGGTCTGCGGCGACGGCCCGGCGCGTGGTCGACTTCTACCGGCTCCAGGCTCGCCTGATGTGGGAGTGGCGACCGACCCGCCTGGCGATCCTACGCCGTGCGGTCCTGTCCTTCGTGGGGGCCTGTCTGGTGCTGGCCATCACGGACGCCGTGCTCCCGGGGCTGAGCATCGACGGCCCAGGCCCACTGCTGCTTGCCGGGCTCCTGCTGGCGGCCCTCGACAGCTCCTCCGACGTCTTCCTCCACTGGCTGCTCGTGGCGTGGCCTATCTTCGTCGCCCAGACCGTGGGTCTGGCCGTCCAGTTCCTGGCCATCATCGTCCTCGGACAGGTGCTGCCCGGAGTGCGCGTGGACGGCACGGCGACCGCCGTTTGGGGAGCCGTGCTGCTGACGACGCTGAACAGCCTATTCGCCGAGGTCGTGTCGGTGAGCGACGACGATTCCTACTACAGCGTGCTCGTCCGGCGCCTGGTAGCTCGCGACTTTGGACGCGCCACGGAACCGAGCCCGGGGCTGCTGGTGGTACAGATCGACGGGCTGAGCCTGCCCGTCCTGCAGCAGGCGCTCCGGGCCGGCCGGGTGCCCGTGCTCGGCCGGTTGCTGCGCGACGGTGAGGCCACCCTCCACCCGTGGATCGCTTTGCTCCCGCCCACGACGCCGGCCAGTCAGGCGGGCATCCTGCACGGCCGTAACGACGGCATCCCCGGCTTTCGCTGGTACGAGAAGGCGAGCAATCGACTGCTGGTGGCCAATCACCCGGACGATGCGGCCGAGATCGTCCGTCGCATCAGCGATGGCACGGGCTTGCTGGTCGACGACGGGGCCAGCGTCGGCAATCTCGTGACCGGCGATGCGCCGCGCAGCTACCTGACCATGGCCACGATCACGGAGGGCCCGTCGAGCGACGACGAACGGCGCCTGCGCGGCTTCTTCGTCACCACCGTCGACTACATCCGCCTGCTGGTGCTGATGGTCGGCGAGATGGCCAAGGAGCTGTATCAGGCGGAACGCCAGCGCGCCCGATCGGTTGAGCCCCGCATGCGCCGCGACCTGCACTTCGCCGTCGAAAGAGCCGTCACCAATGTCGCGCTGCGGACCGTCTCGACCGCCCTCGTCATCGAGGAGATGCACAGCTCGTCGCCGACCATCTACGTTGACTACACAGGCTACGATGCCATCTCGCACCACTGCGGCCCCGAGCGCGAGGAGGCAATCGACGCGCTCAGAGGTATCGATCGGGCCATCGGGTCCCTGATGAAGGCCGCTCGCCACGCCAGGCGGGCGTATCGGCTGGTGGTGCTCTCCGACCACGGCCAGAGCCTCGGCGCCACATTCCATGAGCGCTACGGCCAGTCGCTCGAGGCGATCATCGCCGCCCTGCTGCCCGACATGACGACCGTCGTGGGCACCACCGACGCAGTCGAATCGGCCGGCATCGGCCGGCGCATCGCCGCCGAGTTCGGGCGAGGCTCGAGCCTCGGGCCGCTGCTCGCACGCCGGCTGCGCCGCGCGCTCGGCCGCCCCGAGGGTGCGGCCGAGGCGCCTGCGAATGTCGTCGTTTGCTCTTCCGGCAGCCTGGCCCACGTCTACTTCACGATCCAGCCCGATCGGATGACCGACGAGGCGATCGAGACGCGCTACCCGGGCCTGATCGAGGCGCTGGCGCGTCATCCGGGTATCGGAGCGCTCCTGGTCAGGTCAGCCGCTGGCCACGTGCTCGTACTGGGGCCGCAAGGCCGGCTCGACCTGACCGCGGGCCAGTCCGATGGCAGCGACCCCCTGGCCGACTACGGCACTCGGGCGGCCGAGAACCTGCTGCACCTAGAGGGCTTCTCGAACGCCGGTGACCTGATACTGCTGGGCGCTGTCGACCGCGAGTCGGGGGAGGTCACCGCATTCGAGGAGCTCATCGGCTCGCACGGCGGTCTGGGCGGCTGGCAGAGCGAGCCGTTCATCCTGTGCCCGGCGACCCTTCAGCTGGCCGGAGATCCGCCGCTGGGGGCGCCGGCCCTGTATCGCCAGCTGGTGGCGTGGCGGGCGGAACTACAAGTCAGAAGTGGGGGTTGACGCGGTGCCCAAGCGGACCGCCTCAACCAACGCACGTGAACCGCGAGTGGACACAGGGCAGCCCGCCGATCCCAAGGGAGCCGAGCTGCGGGCCGAGGGGGGACCCGCTCAGACGCGTCGGAAGGGTCCTCGGACCGGGCCTCATCACGGGGGTCTCGGGATCGTCGACGAGTCCCACCCGCGGACGCCCTTCTCATAGGCCCGGCCGCCGGCACAGATGCCGCTCTAACCCCAGACCGTTGCGCTGGCGCTCATGGTGACGACGAGGCTCGAAGCTGTGGGCAACAGGCGGCGGAGCAGCTCGGCCTTCCTGGCCTCGTAATCCGCAGGCGTGATCGCGCCCTTGTCGCGCAGGTCGGCCAGCCTGGCAAGCGTCGCGGTCACGTCATCCGAGCTCGACGGCTTTCCCGCGACCGGAACGGAGGTCGCCTGGACCTAAGCGCCGCCGACCGGCCGCCGGACGCCATCCTCGAGGTCGTTCTTGGCGTTGAGCATCGCCTTTTTGAAGTCGATCACGTGGGCCAGCATCTCGTAGCGATCGATCGCATCGTCGTTCGCGGTCAGGATCTCCAGGTCGCCGTAGCGGAGAATCCGGGCGAGCAGGCCCTGCTTCAGAACCGCGTCGTTGATCTTGTCGAGCGAGCTGTCGCCGCTCTTCTTGTCCAGGAAGCCTTCGGTCTTGAGCACCCGGCGGCTGGTGATGAGGTACTCCTCGGATCTCCAGGTCAGGTACACGATCGCGATCCAGACGATGCCGGCGATCAGGAGCACGCCGCCAAGGACAGCCAGGATCTGCCAAACGACGCCGTTGGTCTTTGTGGCCAGGAAGAGGACCACCAGCCCCGCGAGCATCAGCACGATGGGCTTCAAAGAATCGGATAGGGGCGCGAGCCAGTGCTGCCTGGCCCGGTACAGGATCTGCTCGTCTTTCGCCATCAACGAGTCCGCGTAGCTCATCCTCGTCTCCTTTGTGGCCGGTCCACCGCCTGGCCTGGCTATCCTTCAGGCCCGTGGGTGGGAGCGGGCGTAAACCTTCGCCCGGCCCCACTCGACCAGGACAGCGTGATCGTGTGTCTGACCGTCGAGGTCCACCAGTCCCAAAGCAATCAAGCGGGCCTTAACCATGCCCTCAGTGTGCTGCTCCGCCATACCAGCCCGCGCACGAGGAACCACCGCTCGCTCAAAACGCGATCTCGTCGAGCCTGACAGGATCGGGCCCGTCAGAGGGCCTGGCCCTCAGCGACGGCTGAAGCGCAACCCGCCGAACAGGAAGAGAAGAATGAGGATGACGACCAGGAGTTCCAACACAGGACACCTCTTTCATCCCCAGCCTGCTCGTCTTCACCCGCGAGCGCGAGGATGAAAACCCTCGCCGGCATCACCGGGTGAAGCCTGATCACTTTCCTTATCCAGATGGGCCTGGTCGTCTCAAACCCCTGCGACGCAGTGGAGCGACCGAGGAGCCCTCCCACCCCAGCCCGTGGCTACTCCGCAGACGAGCTGCGACGGGGCCTGGGCACGAAACCCAACCCGTCAGCCATTACATTGCGCGTCCGGGTTCTGCCGTAGCTACTTGTTGGCCCTGCCCGTGTTCGCTTCTACATGAACTCGACGATCCGGCGGTCCGACTAAGCCGTCGCCGACCTCATGAGGAGGTGCCAGTAGCCGTAGTTGCCACCGCTGCTCTAGCCCATCTCTATGATCTCGAGGCCCGCGGCGAGGATCCAGCCCGTGGCTCGATCGACAGTCGGGTAGTAGTGGTACCCGCCGCCGCGCACGGTCTCGCCGTGAACGACTGGTAGCCCAGCAGCCGTCGCCTGTACGAACGCCTCGTTGATCGCGGAGTCGGGGATCTGCTCGACGGTCAGGTAGATCAACCCGCGGGACACGGCGCGGCGAAGATTGGCGAGAACTTGGGGCCAGTCTTCGGGGAAGACGTACTCCATCGCGTCGACGCAGATCGCAGCATCGAACTCACCCTCGATCCGAAGCTCCTGCAAGCCGGTCTTCTGGAGCACGACTTCAGGGAACTTGGACCGCGCCTCGGCGAGCATCCCCGCGGATTGATCGATCCCGACGACCTGGCGGCCCGCTGCCAGGATCATCTCGAAGTAGCGGCCGGTGCCGCACGCGGCGTCCAGGATCGAGCCACCGGGACGGCAGGACTCGACCACTGCCTCGACGAAGCGCCCGTGGGTTGCGGAGATGGGGATGTCATCCTCGTCGTAGGTGGGGGCGTAGAGCCGATCAAACCGCTCCTCGGCGTTCGCCCGTCGCTCGTCGACCCAGGCTCGTCGATCCATGCCACTCCTCCCGCCGCATGCGCTGTCGAGGGGGAGGATTCCCTCCCAATCATCTCACGCCGCGGGATGGCGATCAGGCGGTCCCCTACTTGCACATGAACAACCCGACCGGGCACGAGTCCCTCAACCCGTGCGCAGTACATTCGCGGTCCGGGTTCTGAACCAGAGACTGTCCGCTTGGCAGCTCGAACTGTGGACGCCAGTCGAACGTGCCCCTAATAGCGAAGGAGCGTCATCACGGCGCCCACTCGATTGAACATCGCGATCCCGAACGGCATCGTCACGATCAACACGCACAGCACGTAGGCAACCGCCATCCAGATGGCCCCGAACCAGAAGCCGACACAAATGAACCAGAGGGCCCGCATCCACATCGGACGCTGCTCGATGTTAGCGGCGGTCAGGTACCTCGTCCCATCGGTGGTGGTCTCGACCTGATACGTCTTACTCCGTCCACGGAGCGTGAGGAACGCCGGTATGCGGTTGAACAGATAGAAGGCAAACGGCAATCCCAGGATCGACAGTGCCAACACGTAAGCGATTACGATGATGATGGCCGTCAGCCACCAGCCGATGAGGACGAACCAGACTGCCCGGGCAAGAAAGCCCGGCCCCTGCCGCGGGACATTGACCATCTGCGGCGTCTGGACATTGACGTTGCCGGTCGCGGTCGGCGGCGGTGCGACAAGTGGCGCGGGTTCCGCCCCTGGTGCGACAGGTGGCGCGGGTTCCGCCCCTGGTGCGACAGGTGGCGCGGGTTCCGCCTCTGGTGCGACAAGTGGCGCGGGTTCCGCCTCTGGCCCGGCCTGGTTCGTGTCAGACATATCTCCGGACCTCCCACTGCTACAACAGGCGGTGCCACGGTGGCAGCACAGAGCCCGACTACTAGAGCACCCAGGATGCCGGCAGACGCTCCGGCCACTGCCTTTCATTCACTCTAGGCTGGATCTGGCGCCAGCCGAGAGGATGAAAACCCCACGCTCGACTGAAGTCGAGGCGGGTCCCAGCCAGAGCGACTTCACACGACGGCCCGGGCGGCCGGCCCATCAACAGCGCCCGGATGACCTGATCGGCCGCGGAGCCTTGCTTACTTGTCCCGGACGAGCCCCACCGGGCCCCCGTTCCCCCTGTCGTACGCTGCGCGTTCGGGTTGTGGCGTCGCTACTTCTTGGCCCGGCCGGTGTTCTGGGCGACCCTGAATTCGACGATCCGGCCGATCAGATCCCTGGGCAGTGGCTGGCCATGAGGGAACTGCACCGAGCCCTTCCCGCCTTTGTAGGGCTTGAGTTCTTCCTTGAACGCCTCGACCCCGCTCCCCGTCGGATAGAACCCTATGTGCTTCTCGAAACCTGCGAAGTACACCAGAGGCCCGTTCAGGACGAACGTGGGGATCCGGTAGCTGATCTTCTCTGTCGCGCCGGGCGCCGATGCCCTGATGAGTGCTCGCAACTCCTTCAGCACCTTCTGAGTCTCGGGAGGGAATCCCGCGATGTACTCGTCGATGGAGTCAGCAGCCGACCCATCGGCCATCTTCTGCACCTGCCTGTCGTTCCTGTCCCGGTATCCGCGCGGCGCCCGTCGCGGGCACCCCTATCGTTCGGCCCCAATGCCAGGGCTCATTGGGATTCTGAGAGGGTGGCAGGTGGGAGCACCCCCACCGGGCAGCTAACCCCGAGGCCCTGAGCGGAGCATGTGGCGTGGGGGTTCTTCTCGAGGTACTGCTGGTGATATCCCTCGGCGAAGTAGAACTCCGGCGCGGGCCGGATCTCGGTGGTGATCGCGCCCAGGCGGGCGTCCTTCAGGCGCTCCTGGAATGCGTCCCGCGTGGCCTCCGCCTCGCGCTTCTGGGCGGCGCCGTGGGTCAGGATCGCCGAGCGATACTGTGTCCCGCGATCGACGCCCTGACGGAACCCCTGAGTCGGGTCGTGCTCCTCCCAGAAGAGCTTGAGCAGCTCGCCGTATGAGATGCGTTTGGGGTCGAAAACGACGCGGACGATCTCGATGTGCCCGGTCAGGCCGGTGCACACCTCTTCGTACGTCGGGTTGGGAGTCGAACCGCCGGCATAGCCGACGGCGGTCGAGATGACGCCGGGCGTGCGCCAGAAGAGGCGTTCCGCGCCCCAGAAGCAGCCCATGCCGAACTCGGCGATTTCGCTGCCGTCCGCGTAGGGCGGGCGCAGCGACGTGCCGAGGACGGCGTGGCGGGCCGGCACGGGCATCGCCTCGGAGCGGCCGAGCAGGACTTCGTTGGGGGCGGGCAGGCGCATCTTGCGGGGATCGACGAACCAGTTCATGCAGCCAGTTTACGCCGCGCCCGACGGCGACCCGGCCGTCGACCGAGCGGGTGCACCGAATGAGTCGCACGGCGCGCCGTGGCCTGGCGGGTTGGACAGAATCGCGGGCGCGGGTCGACCATGCCCGAATGAAGCGACCCCTCTTTCGATTCCCGCTCGCGCTCTCCGTGATCTTGGCGATCGCCGGGTGCAGCGGGACGGCATACCCATCGGCGGGGCCATCCACGCCAGAGGCAACCGCGGCGGCAACCGCCGCGACGCCCGCCGCGACCCAGGCCGCGACGCCCGCCGCGACCCAGGCCGCGACGCCAGCCGCCACCGACACAGCGGCTCCCTCCGTACCCGAAGACACCGTGTGGCTGTGCCGGCCCGGCCTGGCCGACAACCCCTGCGCCGGCGATCTGAGCGCCACCGCCGTCGAGGCCGACGGCTCAACCACGGTCGAGCCCGCCGCGCCGGCGACGGATCCGCCGATCGACTGCTTCTACGTCTACCCGACCGTCAGTCGCCAGAAGGGCACGAATGCCACGCTGACGATCGACCCGGAGGAGAGGGCGGTCGCCGTCGCCCAGGCGGCTCAGTTCTCGCAGGTCTGCAACGTCTACGCCCCGATGTATCCGCAGCTGACCCTGGCCGCCATCGCCAGACCGGCGAGCATCTCGGTCGCCAGCGCCGTAGCCGCCTACCAGGACCAGGGCGTCTGGTCGGCCTTCCTCGACTACATGGCCAACTACAACCACGGTCGGGGCATCGTCTTCATCGGCCACTCCCAGGGCGCGTTCATGCTCACGGCGCTTCTGAAGGCCGAAGTCGACGCCGTGCCACAAACTCGCCGGCTGCTGGTCTCCGCACTGCTCATGGGCGGCAACGTGACGGTGCCCATCGGCAAGACCGTCGGCGGCGACTTCGCGAACATCCCCGCCTGCGGATCCACGACGCAAGTCGGGTGCGTCGTGGCCTACTCGAGCTTCGACACGACTCCGCCGGCGAACGCGCTGTTCGGTCGGGTGGATTCGGCCCTGAACCTGCTCGGCAGCGTTTCGTCCGGTTCGCTGCAGGTTCTGTGCGTCAACCCGGCGGCGCCGGCAGGGGGCAGCGGCGCCCTGGTCCCCTACCTGCCGGCGCGGGGGCTCTCGACCCTCCTCGGGGCGAGCGCGCAGGCGCCGTCCGTATCGGTGAAGACGCCGTTCGTGAGTTACCCGGGCGAGTTCTCCGCCCACTGCCAGACGGCCGGCGGAGCGACCTGGCTGCAGGTCGACCGCACGACGAATGCGGCAGACCACCGGCCGGGCCTCTCGGATGTGGGAGGCGCGCGCTGGGGCCTGCACGTCGTGGACGTCAACATCGCCCTCGGCAACCTGGTTGACCTGGTCCGATCGGAGGAGGCCGCCTACGGCGGCTGACGATCCCCTCCCGGCTGCGGCCCCTCAGCGGAGCGTGGCCATGACGGCGGGCAGCCAGCGGTCGCGATACGCGGCGTCATAGCGGGCACGGACGCCGGGCGAGACGCGGACGCGTTCGAAGGGAGCGGCGTTGGCAAGGGCCGCCGCCACTGAACCGTAGACGCCTCCGGCGACTCCGGCCACGAGGGCCGCTCCCAGGGCCGCAGCTTCATCCGTCCGCGCGACCTCGAACCGGCCCGGGCCGAGGGCCGCCTTGGCGGTGAGCCAGCGCGTGTTGCGCGTCCCCCCGCCGATGACACGGACACGCCCGGGCGTCGTGGCGGTGACGCGCTCCAGCTCTTCCAGCATCCACCGCACGTGGAACGCCGCGCCGTCGACCAGCGCCGCCGCCAGGTCCGGCAGGCCGTGCGACTCGGCCAGGCCCTCGATTTCGAGGGTGGCCGAGACATTGCGCCGGGGCGCAGTCCGGCCGCGCAGGTACGGCCGAACAAGCGGCCGGGCAGGCCCGCTTCCGGCTCGGTCGAGAAGCGCCAGGAAGGCGGCGTAGCGGCCGGCGTCGCCGCTGGCCGCCGTCACAAGGGCGGCGGCGGGCCGATCCAGCGGCGGCGCCAGGAACCGGTCGATGAACCACTCGACCAGCGCACCGGACGCCTGCAGCCCGCCCGCCACATACCAGGTTCCGTCCAGCGCGTGACAACCCGAGGAGAATCCGCTCCGGCGCAGCTCATCGGCGAGGGACGGCCGCCGCGTAACGAGCAGCGCGACCTCGGCGCTGCCCATCGAATCCAGGGCGTCGCCCGGACGAGTGACACCGGCGCCCAGGGCGCCGGCCATGTGGTCGTGGCCCGCGATCGCCACCGGCGTCCCCGCCGCCAGGCCCAGGCGAGCGGCCGCGGCAGGTGTCAGCCCGCCGGCGGGACGGCCCAGGGGCAGGACCGCAGGCATCTGGTCGGGCGACAGGCCGGCGAGCCCGAGCAACTCGTCATCCCAGCGCCGATCGGCCGTGGAGAATGCCGCCGTGCGACACGCCAGCGACGCGTTGGTCGCCAGCTCGCCGGTCAGGTGGTGCCCGACCAGCTCCGCCACGCCGGCCCAGCACCGCGCGCGGGCCACGTCCCCGGGCCGCTCGGCGCGGAGCCACAGCAGCTTGGGAAGCGTGTACTTCGCCTCCGGGCGGAGCCCCGTCCGGGCGAAGAGCGCCGGCGCGCCGATCCGGCGCTCGAGCCAGTCCGCCTGAGGCGCGGGCCGGGGGTCGAACCAGGCCAGGATTTCGCCAACGGGCCGGCCGTGGACATCCAGCGGAACCCCGGCCTCGGCCATGCTGGCGATGCCGATGGCCACGGGCCGAGCCCCGCCGGACCCGGCCGCTCCAGCTGCGCCGCTTGCGACAACGCATTCCGCGATGGCCGACTCCACCGCACCGAGCAACTCGTCGGGCCGGTGGTACGCGCCGCCACCGCGAACGGCGTGGGTCACGGTAGCCCGGCGGGCGACGTGGACGGCGCCACTCCCCGGCGCCACGAGCACGGCCTTGATATGGGTCGACCCGACGTCTACCCCGATCAGGCTCCCAAGCGCGCCCTTCGCCGCCATGCGTCAATCATGGCGCAGCGCCGCCAGCGAAGCGCGCCACCGGCGAAGCGCGCCGCCAGCGAAGCGCGGGCCTTCGCTCAGTTCAAATTCTTCGGAGACTCGCCGCCCGAAGCCGGGCGGCCCAGGTCCACCTTGACCGTCAGCTCCTCGACCCCGCGGACCAGGCCGACGTCGAGCTTGCCCGAGCCGGCCTTCGACAGGGCTTCGTGCAGGCCGTCCGGGTCTTCGATCGCAGCCCCGCCGGCAGACACGATCAGGTCGCCCTCGCGGATGCCGGCCGCCTCGGCCGGGCTGTCTTCCTCGACCCCGCGGACCAGGACGCCGTCGCGGTCCGGCAGGCCGACCGCGCGTCGCAGGTGTCGGGCGATGTGGCCGGGCGCCACCGCTATCCCGAGCCTCGGCCGGACCGTCGACTCGCCTCGCCCCAGCGCGTCGATTCGAGCCCGCAGGCCCTCGTCCGCCGGAAGCGCGAGGTAGAACCCCTCGCCGATCCGCTGCGTGTTGAGGCCGAGCAGCCGCCCCTCGCCGTCCACGATCGGACTGCCGGAGGAACCCGGCGCCAGGGGCGCCGTGTGCTCGATGCTGCCGCCGATCAGCCGCCCGCCGGGGCCCCGAAACGAGCGCGCCACGCCGGAAACCATCCCCACGGTCGCCCGGCCCCCGCCGGACGGAGCGCTGGCGACGGCGAAGACCACGGACCCGACCTGCGGCACCGACTTCGCGTCCGCCCACTCCAGGGGCGCCGCGCCGCCCGTGTCCACCTCCAGAACGGCCAGGTCGCCATCGACGTCCTCACCGAGCAACCTGCCGCGCGCGCGACGGCCATCGGCGAAGACGCACGTGGCGTCGTCGCCGTGAACGTTGTGGGCGTTGGTGAGCACCCGATTCTCCGCCACGACCACCCCGGACCCGCGGCGCCATCGCCCGCCGATCCCGACCACGGCCGGGGTCGCCAGCCCGGCCACCTTCGCCACCACCGCCGAAAGCTCTTCCAGTGCGCCCATTCGATTGCTCCCGGGGCGTTCGAGCCTCTTCGGCCCGGCGCCCACCATCGTCATCTGCCGTAGTTACTAGCGAGTTGCAAGTTACAACGCCCAAGCGGGTCGCGCAAGCCCAAACTCGCTACGATGGCACCGTGAACGCAGCGACAGCCCCATCGCCGCTCCAGGCCGCCCTCGATCGAGTCGGCGACCGCTGGAGCCTGCTCGTCGTCGAGGCGCTCCTCGACGGCCCGCGCCGCTTCAACGACCTGTCGACCGCGCTGCCCGGCATCGCTCCGAACATCCTGTCCGATCGGCTCAAGCGCCTCGAACGCGAGCGGGTCGTGCTCGCGCGACCCTATTCGCAGCGGCCCATCCGCCTCAGCTACGAGCTGACTGCCGAAGGCCGCGAGCTGGCCGGAGCGCTACGCCTCCTGGCCGGCTGGGGATCGCGGGCCGATCCATCCGACGCTCTCCGGCACCAGAGCTGCGGCACTCCGCTGGAGGCGCGCTGGTACTGCCCGACCTGCGCTCGAAGCATCGAGAAGGACGAGGCCACCGAGCTCCGGCTGCTCTGACCGGCGACCGGCGACCGGCGACCGTTCGTTCCCGTCGCCGCGACCGGACCGAGCGGCAGACCCACCGCGCGCGGAACGAGCCATATTTGCCCCGACAAGGAGGCCAGGATGACCACCCACAACGACGCCGGCAACGCGCGCGAGATGGCGCCGTTGCGGTTGGACAGCCATCAGCACTCGGACGACGACCTCGACGGAGTGGTCCACCACCACGCGGCCGGCCTGTCGATCGAGTTCGACGACGAAGAAGCCCGGCGGCGCCGAGCCGCCATCTCGGAAGCGGACTGGGACCGCTACGAGGCCAACATCGCCGAGATCCTGGTCGCGATGGGCTTGAAGCTGGACACGCCCGGCACTCGCGACACGCCCCGCCGGTTCGTTCGCGCGCTCTTCGACTCGACCGAGGGCTACGACGGCGACCCCAAGCTCGTGACCGTCTTCCCCACCGAGTGCTATGGCGGAGCCAGCTGCGAGCTGTCCCAGGTGGTCGAAGGGCCGATCCCGTTCACCGCGCTGTGCGAGCATCACGCCCTGCCGTTCATGGGCCGTGCCTTCGTCGGCTACATCGCCCACGAGCACATCATCGGCATCAGCAAGCTGACCCGACTGGTTCGCATCGCCACTCGCAGATTCGGCGTCCAGGAACGGATGACCCACGAGATCGCCGATGCCCTGGCCGAGCTGACCGAGCCGCACGGTGTGGCGGTGTACCTGGAAGCCCATCATCTCTGCACGCAGATGCGCGGCGTTCGCGAAACGCGACCGATGACGCGCACGACCGCCTTCCGCGGTGCGTACGAAACGAGCGCGGCCCTGCGGGCGGAGTTCTACGATCTGGCGGGGCTGCAACGCGGGGTTCGCGACTGACGCGACTGGCGCGCCGTGCCCGAAGAGGAGCGGGACTCCAATGGCGGGTCGAAGCGAAGGACTGACGCTCGAGCCGCTCTGGCGCGCCCCGGAGGGAGCCCCCAGCGCGGGTGCCGGTGCGCGGGGCGGGCCGCTTCCGCCCGCCCTGGCCACGCGCTTCCCCGGCGAGCTGGCGGTGCCTCTCGTGCCCGAGCGCCCCACCGTGATCGCCAACTTCGTGTCGAGCGTGGACGGAGTGGTCGCGCTGGGCCCGAGCGAGCCGGCCGCCGGCGGGGGCGAGATAAGCGGCTTCTCCGACGCGGACCGATTCATGATGGCCTTGCTGCGCGGCCTCGCGGACGTCGTGGTCGTGGGGGCGGGCACGGTGCGGGTCGGCAACCGCCACGAATGGACCGCGCGGAAGGTGCAGCCGGCCCTTGCCGGAGTCGTCGTCGCGTGGCGCGCCGAGCTGCGGCTATCGGCCCAGCCGACCACGATCGTCGTGACCGCCAGCGGCAATCTCGATCCGGCTCACCCCGGCCTGAGCGCCCCGGACGTGCCGGTGATCGTGGCTACGACCCCCGCCGGAGCGGGCCGTCTGGGCTCGCGGCCGCTCCCCGCCAACATTACAGTGGAGGCGGTCGGCTCGGAGGATCGCGTCCCTGCCGGGGCGATCCTGGAGCTGATCCAACGAACCGGCGCGCGCCTGGCACTGTGCGAGGGTGGCCCGCATCTCTTTGGCGAGCTGCTGCGCGCGCGCCTGATCGACGAGCTGTTCCTGACGATGGCGCCGCAGATCATCGGCCGCAACTCGTCCGCGCGCCGCCTGGCCCTGGTCGAGGGAACGAACTTCGGCGGGGGTCGCGGCCGCTGGGCGAAGCTGCTCGAGGTTCGTCACGCCGGCGACGACCTCTTCCTGCGGTATCGCTTCGAGTAACGGGTCGCTTAAAATGGGCCGGCAAATCGGACGGGTCCATCGCGGCCGCCTTCGGCCGCACCTGAACGTCGCGGTTCGGAGTTCCGGCCGCGCCCCCATCCACGAAAGGCAAGCATGAGTCGAACCCTGCGCATCGGCATCCTGACCGGAGGCGGCGATGTCCCCGGACTGAACGCCGTCATCAAGAGCGTCGTCTATCGCGCAACCGAGCTTGGCTACGAGGTCTACGGCATCCGGCGCGGCTGGGAAGGCCTGACCCACATGAAGCCGGGCCCCGGGCTCGACGAGAACTACATCATCCCGCTCGACCGCAACAACACCCGCGCCATCGATCGCACCGGCGGCACGTGGCTGCACACTTCTCGCACCAACGCCCGCACCATGAAGGCCGGCAAGCTGCCGGCGCACATCGGTCCCGATCGCCTCAAGCAGCTCGAAGTCAAGGACGAAATCTACGACTTCACGCCCGTCGTCCTAGAGAACATCGAACGCCTGGGCCTGGACTACCTGGTCCCGATCGGCGGCGACGACACCCTGAGCTTCAGCCAGGTCCTGGCCGACAACGGCATCAAGCTGGTCGCCGTTCCCAAGACGATGGACAACGACGTCCAGGGTACCGAGTACTGCATCGGCTTCTCGACCGCGATCACTCGGGCCAAAGAGGCGATCAACCGCCAGCGGACCACTCTCGGCTCGCATGAGCGGATCGGCGTCTTCCGCATCTTCGGCCGCGACGCCGGCTTCACCGCCCTCTACACGGCCTACGTCACGAGCGGCCGCTGCCTGATCCCCGAGTACAGGTTCGAGCTGGATCACCTCGTCGAGCTGCTCGTCGAGGACAAGAAGAACAACCCGAGCAAGTACTCGTTTGCCATCGCCGCCGAAGGCGCCGTCTGGCAGGGCGGCAAGATCGAGGAGTACGGACCGGCCGACTCCTTCGGGCACAAGCACAAGGCCAACGTCGCCGAGGTCCTGGCCTCGGAGATCCAGGGCCGCTCCGGCCAGGAGACGCTCGCCAGCGAGCTCACTTACGACCTGCGCTCCGGCGATCCGGACGCGGTCGACTCGATGGTCGGCATCACCTTCGCCAACGTGGCCATGAACCTGATCGCCGAAGGCGTCAGCGGCCGCATGGTCGCAATCCGCGGCGGCAAGTACAGCCACTCCCCGTTGCCGAATCCGAACCAGGGCCCGCGTTCGGTCGACATCCCCACGATGTACAACACCGATCGCTATCGCCCGATCTACACCAACCGCGAAGGGCTGCCGCTACTGCTCGGCATCCCGGTTTCCGAGAAGGACTGACCCGCGAACCCTGCCACCGACGGAAGGCTCCGGCTTCGCAGTCGGGGCTTCTCGTGCCTGAGGCGGCCCTTCGAAGGGCCACGTTTGACAACCGGGCCGCTGCCATGCACGGTTCACGGGTGACGACCTCCCATTCTCCAGCCGCGACCTTGAGCGGCCCCGACCTGCTGCGCGCTCTTGAGCTGCCCGTTGAAGGACCGATCCTGTGGGGGCGGTCGGTTGTCCCGAGCGGGCCCGGCGTCTTCATCGTCGAGCTGCCGGCGCCACAGCCCAGGGTCGCCATCGATCCGGCAGCAATCCGCGAATGGCTCGACCGAGCGCCGGACCTGCGCCTCGACGGCAAGCGGCCGGCGGTCGCAGAGCTGCAGCACCGGCTGGCCTCTTTCTGGTTGCCCGGCCAATCGATCCTCTACATCGGCTCGAGCCAGAAGTCCGTCGGCGCGCGCCTGGCCGGCATGTACCAGACGCCCCTCGGAGAACGACGGCCCCAGTCCGCGGGCTACTGGCTCAAGACCCTCCACGACCTGGGCAAGACCCGAATCTGGTGGTCGCCCACACCGGACGCGGAACTGTGGGAAGACGCCCTGATCGACCGCTTCGTGAAGACCGCCGGAGCGCTACCTTACGCCGTGCTGGTCACGCCGTCCGGCGAACACCGGGCCCACGGCTTGACCGCGCCGCTCCACGACGAAAACGCCGGCAAGGCCTTCGCGAAGCCGACGCGTCTGACGGTCCTCCCGGACGGTCCGCAAGAGGTCCCAACGGCCCACGGCGCGTCGCCAGGCCGGCCGGCCCCAGGCGCCAAGAGTGCCACGACGCGCAGGCCGGCCCCACCGAGGCCAGTATCTTCGCGGGATGCGACTCCCCGCCGGCGGCCGGTCCCCAGAGCCGAGCCAACCACCCGCGCGCGGCGGCCCGCCGCGCCGCCGCCCGGCATCGCGAACGCGCCCACGCACCTCACGGCCGACGGCCTGGCCAATCTCCGCGCGGAGCTGGACGAGCTGACGACGCGCCGCCGCCCGGAGGTCATCTCGCGGATCAAGGCCGCCCGCGAGCTCGGCGACCTCAGCGAGAACGCCGACTACGAAGCCGCCCGCAAGGAGCAGTCGTTCCTCGAGGGCCGCGTCCAGCAGCTCGAGCAGATGATCAAGAGCGCGGTGATCATCGAGACGACCAGCGAAGGCGGGAGCGTCGTCGTCCTCGGATCGACGGTCGTCGTCGAGACCGACCGCCACGGCGAGGAGACCTTCGCCATCGTCGGCTCGGCGGAAGCCGACGCGAACGCCGGCAAGATCAGCTTCACGTCGCCGATCGGGCGCGCCCTCATAGGTCGCAGGGCCGGCGAGAAGATCCGCGTCGAGATACCCGCGGGCGCGATGGACTTCCGAATCATCGAGGTCCGCTGAGCCCGGATTCAGCGCGGCCAGGCGTCGCGCTCAGGTCTGGCCTTGAGGTGGCGCCGTCGGGGCAGCGGGGCCATCCTCATGCCAGGTGTCCGAGGCGCGAGGCCCGGCGCCCTTCGAGCGCGGGCGCGGGATGAGATTGAGCAGCACGATGATCGCGCCCAGGGCGATGGCCAGGAACGGGAGGGCATCGCGCAGGACCGAGCTGCGGCTGGTGTCGTCGAGCCCGACCACGTCCTCGAAGAAGAGCCCGAAACCGACGAACAGGCCGAGGCCCACCGCGGCGGTGCGGAGGCCGGCGTCCAGCAGGTCGAGCCGCCGATGCAGCAGCCCGTACAGGAACAGCGAGACGCCCACCGAGCCGGGCGCGATCAGCGCCCACGCGTAGGACCAGCTGGCGTAAGTGTCGGTCGCGTCCTGAAACGCCAGGATCAGCCCGACGGTGGCGATGATCCCGCCGGGGATCGCCAGACCGAGACCAGCCTCGTTGGGGATCGCCAGACCGAGAACCAGGAGAACCAGCCCGGGCACGATCACGAATACCGGCCAGCCGTAGCGACTCCAGTCGGCGTTCAACTGCTCGCCGGCGAGGAACAGCCCCCCAACCACGATCAGCAGCACGCCCAGGGCCAGCCCGCCCTGTGCCGCGCCCCGATCTCGATCCTCCCACCAATCGCTCATCTGGTGACCTCGCTAACGCCTGGCACGCCGACCAGTCTAGCGACCCGACCGGCTGGCTGAGATCCTTCGCGGGTCTGATTCGAGACGCGAATTGGCCCTCCTTCAGGATGAGGCCACGAACACCGGCACGTCCGCGATCTTGAGCACGCGGCTCGGGCTGAGGTCGGCGTAGCTGCCGCGGACCGTCAGCGAGACGCTGACCTCGCCCGCTGCAAACAGCATCGGGTGACCGATCTCCACACGGCGATTCACCACCACGTCCCGGGACACGCTCGGTGTTCCGTTGCCGTACAGGAGCAGCTCGTTCATCAGGTGGTCTGGATCGAGCGTCGCGGACGAGAGCCCGAGCCGAGTGGGATCGATCACCTGCCAGAGCGTGACCCCGAGCTGCTCGACCAGCACGTGGTAGCCGGAGTTGTCGGGAATGACGTTGACCACGGGCAGAGAGTCCGAGAACTGGACAAGGACCCGCGGCGTGTAGGTCAGGCCCACGAGGCCATACGAGTCGAACGAGACGTCGACCGGCTTCGTGGTACCGCGTATGTCCACGGGCAGGGCCACGATCCAGCGGTCGGCCGGTGAGGTGATGGCGGCCAGTGCGTCGGAGATCAGGCGGACGGCGACCGATCCGACCACCACGACCCCCCCGGTCTGAGCGCTCGAGCCATTGTCCTGCTGGATTGACACGTTCGGCATGAACTCGCCAGCGTAGGCGCCGGCCCGAAGTCCGTATCGATTCCCGGCCAGGGCGCTGTATGTGACCTGATCGCCGGCGATGGTCGCCCGCAGCCCCGGGACCGGTTCCACCGGCACGACGGTCCCGTCACTCGTGTAGTAGACGATCGAGCCTCCACGCACGGCGAAGCCGGGATTGTGCGGTCCCGGGGACGCTGACATCGTGGGGACGGGCGTGAAGTTGGAGGGGCTGGAACCCGGCAGTCCCGATGGGGTCACCGGCGGGGCCGTGGGCGACGGGGTGGCCGACGCAACGGAGCCGGAGGGCGACGCGGTGACGGGCCCCGTCGGCGCGCTGCCGCCCGAAGGGCCGGAGTCGATGGCGACAGCCGCGATGCCGGCGACGATGAGCGCCACCGCCGCCACGGTCAGCGCCGCAACCAACGTGCGTCTGGATTCCATCGCCGCTCCGCTGCGGTGGGGATGACTCGCTGCAGTCTAGCGTCAAGGCAGATCCTGGGCCGCCCGGGTCGACGGGCGGGGCCGAATGGCCCGCGGGCCCCGACCTGATGGCACTCCCGCGCCTCCGGCATGGCGGGCATTCTGGCCAACATGGACGATCACGCCTCAGTCATCGCCATGCTGAACCACACCTGGTTTGGATCCGAGCTTGCCCCCGAGACCCAGGAGCGCCTCGCCAGGCTCGGAACGATTGAGGACTTCGAGCCGGACGAGATCATCCTCCAGGAAGGCGAAGAGGCCATCGAGATGGGGATCCTTATCTCGGGCCGGCTAGCCCTCAGGACGCTCGTCCCGGAACGTGGCCCGGTCACCATCCTGAGCGTCGAGCCCGGAGACATCTTCGGCTGGTCGGCCGTCCTGGCCTCGACCAAAGCCCAGTCCACCGTCGTTGCTACCGAACCCAGCAAGGCCCTCGTCATCGAAGGGGCCACTCTGCGCGCGGCCCTGAAGGAGGATCACTCCCTCGCGGCCAGTCTCTATCCACGCGTACTGTCCGCTGTCGGTCGCCGACTTCGGGCGACGCGCCTCCAGCTTCTCGATCTTTTTGCCCGCTGAGGACCGAGTTCCTCATCTCCGTCTGCGAACGGGAGGTTTCAGGCTCCGTGATCACCAACCCTGTCCCAAGCCCGACGGCCGTGGCCAGGCAATGGTTCCTGGCCCGCTCCGACCTGGACGTCCTGATCCAGGCTCTGCGAACGGCAGGTCGCAAAGTGATTGGGCCCACGGTCCGCGACGGCGCGATCGTTTACGACGAGATCGAGTCGGCGACAGCGCTGCCGGTCGGCCTGCGCGACGATCAGTCGGCCGGGAGATATCGGCTGGTTGAGCGCTCGGACGAGCGCGCCTTCGGCTACAACGTCGGGCCCACCTCCTGGAAACGCTTCACCTTCCCCCCGAACCTCCTCATCGCCACGGCGCATCGCGGCGGCGCGTTCGGCTTCGAGCAGCCCGCAGCTGACGCGCCGCAGCTCGCGTTCCTGGGCGTGCGCGCCTGTGAGATCGCCGCTCTTGCGGTCCAGGATCGCGTCTTCCTCGGCGGCCAGTTCACCGACGAAGACTTCCGGGCGCGCCGCAAGGCGGCGCTCATCGTCGCCGTGCAATGCACCACTTCCGCCGGCACTTGCTTCTGCTCGTCGATGGGCACCGGCCCCGAGGTCCGCAACGGCTACGACATCCTCATGACGGAGATCGACGACGGTTTCGTCGTCCAGGCCGGCTCGCCGGCAGGCGCCGCGATCGTCGCCCAGTTGCCGACTCGCCGCCCCACCCACGCCGAGACCGGCGCCGCCGTCGACGTGGTGGAGGCCGTCCGCATGCAGATCGGCGAGACGCTGCCGATGGCGGGCATCGACAAGCGGCTCAAGCGCCAGCTGGACAACCCGCGCTGGGGAGTCGTCGCCGAACGCTGCGTGGAGTGCGGCAACTGCACGATGGCGTGCCCCACGTGCTTCTGCACGTCGGTCACGGAACGGTCCGACATGGAGGGCCGGACCAGTGTCACTGAGCGGCAGTGGGACTCGTGCTTCGACGTCAACTTCGCGAAGGTCGCCGGCGGCGACTTCCGCGCCCGCCCGCGCGACCGCTACCGTCAGTGGCTGACCCACAAGTTCTCCACGTGGATGGACCAGTTCGGCAGCTTCGGCTGCGTCGGCTGCGGCCGTTGCATTACCTGGTGCCCGGTCCGCATCGACGTTCGCGAAGAGCTCCAGGCGATTGCCCCGGTCATCCAGCCAATCGAGCGCCCCGTCGCGGTCGAGCCCGTGGCCGCGAGCCCGGGCAGCTATTCCATCGCTCGCCTGGCCGCGGTCAAGGAAGAGACCGCAGACACCACGACCCTCTCGCTGACCGACCTGGACCCGGCCTTCCTGGCGGGGCGCCCCGGCCAGTTCGTGATGGTGGCCCTGCCGGCGTTCCCGGCGGTCCCAATCTCAATCTCGCGCTACCGAGCCACCGGCATCGATCTCACGATCCGCGCCGTCGGACCGACTTCGACCGCCCTGGTGAACCTGCATCCGGGGGCCAAAGTTGGGGTCAGGGGACCGCTCGGCACGTTCTGGCCGATCGAAGATGCCTACGGCCGGCACGCCGTCGTCGTAGCCGGCGGCGTCGGTCTTTCGCCGCTGCACGGCCTGGTCGAGGCGCTCGTGGCCAACCGCGACCGTTTCGAGTCGGTCTCGCTCTACTACGGCTCTCGCACGCCGGAGGACCAGCTGTTCGGCGAGGATCTGGCCGCCTGGTCGGCCGGCAAGGCCATCGACGTGGCCGTGACCGTCGACCGGGCCGGGCCCGAGTGGAAGGGCCGGGTCGGGGTCGTGACCACTCTCTTCGACATGATGTCGTGCGACTGCTCGCGGATAACGGCCTTCGTCGTGGGTCCGGAGCGGATGATGCAGGCTTCAGTCCAGTCGCTTATCTCCAAGGGCGTCCCCGCTGAACGGATCAATGTCTCAATGGAACGTCACATGGAGTGCGGCATCGGCCTGTGCGGCCACTGCCAAACGGGACCCTACTTCGTGTGCAAGGACGGCCCGGTATTCCGTCTCAGCGAGCTCGGCGACATCTACGTCCGGGAGGGAATCTGATGGCATCGACCGGCAAGGCCGTCCGACCCCGAGTCGCCGTCGCCAAGTTCGCCTCCTGCGACGGCTGCCAGCTGACGATCCTGGACCTCGAGGATCAGCTCCTGGAGATCGTGTCCCGGTTCGACATCGTCGAGTTCCCCGAGGCCACCTCTCACCACTCCCCCGGTCCGTACGACGTGGTCTTCGTCGAGGGCTCGATCAGCGCGCCGGAACACCTCGACCAGATAAAGGCCCTGCGCAAGCAGGCTCGCCTGCTCGTTACCATCGGGGCCTGCGCCACGGCCGGTGGCATTCAGGCGCTCCGCAACTGGGCGGACCATGACGCCTACCGTGCCGCGGTCTACGAGCACCCGGAGTGGATCGAGTCGCTCGCAACGGCGACGGCCGTCTCGGACCACGTCAAGGTGGACGCCGAGCTGCGAGGCTGCCCGATCGATCCCGGGCAGCTCCTGGAGCTGATGACGGCCGTGCTGGTCGGCCGCCGACCTCAGATCCGCGAGGAAGCGGTCTGCCGCGAGTGCAAGCGCAAGGGCATCGTCTGCGTGGTCGTGGCCTCCGGCGAGGCTTGCATGGGCCCCATCACCACGGCCGGCTGCAATGCCCTGTGCCCCACCTATGGGCGAGGCTGCTACGGCTGCTTCGGCCCGCGGACGGGCGCCAACGCCCGGGCCTGGAGCTCGGGGTTGCTCAAGTCGGGACGCCCGCCGGAGGAGGTCTGGCGCCTCTTCGCCGGGTTCACCGGCTACGCGGAGCCGTTCCGCACGGTCATCACCGAGCTGGGCAAGGCCAGGGGCTAGCTGGCGGGCGACCGGGCATCGACTCGGCGTGCGCGAATCTCGGCGCGCCGTGCCGGCACCGCCGTGTCACCATGAGGCCATGACCGAGCCTGTCGATCCAGCTGCACCTCAGCCGGCCAAGGGCCCCGCTCCGCGACAGTCGAGCCGCCGCCGCCCCACCGGCGAGCCGTCCATGGCCAGCGAGCCCAACTACCAGACCAGCCGTCCCACCAAGATCGCCATCGTCGGCGTGGGAATGGTCGGCTCGAGCTACGCCTACACGCTGCTTCTCTCCGGCATCGCCTCCGAGATCGTCCTGATCGACGCCAACCACGAGCGCGCCGAGGGCGAGGCGATGGACCTCAACCACGCGGTCCCGTTCGCCCATCCGACGAAGATCTGCGCCGGCGAGTACGCCGACTGCGAGGGAGCGGCGATCACCGTCATTGCCGCCGGCGTGAGCCAGAAGCCCGGGGAAAGCCGGCTCGAGCTGGTCAAGCGCAACGTCGCCATCTTCGGCCAGATCGTGCCCCAGGTTGCCGACGCCAACCCGGAAGGGATCATCGTCGTCGCCACCAACCCGGTGGACGTGCTGACGTACGTGACGCTCAAGCTGGCCGGGCTGCCGTCCCATCGGGTCTTCGGCTCGGGCACGATCCTGGACACGGCCCGCTTCCGCTACATGCTGAGCGAGCACCTGGGCGTAGACCCGCGCAGCGTCCACGCCTACATCATCGGCGAGCACGGCGACAGCGAGGTGCCGGTCTGGTCGCTGGCCAACGTGGCGGGCATGCGTCTGCCGTCCTTCTGCTCCGAGAACGGGATCCCGCTCAGCCCGGACACGATGGAGCGGATCTTCCGCCAGACCCGGGACGCGGCGTACGAGATCATCAGTCGCAAGGGCGCCACGTACTACGCCGTGGCCGCGGGCTTGATGAGGATCACCGAGGCGATTCTGCGCGACCAGAACACCGTGCTGTCGATCTCGAGCCTGGTCGAGGACTACTACGGCATCGACGACGTCTGCTTGAGCCTGCCCACGGTGCTCAGCCGCCGCGGGATCGACCGGGTCCTGCGGCTGGACCTGAGCCCGCGCGAGGCCCGAGGCGTTCGCAAATCGGCCGAGGTACTCCGCGCGACGATCGAGTCGCTGGAAGCTCCCACCGAGCGGGCCTGACGGCCCGGACCTCGCCGGTCGACGACCGAGACGGCCGCCTGCGCTGAGATCCTGCCTAACTTGCCTGACGCGGGAGTTGGGCGAGCGGATTGGCCCGCCGCGGGATCGGCGACACGTGGGAGGACAGGGATCACGCTTGAAATCGAGCCCGAAGGATCAGCTGGAGCGCCTCGCCTTCCCTGTTGAGCCCGCGGCGCTGCCCAACTTTCGCCTGGTTCAGGTTGGGCTATATGGGGCGGCTCGACCGGCTAACGGGGCAGCGTGTGCTCCTCGAGCGGCGTGTCCCAGTGGGCTTCCAGCAGCTCGAAACGGCGCTGCTCTTCGGCCTTGAGCTTCCCGGCATCGGGGTACAGGCGGGCAGCGATCGCGGCGTCCGTGTGCTCCTCCATCGCCGCCCAGTCGCGGTAGGTGATCGTGACCTCGAAAGTCCAATCCTGGCGCCCGTCCCCGTGGAAGCGCGGCAGGTAGGCGCGCACGTCGAGCAGGCGGCCCGACTCCAGCTGCGCCCTCAGGAGCGGCCAGTGGTTCCTCTCGAAGAGCTCGATGAACTCCTCCTGGAAGCCCCAGCGGATCTTGTAGAAGTACTGGACCGTCACGGGATTCGCGGAGCCGGCCATCACTACCTCCTCGCGGCCCGACAGCCACGGCCGGGCGCCGCATAACGGGATTGCCGGACCGCACACTTAGCCGGCTCCGCCAGCCTACACGAGTCCATTACGCGGCGCCCCGGCCGTGCCTCTAGATCCCGGTCAGAACGACCCGGGCCGCCATTCCGCTCGCAACGGCCAGCGTCACGCTGGCCAGAGTACCGACCAGGTATTTCTCGGCAAACGGCCGCTCGTCCAGCTGCTTGAACCGCGCCAGCGTCTTGGCCGCGACGACCAGGCCGATCGCCAGCTCCGCCTGAGCCAGTATCAGCAGGACTACCAGCGCCCGTTCGAGGATGCCCACGACCGCGCCCACGTTATCCGTGGTCTCCGCGAGCGGCGGCCTGTCCGGCTCGATGCGACCGGAGAGTGGACCGAGCTTGACCGCATAGCCAACCGCCTGATTCGCGGCCAACACCGCGCCCGCCCGGGGGTCGGGCGGCAGCACGAGCGGCACGAAGAACCGCCCCGCCCGCCCGTTGATCACCGCCAGCGACCAGCCGACGACCACTATCAGCGCCGCCCGATGGACGTCCGCGGGCGCGATCCCGGAAGTCGCCCGAGCCACCCCATCGACGAACCACGGGTTCAACGTGGCGTCCCGGAGGAGCACCCATCCGGCACCGAACACGAGCGTCAGGTGGACGGCCTGGTCGAGAAGGAAGAGGCCGGCCGGCCAGGGCGACCACGAGCCCGGCTCGGAAGCTTCGCGTTTGAGCTCCGTCAGGCGCACTTTTGCGGCATCGATGAACGGATGCGGCACCGTGACCACCAGCAGGGCGATGAAGCCCGGCGTTCCGAAGGCCAGCCAGAAGGGCGTCATGCACAGGCCCACGACAAGGGCATGCAGCCCCAGCGCCCGGGTTGCTCGCGCTCCCGGCCCGCTGCGGCCGGCCACGCTCGCGTCCGACTGGAGCACGAAGTCCGCGGTGAGATGGCTCACCAGCAGCCAGCCGGCCAGGATCAGGGACTCGGACACGACCGTTCTCCCTTCGGCGCGTCTACCGCGGTGGCGGATCCGGTCGAGGCGTTCCCGTAGACCCTGCGGATGGCAGCGACCAGCCGCTGGATCGATTGGACCCTGGCTCGTGCGAACGATACCGAGATCGTCGCCCGCCGGACCTTCAGGAGGTCGGCCACCTCGGACTGCCGCAGACCATCGATGAGCGCCAGTTTGACCACCACGCGCTGCCGCGGCGTCAGGTCATCCAGGAGATCGGCCAGGGCGGGCGTCATACCGGCCAGCAACTCGTCCGCGTCCGACCGGCCGGTCCGGACCACGAGACGTTCGTGGGCTGCGCGGGCCGCATCAATCGCGTCCCGCGCAGCCACGAAGACCGGCCCGGTGCGCTGCGTCGCCGGCCCCTCGCCGGGGTCGACCGGACCCACGATGCAGGCCCAGCGAATCGGTCGCGCGGCCGGGCCCAGAGCGGCTCGCAGGACCGCCACGAGCGGGTCGGCCTCGAGGTCGAGCAGGCCCTGGAGCTCGTCGCCCTGGGTGAACCCGAAGGGCGCAAGCCGGCGCTCGCCGTAGGCGTCGTCCAGCTCGGAGACCAGGTCGCGCAGCCAGATCGTCGACCCGAGGCGGTCCTTGCGAGAGCGAATGACGTCGCCGAACAGGACGAGCCCCTGCGCCGAATCCATGCCCACAGCCTAGCGGCACCGCCGATAGCCGTCAACGGCTACTATCGGCTGAGATAGCCGTCAGAGTCATACAAGATTCGATGGCAGGCCACCTGTCGCGGAGAGCGGTTGTTCGGGCCCGGGGCGGCCCGTCGACGATCGGACTCGCTATCCTGACGTCGTGACCGTCGAACCCGACGCCCGGGCCAGCACCGGCGCCGCCGTCAACCCCAGTAGCTCCTCCATCCCGCGCAACCCGGGCCGCCACGACCTGGGCCTGCGGGCCACGCTCATCTTCCCCAACCGCGAGATCGTCGAGCGCTACTACGTCCCGCTCATCTATACGGCCTGCCGGACGTGCTACTCGGAGCTCGCACCCGATGACATCTTTGAGCGGGCGATCGATGGCCGGATCCCGCCGGAGAAGCAGCGCGAGCTGATCGGCCGGGTGATCGAGTCGGGCCACGGCTCCACGATCGAGCACGTCGTCTTCACCTTCGCCATCAGCGGCGTCAGCCGGACGCTCAGCCACCAGCTCGTCCGCCACCGCGTCGGCGTCGCCTTCGACCAGCAGAGCCAGCGCTACGTCTCCTACAAGAAGGGCGCCTCGACGATGCTGCCGATGACCATCGCCGACGCGGATCCGGAGCTGCGGCGCGACTACGAGGAGCAGGTGGACGGGGCCCTGAAGCTCTACACGGAGCTGCTCGAGGCCGGCATCCCAGGCGAAGACGCACGCTTCGTCTTTCCCAACGCGACGCGGACGAACCTGGTCATGACGGCGAACCTGCGGGCCCTGATACACATGTCCGGCCTGCGGCTGTGCACCATGGCCCAGTGGGAGATAAGGCGGCTCTTCCAGCTGATCCGCCATGAAGTCTTCGCCGTCAGCCCATTCCTGGGCAGCTTCCTGGCTCCCAAGTGCGTTCCCCTGGGCTATTGCGACGAAGCCGCCAACCGCGACGGGCACTGCCCCATCCGTCCCCACAAGGACAAAGTCCTGGCGGTCTGGGCGGAACATTCGCGGAGGGCCCTCGCGGACCGCCCGGGTCCGCCGGCGGGCTCCTGAGCGGGCTTCCGCAGCCCGACGGAAGGAAGTTCCGAGTTCGACGCGAGCACCTTGTCCGGGCCGAGGTCGGAGAGGCGTCGCCGGCAGCGCCCGCGCAGCTGTAGGCGACGACCCGTGCTACCACCGGACCCGACGGCACGTGCGAGAAGGCCGGGACGGGCGACCGGTTTTGGAGCGGCAGTTGTTAGGCGGTACGTAAGGGAGGTTAGTCCTAGTACCTCCAGCGGAGTGCCCGGGGAACGACACCCGGCACATGATTCGGACGAGCAACAGCCTCGATGAGGGCTTGGACCCGCGATAATGGCGCTGTTGCCATGGTCGCGGGGGCGGCGACGCTCCTGAGACCCAGCAGCGGGAGTAGTAACCTGAAGCGGGTATTCTCCGGCGCCCGGCCGGGACCCGGAGCAACAACGGGGAGATGAGCGTGAACGACACGGCCGCGCATCATCCGAACCGATTCCTGGCGGACCTCACGCAGGCCATGCGTTCGACCGCCGAGACGGCGCGGCAGGCGACGATCGACCAGGCCCAGGCGGACGCGAAGACATACGTAGAGAAGCTCCACGCCCGCACGGACGACGAGGCTGCCTCTTTGCGGAAGGCCGCCGAGGCCGACGTCAGCGCTATCCGGGATTGGTCCAAGGCCGAGGTGGAGCGCATCCGCGTCGAGACCGAGCAGCGTATCGCTCGCCGCCGCGAGCTTCTGGAGCAGGAGCTTCAGGAATACAACTCCGCGATCGAACTCGAGATCGAGCGCGTTGAGACGCGGGTTGGCGCGTTCCAGCAAGAGGTCGGCCAGTTCTTCGAGCAACTCCTCCAGGAAGCCGACCCTACCATCTTCGCCAGCATGGCCGCCCAGATGCCCGATCCGCCGGCCTTCTCGGAGCAGGATCGCGGGACCCTCGCGACGGAGATCATGGCGCGACGCGAGAAGATCATGCGCTCCGACGGCCTCATCGGCGCCGAGAGTGAGCCGCCCGGGCTCATGAGCGCGGGCCCCCACGTCGAGGCGCCCGTGGAAGAGGCGCCCGTAGAAGAGGCGGCCGCGGAGCCTGCCGCCGCGGAGCCTGCCGCCGCGGAGCCTGCCGCCGCGGAGCCTGCCGCCGCAGAGCCTGCCGCCGCAGAGCCCGCCGCCGCAGAGCCCGCCGCCGCAGAGCCCGCCGCCTCGACCAAGCCCGCCGCCAACGAGTCGACCCAGGTCGTCGTCGTGGGTCTGGTCAGCGTGGCCAGTATCGCTACCTTCAAGCGCCAGCTCGGTCGATTGCCCGGCGTGAAGAACGTCGGTGTCTCGTCCGGCCCCGATGGCGAGTTCATCTTCACCGTTGGCCACGGCCCGGAGGTCTCGCTCGGATCGCTCGTTCCGACTCTCCCCGCCTTCCAGGCCAGGGTCGTCTCGGAGCGCGAGGGCGTGCTGAACGTCTCCGCACACGACCCGGAGGCGGAAGGCTAGACTTACGGTGCCGCGTATGCGCACCAAAGGGAGACTCGGTCATAGTGGCCCGGCCAGCAGTCGCAATCGCTCTACCACACGCGGAGCTCGTTGCCGTCAGCGCCCAGCTGGCTGAGGCCGGCTACGAAGCCATCGAGGTCAACACCGCGCAGGAGCTCGAGAATCTGCTGAACACGCGCCGGGACATCGGCGTGGCGATCCTCGACGGCGAGAACGACTTCGATCGAACGATCGAGATGTACAGCCTCCTGCACGATGAGGAGCGCAACATCCCGTCCCTGATGGTGGTTGCGGCTCGCGCCCTGGACCGGATGGGGCTGGCCAGCCGGGCTCGCGTCAGCGACGAGTACTTCACCCGCCCCTACTCCGCCGAGTCCCTGCGGTGGCGCGTCGAAGCGATGCTCATCCGCGCCGAGGTTCCGCCCGACGACGTCCGCGGCGGCATCATCGAGACGCGGCGTGCGTCCGAGATAAGCGAGGACGATCGCCGCGGCCAGATCGTCATCGTCTTCAACCCCAAAGGCGGCGTCGGCAAGACGACGATCGCGGTCAACGTGGCCGCGATGCTGCAACTCCGGAGGCGTCAGCGCGTACTGCTTGTCGACTGCGACACGGTCACGGGCCACGTGGCCTCCTCGCTTGGCATGGAGAACGTCCGCACCGTCGCCGATGCCTGGACGGAAGATCTCAGCACCGGAGCCGACGAGACGTTCGCCGAGATCGCCGTGCCGCATGAGAACGGCGTCGCCGTTCTGGTCATGGCCGAGTCGCCCCTGCACACGGAGATCCTCGAGCCCAAGCGCGTGGCCGAGGCGATCACTGCCGCTCGCCAGGCCTTCGACTGGGTCCTCGTCGACATGCACCCGGACTACGGACCCCTCAACCAGGTCATCTTCGAGCGGGCCGACAAGATCATCGTGCCGGTCACGCCGGACGTGCCCGCCATCCGCGCCGCGGTTCAACTCCGCGAGGTAGCCGTTGAGCTGGAGATCCGCGAGCGCCTGGCCATGGTCGTGAACCGCGCCAACAGCGGCGTCTCGGTTGCGGACATGGAGCGCACCGTGGGCATGCCCGCGCTGGCTGAAATCCGGTCTGCCGGCATGCTCTTCGTTCGTGCCGCCAACGAGGGGCGCTCCGCCGTCGAGCGGTTCCCCAAAGAGAAGGTCATCGACGATATCGAGGTGCTCGCCGACCGCATGATCGCCACCCGCGAGCCTGGCGCGGCCAAGATCGGCAGCGGCTTCCTGGGCATCTTCGGCGGCGGCCGGAACACCAACCCTTCGGTCCGCGCCTCGTAGGTCCTGTCTCTACCGCGGCCTAGATCTGGCGGCGCGGGCCTTCGGCGCCGACACAACGACGCGCTGCGGCTGCGGCATCTCCACGCCGTTCTCGGCGAAGGCCTCGAGTAGCCGTTTGCGCAGCTCGCCGCTGACCGCCCACTGCTCGGAGGCCCGGACCGTCCCCAGAACCTTGAGCGTGACTCCGAACTCGCCGAGCTGTGAGACCCGCTCGACTCGGGGCGCCTCCAGAATCCGGGGGCTCCAGTCCGGATCTGAGGCCAGATCTCGGCCGACTCGATCGACGACATCGGTCGCCTTTTGGATGTCCGTGCCGTAGACGACGCGGACGTCCTCGTTGATCCGGGCCCACTCGCGGGTCAGGTTCGAGGCCACGGCGACCAGACCGTTCGGAACCGTGTGGACCGCGCCGTCCTGGTCGCGCAGCGTCGTACGACGGAGCGTGAAGTCCTCGACCTTGCCCGAAACGCCGGCAATCTCGACCACGTCGCCGATGGAGTACTGGTTCTCCATCAGGATCAGGGCGCCGTTGAGGTAATCGCGAACCAGGCTCTGCGTGCCAAGGCCGACGGCTATGCCGATGATCCCCAAGCCGGCGATGGCAGGGCCGACGTCGAGCCGGAAGGCCGTCTCGAGGACCATGAGGGCCGCCACCACGACGACGAAGAAGCGGACGACGTTGACGACCAGACCTTCGATCGTGTCCTGGCGCTTCTTGAGCTCGGCGGCGGTCAGCTCGTGGGCGGTCCCTTCCACGTTCTCGCGGGCCAGGAGAGCCCGGACGATGCCACGGACGAAGACCTGAGCCAGCCGGACGAGGACGGCGGCTGCGACCAGTACCCCGAGTATCGCCGCGGCGGAACCGAGGTACGGGCCGAGATCCAGCTGTTCGCCGCCCCAGGGCAGGGTGAACTCGAGGTCGAAGGGTGCCATGCCGATAGCGTAGCGTCGCCGGCGCCGTGCGGCTGGCGAAGATGGCGCGACCCCCCGGGAGGGGGACCGGAGGGCCGCGCAAGGTGGACTGGTGTAGTTACCCGCCGTTCTGCACGGCGGCCGCCCGTCACCGCGAGCAAGAGCCTAGACCGGTGCGACTACCCCGCCGATGCGCTCGGTGATCACGGCCGCGGCATCTCGCGCGCGCTCCACCAGTTCGGGCACGCGGCTGGGCAGTATCCGATTGCCGGAGGCCCGCACCTCGAGAGCGGCAACAACCGAAGTCCGCTGATCAAACACGGGCACCGAGACGGCGTTGACCGACGGCTCGAACTCACCGAAGGCCGTGGCGAAGCCGCGCTTGCGAACGCGGGCCAGCTCCTCGAGCAGGAGATCGACACGGACGATGGTGTGCGAGGTGTACGGCGTGAAGCCGACCTTGGAGAGCCGTATCACCTCACGCTCCGGCTGATGCGCCAGCAAGACCTTGCCCGGTGCAGTCGCGTGCAGCGGCGAATTGCGGCCGGACCGGTCGCGGCCCATCCCGGAGGCATCCGAATAGGCGATGGTGAGGGCGCTGTCGCCTTCGAGGGTCTCAAGGGTCGTGGTTTCCTTGAGCGCCCGGGCCAGTCCTTCGAGCTCAGGCATGGCGATCGACCTCAGGTCGAGGGTCCGCTCGGCGTGACCGCCGAGACGCACGACCGCAAGACCGAGCCGGTACTTGCCCGAGTCATCGTCTTGTTCCACGAGGCCGCGCTTCTGAAGCGTCGCCAGCAGACGAGACGCGGTGGACTTGTGGAGCCCCAGGCGCCTGGCAAGCTCCGTCACGCCCGCCTCGCCCGGCGACTCGCCCAAAGCGATCAGGAGCGAGGCAGCACGGTCAACCGACCGAACCGCATTCCCGTCGAGCACCACTTCTACTCCTCACGGGCCGACTGCCGGCGATCCGCCACGCCGCGACCTCGCAGCGTTCCGTCCGTCAATGCGCTCCGCGCCCGAAATCGGACCGTCGCTGTGCGCTTCTTCCTGAAGGTCCTCTTGCCGGCTTGTTCGGCCTGGAGGCCGGGCGAGCTTGAGATCCGGTGTCTCGTGTAGCAGGACGCTGGAATGTTGACATAGTAACTAAGGATTAGTCAAGTGGCAGGTCCGACCCCTGCCGAATGTCCTCCTCGCTCCTACCCGTATATGGAGGATGTAATCGGAAAGGCCGTCAAGAGCGGTGCCTCAACCCGCCCTCGGATGATTCGTTTTCGTTGCAGCTTCGGGGCGCAGATCGCCCGCCCGCTCCAGCCGAAGCCGACTCGAGCGTCGTACCATCGGGGGCGTCGATTTCCCAGTAAGGAGGAACCGTGCCGGCCGACCGTCTTTCGTCGGAGTCCGCCGGCCCAGCCGCCGCGACCACCGCCGGCCGGGGCCCGGTGCCCCTGACGGACGCGGGACTCGCCGCGGTCCGGGCTCGGTTCCCGGCGCTGGCCCGCCGGCAGGACGGTCGGCCATACGTCTACCTGGACGGCCCCGGCGGCACGCAGGTACCTCAGCAGACGATCGAGGCCATGGCCGGCTACCTGCAGCGCTGCAACGCCAACCACGAGGGTGCGTTCGCGACCAGCGAGGAGAGCGACGCCATCCTGGCCGAGGCCCACGCGGCCGCGGCCGACTTTCTCGGAGCGGCCGACGCGGCGGAGGTCGCCTTCGGCCAGAACATGACGACGCTGACCTTTGCCGCGAGCAGGGCCATCGGCCGCACGCTCAAGGCCGGCGACGAGATCGTGGTCACCCGCCTGGACCACGACGCCAATGTTGCGCCCTGGCTTCACCTGGAAGAGGAGCGAGGCGTCCGCGTTCGTTGGGTCGAGATCCGCCCGGAGGACTGCACGCTCGACCTGACGGGATTCGAGCGCGTTCTCGGACCTCGGACACGAGTGGTAGCGGTCGGGCTGGCCTCGAACGCGGTCGGCACTCTGAACCCCGTTCCGCGGATCGTGGAGATGGCTCACGCCGCAGGCGCCCTGACGTATGTAGACGCGGTCCACGCGGCCCCGCACGTGGCCATCGACGTGGTCGCTCTCGGCACGGACTTCCTGGTCTGCTCGCCCTACAAGTTCTTCGGGCCGCACCTTGGGCTGCTCTACGGGCGGCGCGAGCTGCTCGAGAGCCTGGCCGCGTACAAGGTCCGCCCTTCTCCCGACGAGCCGCCCGGCAAGTGGGAGACGGGCACTCTCCCCGGCGAGTCGCTAGCGGGTCTGCTGGGCACGTTCGGGTACCTGGAGTGGCTCGGCGAGACGTACGGCGCGGGAGCCGGTGGCGGCGCCGGATCCGGTGGCGGCGCCGGAGCCGGTGGCGGCGCCGGAGCCGGTGGCGGCGCGGCGGCCTCGACGCGGCGCGCCCGGCTGCGAGCCGCGATGGCGGTCATCGGCGCCACGGATCGCGGTCTGGCCCGGCGCGCGCTGATAGCGTTGGGCGGCGTGCCGGGCCTCGAGGTGCGCGGCATCGTCGACCCGAACCGCCTGGCCGAACGCGTCCCCACGTTCGCCTTCACCCTGGCCGGCCACTCCCCACGCCAGGTCGCCGCCGAACTGGGCCGGCGCGGCATCGCCGTCTGGGATGGCGACTACTACGCGTACGAGCTGATCCGGGCGCTTGGGCTGGCCGAATCCGGTGGCATGGTCCGTGTAGGCTTGGTCCACTACAACACCGCTGCCGAGATCGGACGGCTGGTCGAGGCACTGGGCGAGATCGCCGCCACGAGAACGCCGGGAAGGGCAAACGTATGACGGCTGACTTCTTCGAGACGATCCGCAAAGGCGATAAGAGGGCGGTCGACGAGGCGCTCGCGGCCGACGCGAACCTGCTCAAGGCTCGCGACAAAGCCGGCCTTTCGCCCGTGCTCGCGGCCGCCTACGGCGGTCATCCACGACTGGCCGAGCACCTGGCCGAGGAGGTCGGGCCAGAGGGGCTCAGCCTCTTCGAGGCTGCCGCCGTCGGCGACCTGGCGGTCGTGCGCCGTCGGCTGACCGAGGGCTGGGAGATCGAAGACAGGGGCGACGACGGCTTCACGCCCCTCCATCTGGCGGCCTGCTTCGGCCAGCTGGAAGTTGCTCGGCTGCTCCTGGAGCGGGGCGCGGATCCCAACGCCGTGGCCGCCGACGACTCCCGCGTGACGCCTCTCCACAGCGCGGTCGCGGCACGTCATCGCGACCTGGCCGGCCTGCTGCTCGCGCTCGGGGCTTCGGCCAACGCCGTCCAGAAAGGCGGCTGGACGCCGCTGCACGCGGCCGCGGGCAACGGCGACGAGGCGATCGTCGACCTGCTCCTGCTGCGCGGCGCCGACCCGACTCGACCGGCCGACGATGGACGCACGCCACCCGATCTGGCCGACGAGGGCGGGCACGCAGCCCTGGCCGACATGCTCCGCGAGGCTTCGCAGGACTGAACGCCAGGAGAGAACGCGGCCGTCGCGGCTCAGCTCGCTTCTTCAGTGAGCTCTATCTCGCCAACCACCCGGGCAGCTCCCGGGTAAGCGTGGCCAGCGGCAGCGTGCCGTGGCCCAGCACTGCGTCGTGGAATTCGCGCAGATCGAAGGCCGGCCCGAGACGCCGCGCTGCCTCCGCCCTGAGCCGCTCGATCTCGCGCTGGCCGACCTTGTAGGTGAGGGCCTGGGCCGGCTGGCAGATGTAGCGGTCGGTCTCGATGACGGCGTTGGTTCCCGACAGGCCGGCGTCGAGCAGCTGTGCGATCGCGCGCTCCCGAGACCAGCCGAAGGCGTGGATGCCCGTATCGACCACGAGACGAGCGGCTCGCCAGGCCTGCCCGTCGAGCATGCCGAACCGTTCGGCGGGATCGAGGTAGAGGCCCATCTCGTCGGCCAGGCGCTCCGAGTAGAGGCCCCAGCCTTCGACGTAGGCCATGCCGGCTGTTCGGGCGCCCATTCGACGAAAGGCGCTCAGGTGCGTCATCTCGGTTTGGAGCGCGATCTGGAAATGGTGGCCTGGCACGGCCTCGTGGAAGCTGGTGCTGGCCAGGCTGACGAAGCTGCGACTCGACAGGTCGTAGGTGTTGACATAGAAGACGCCGGGGCGGCTGCCGTCGACCGCGGGCGGATAGTAGAAGGCGGCCGGGGAATCGGCTTCCTTGAACGGCTCGACCGCCCGAACCACCACGGGGGACTTGGGCAGGCGACCGAAGTACTGCGGCGATCGGGCCAGGGCCCGCTCTATCTGGCTGCGGGCATGATCGAGCAACTCGGCGGACGACTTCGGTGTCGCTCCCGGGCTGCTCTCCAGGGCGGCGCGCACGGCCTTGGTGTCGGCGCCGAGACCAAGCGCGCGCCCGATCTCGCGCCGCTCCGCCTCGATCGACTCCAGCTCTTCGAGGCCGATGCGATGCAGATCCGCCGGATCCAGGTCGAGCGACGTCCACGCCCGAACCTGGGTCCGGTACAGCTGATCGCCGTTCGGCGCCGACCAGAGCCCGGGGTCCTCGCGCGAGGCCTCTCGATACGGGCCCCGGAGGGTCTCGAGGAACGCCTGATCGGCCGGCCTGACGGACCTGCGGATCGCTGCCAGCAGCCTGTCACGATCCAGCGGATTCGGCGGCGTGACGGCGACCGCGATCGGCGACTCTTCATCCGGTACGGCGAGCAGCCGCTCGAGCTGGCCGATGACCCGCTCGGTCACGATACGAGCGGCGGTTAGACCGCTGGCCAGGCCCTCGCGGGCGAGCTCGGCGTTGGCGGCCATGTAGCGCGGGTAGTCGTTCAGGCGGGCCAGGAAGCGGTCGAAGCGCTCGGGAGTGTCGGTCCGCTGGAAGGTCGCCAGCAGGGGCATCACCGTCTGCGGTCCGTCCATCTGATCGACCGCCTTGAGCTGGTCGATGCGCTGCTCTTGCTGCTCGAGCTCGGCCCTGCACACGACCCTCAGGATGTCGAGCGTGATCGCCTCTTCGGCCGCCAGGACGGGCCGGCCATCCGAACCGGTGCCGGCGCCGGCCGCGGCGGTCTGTCTCTCGATCGCGTTGGCGGCGTCGAGGGTCTCGCGCAGCAGGCGGTGGGACCGGTCCCGGCCCCCCGGACCCGGGTCGTCCAGGCGGTCCTCGCCCTGCTCGTATCCGAGCAGAGTGGCTGTGATGGGCGACAGCTCCAGGACGCCACTCCAGAAACGCTCCGCCAGCGCGTCGACGGCGCCGGCGTCGGTTCGTACCTCGCTCACACGGACCTCCTGCGGAATGGCCCCTGCCGGGACGGCTCGCCGAGCCCGGCTGGAAAGTGCGGTTAGCGTACCCCCAACCGCTCAGGCTTCGAACATCGGGAGCTGTTCCCCGCCCGTGGCATCGGCGTCCAGCCCCAGGTACGGCTCCAGGTCCGCCAGCGAGACCTCCGTCCGCGAGGCGAACGCAGCGAGCTGATCCCATTTGAGAACGTGCCAGTTTCGCTCGGCGAAGGCGCGGCGCAGCAGTGGCGAGCGCGCCAGCTTGTGGCGCACCAGACCGGCGCGCTCGGGAGGGATGACCAGGAAACGGACGACCTTGTCGTCGGCCGGGAAACGGCCGTGGCGCACCAGGACCGGATCGCCGAGCATCGCCGTCCATTCGACTTCGAACAGGAAGGTCGCCTTGTGGCGGACGTACCAGGCGCAGTCGACCCGCTCCAGCTCGGCCTCCGGACCCCAGGCGATCGACGACGGTTGGATCTCGCGCTCATCCATGTTGAGCCGGTCCGCGAGAGGACGGCCGTCGATGCGGCGAACTTGCTGGCGGCGCCCGATCCAGACGCGCGTCCCGAGGCGATGGCCCAGGTCGGCGATGACCGCGATCATGGCGTCGTGCTGGGCCGAGCGGCGCTCCAGCTGGTCGGCAGTGACGATCGCGTCCGGCGTGCTGCCCGCGGCGCTGTAGCTTTCCAGGCAGGCTCGCAGCAGCGCTTCGTCGGGAGCATCGCTCCCCGAGAAGAGCCCGGCCGTCCGCTCCAGCACGGCCGACTCGGTCATCTGGCGCGACGACGAGAGCAGGCTGAAGACGGCCCACTCCACTCGATCGGCGAGGGGCTGTGCGGCGCCCGATCGGTCTTCCTCGGAGCCGAGCCAGTACAGGCCCGGCTCGACCTGGCGGACGCGGCGGTTGGTCGATCGGTCGAGCTCGTTTCGGATCAGCACCAGGAGCTCGTCGACCGGGCCGTTCGGTTCGGGCGGCTCCTCGTCCTCGGTGTCGTTGCCGGCTGCCCTGGCGCGCCTGTCCGTTCCACGCGGCGCCGCGGTGGAGATGGCTCCCCCGACAGGCGCGGCGTCGGCGGCGGGCTTGGCTGCTCCGGCCGGCGCCTCCGGGCCAGGCGCTTCCGCTGCAGGCCCATCCGTCTCGTCTACCCAGGCGTCCCAGCCCTGATCGGCCCGTGGCGGCCGGAACCGGCGGGCGAACCGAGCCAGCTGACCGGAACGATCGAGTCCCACCAGCAGGCCGCCCAACAGCTCTTCGAAGCAGGCCGGTTCGCCTCGGGCCTTGAGCAGCTCGATCGCGGCATCGTTGATGGCCAGGCTGGCCGCCGGAGCCCGGAACGGGCCCTCGTCGAGCTTCTCCGGCGCGGTGAAGACGCCCTGGCCAGCAATCGTGCCCGGGTCGCCCGCGCCGCCCTCCACGGGCGGGAGCGACCGATTGGCCCGAGTTCGAGGACCCGGAGCCAGGACGCCGGTGGGCGGCACGAAGACGGCCATGGCCGGGCTTTCCCCGTCGCCGCGGTGGAGACGAGCCTCGATCAGGCGGCATCCAGCCGCGGCTCCTCCGATCGCGGCCGCAACCAGCGTGCGAGACTCGGCGTCGTCGAGCAGGACCACGGCGCGGCCGTTCCCGGCCAGCGCCGGAGTGACGATGGCCAGCGACCGCCCCAGCGACCGGGCCAGCTCCTCTGCCGCGCTCCGTCGGGGGGTTCGCGGCACCGGCCGAAACAGCGCCTCGTACGGCAGCAGCTCGGCCGCTCCCGCCCCGAGAGCCCACGCCGTGTCGCGATAGGCCTCCACGAGCTGCTCGCGGGTCAGCCGCAGCGGCGCCTGGCCCAGCGCCAGCCTGACGCGCGAGGGAGTTCCGGAATGGGCTATTCGGTCGCCCGCCAGACCGATCCGCCTCAGCGACGCCGGCGTCGCCTGGCCGATCAACACGTTCGGAGTCCCCTCCTGCAGCTCCAGCAGGTCCGAGGCGAAACGGGCTGCGACGGATCGCTTCTCGTCCGAATCCAGGCGCGCCACGAAGCTCCTTACCGCCTGCAGGCCATCCTCGAAGGCGAGCCACGGGTTTCGCTCACGCCAGGCGTGAGCTCCACTCAGGCGGGCCGTGCCGTTGGAGATGCGCAGGACCGGCTGGCGTCCCCGATACCCGTTGAGCCTGCTTGCCGAATCCACCGCTTGCGCGAAGGCGAAGCGCAGGGCGGCAGTGAGAGGCGCCGAGCGGGTCTCGAGCTCGATCCCCTGCAGGATGGAGTTCAGACCCAGGAGCTGGCGAGGCGTATGCAACTCGACCAGCTGGTCCGCCAGCGGACAATCCGGCCGGGGACTCGGAAAGCGCCCGCGAAGCGCTTCTCGCACGTCCTCGGGGAGATCCGCGAAAGCGGCGGCGGCCAGGTCGCCCTGTACGGGCGTGGCGTGACGCAGCTCCGGGCCACCGTGCTGCTGGTGGCAGGGCAGGCACCGGAACTCGCGGCGAATGGCCCGCTCCTCGGGTCGGGCGGCCTCACCCGCCCGGCGGCCGGCAGCGGCCGTCGCCGCGGCGCGGCCATGCCCGCGGCCCGGCTCCCATACCAGCGCATCGAGCACCACCGGCCGGCCGCAGGTCGGACACGTGCTGGCAAAGAGCTTCTCGATCGTGACCTTGACGGTGGCATCGCCGAGTGGCCGGATCGAGATCGCCTGGGCCGCCGCATCCAGATGGCGCAGGTCCGGCGGCCGGATCACCAGCTCGGCAAGGAGCCGGGTCAACGAGAGGGACTCCAGATCGGCGGCGCGACGCTGGCCGGCTATGGCCGCCCGAGCTACCCAACCGCCCCGGCCATTAAGGTCCAGCACGACCTCGCCCGGTTTGGTCCAGGCCTCGATCTGGGAGACCAGCTCGGCGATCGGGGCGGGCGGGGCGAGCCGGTCGACTACGGGCAGCGATGAGCTGCCCGAGCTGCGCCGTTCGGCGCGATTGGTGACGGCGCGCCCGACCATGCCCCCATTGTGACAGACGGACGATCCGGCGGACCGTCCCCGTTGCCACAGCTGGAAAGGCGGCGCGCCGAGCCCGGAGCGACCCGCGCAGTGGAGAGGGGCCTAAGGCTCCTCGAGCTCGTCGGGCTCCTCTTCGAAGGCCTCGTCGCCGGTGACCTCGGCCGGCAGCACGCGGTCGAGGTCCTCGATCTCCTCGTCCTCTTCGTCCTCTTCGAGCTCTTCCTCCATCAGCTCCTCCTCGCGCAGGAGCGTGCCCTTGGTGTAAGGGCGCAGGTCGGACGAGCGCGCCGCTGTGGGGAAGCTGACCTTGCCGTAGTTGCGGGGGTCCTGGAAGATCTCGCGAACGACGATGCGGACGTCACGGTCGCCCAGCGAGGTGATCCCCGCGGAGTACTTGTTGCCGTCGGCAACGAGCTTGAGCAGGCGAGCGGCGACGCGCGGCTCGACGATGCCGATACGCGTACCGTTGGCCTCGGCATAGAGGCGACTACCATCCAGGACGAGCTCGACCGCGTCGCCAGGGTTGACGTGAGCGAGGGTCCGTGGGGCAGCGAGGTCGGTGAGCATCGCAAAACCGGTCTTGCCGGTCTCCTCGACGAAGATGGCGACGGGAGCCTTGTCGGCCTTCTCCGCGGCCACGGTCCTCTCTCCGGCCTCGCTCATCAGCACGCGCAGCCGCTCGATGTTCCTCTCGGCGATGCGGTTTGTCGGATCCAGGGCCAGGGCGACCTGGTAGTGCTCGCGCGCCTCGCCCAGCTCCCCGAGCTCCCAGAGGGCCTTGGCAAGGCGGTTCTCGGCCTCGGCGTCCGGACCCATCTCCAGGATCTTGCGGTTCGCGTCGGCAGCGTCGGCCCAGTGGCCGCCCACGGCATGGGCGATGGCCTGTTCAGACAGCTGGCGCTTGATCCGGACGCTGTTGCCGCCGGTGCCCTTTTCGACTTCGGGGAAGACCAAGGATGAGGTTCCTTTCGTCAACTGCGCCAGTCCGATGCGTGGCGGTGAGCGGTTCTGCGATGGGCAGCGGAACGGTGCAGGGCACCGACCCGCTGAGGGAATGCCAATTCTGACGGGAGTGGCCCCGTCCGGACCATGCTTTCTAGCATCCACCGCGAGCGCTGTCAACGCGGATGGGTCCGGCGCGGACGAAGTCCGGTGCCTAGCTCCCGGCGGCGCGTTCCAGCACCGCCACGCCATGCCCCGTTTCGACCCGGCGCGGCTTCCATTCGGGGCTCGTGGCGATCCAGCGCTCGACCATCAAGCGCTCGCCCTTGCGATCGAAATCGTCGACGAAAATCAGCGCTCGATCCGACAGGTACGGGCCGAGGACGGGCAGCGCCGGCCAGCGGCTGAGACCGTCCCTCTCGAGGTAACCAGGCGGACCGTCCACAACCAGCAAATCGATCGGCTCCGCGGGGACGACATTGGTGAGGTCGTACCATCTACGCCGCTCTCCTTCGACCTCGATCTCGACGAGCGGCGCATGAACTACCGTCACCACCTCGTCCAGGCCAAGCGCGGCGACGCGCCGCCGTGTGACCATCGCCCACTCCGGGTCGTGATCGCAGGTGACGATGCGGCCGCGGCCGATCCGCTTGGCAGTCAAGCCAAGGATCAGCGATGAAAGGCCGGATCCCAATTCCAGGATCGTGTCCGGCTGTCGTTCCGCGACCGTCCGCGCGAGCTCTCCCAGGGCAATCGGGTACATAGGGTAGCCGATTCCGAAGGGCAGAGGGTAGCCTGCCCCGAGCGAGGCGACGCCGTCGATCGACAAAACCTCCATGCGTATGGCCCGCAGCTCGAGGCACAACGGCAAGGTCTGACCGATGACGACCGTCGTGATCGCGGTCACGGTCACGAGCACGGCCAGGGCCAGCAGGACGGCGTTTCCTGCCGTCCAGAACCCGAGGCCTGCGGCTACGCCTGCGATCACGGCGAACGGGACGGCCGTTGCCACACCCGCGGCCAATCCCGCTTTGAGGCCGGCTGCGGTCGCCCTGGCCGCCGTCAGGATCCAGGGCGACCGGCCCGGTCCAGACGGCGCATGCGGACGCCTCACGCTCAACTCCTCCTCGCCTGCAAGCCGGCCTGGGCGACACTCGCCTGCCAGCTGAGTTGCTCCCGCTCGAGGCAGGCCTGTTATATCAGATCGGGCCGCATGCCGAGCCAAGTGCCGCGTCCACGGCCCCGTCGGGCCCCTACTTGACGAGCAGACCCAGGACCACGACCAATGCCCCGGCCGCTATCAGGACGACCGTCTCCTCGAGCAGGCGAGCGTTGAAGCGGACCGGCTCGTCCGACTCTCGCAACGACGTGACCAGGTACAAGACGAGGGCCAGCACGGCCGGACCGAAGAGCCGCGGCAGGGCCAGCACCCGCACCAGCACGCCGGTCGGTGCCAGGATCATCGAGTACTGATACAGCGCGACAACGGCGTCACGGCGCGTGTGCGGCCGCAGCGCGGCGATGCGACAGCCCGCCAGGTCGCCGACGGCCAGATCCAGCGCGATGGTGGCCAGGAACGCCGCGACGGTGAGCGGCTGTCCGTCGCCGGCCACGCCGCCGGGAACGATGCCTCCGATCGCGGCGAAGCCCAGGAACGCCAGGCCGAACGCGCCCAGGCGCGCCGAGGTGGGTTGCGCATGCGAGCTCGCGGGGAGCGCCGCGCCCGACGGTACGCCTCGCGCCGACGGCTGGATCTCGATCCAAGCCGCCCATGTGACTACCAGCCACGAGGCAGCGAAGACGAAGGCGAGCCAGGGCACCGGGTCGACGAGGCGGGCCGTACCCACCGCCGCGAAAGCGGCGATTGCGGGCAGCGCGACACGATCCACCGGCCAGCGCCACGGGCGGATCTCGCCCAGGAGGCTCGACGTTCCGGCGACGGCAACGACGACTACCAGCGCCGTCGCCAGCCAGAGCGGGCCATCGGTCACGAAGCGGCTGAGCGCTGCCAGCGTGGCCACGACCAGCCCGAGCTCGCGGGAGCCATTGCGTTGCCTCATTCGGGCATGGTACGAGACAGCGGCGTCCGCTGGGCGCCGCCGGCACCGGGGCGGCCGTCAGCCCCGGGCCCGTTCCGGCTTGCCGGCAACCCACGCCAGCAGCTCGGCACGCGATCGGGTGTTCATGACCTGGTCCGGCGTCAGCCAGGCGCGGCGGGCCATGGCAATGCCCCAGCGCAGGTTGTCGAGCTCCTCGGTCCGGTGCGCGTCCGAGTCGATTGTGAAGACGCAGCCGAACCCGGAGGCGCGGCGAGCCCGCACGTCCGAGAGGTCGAGCCGCTCGTCCGAGCCGTTCAACTCCAGGGCGGTTCCGGTCCGAGCCGCCTCCCGGTAGACCGCGTCCCAGTCGAGGTCCAGGTCGTCGCGGCTGCCGATGTAGCGCCCGGCCGGGTGGGCGATCACGTCGACGTTCGGGTTTCGGATGGCGGCCAGGGTCCGGGCCGTCAGCTGCTCGCGCGCCTGGCGGCGGGCGACGTGGACGGAGGCGACGACCAGGTCGTAGCGCGCCAGCATCTCCTCGGGGTAGTCCAGGGTGGCGTCGGCGCGGACCTCCAGCTCGCACCCGTGCAGCAGCCGGAAGCCTTCAGCCGAGGTTTCGGGCGGGGCCGTCCCTTCGGCTTCCTCCCGAGCGAATCGCTCGTTCAGCGCCGCCACGATCCGCCGCTGCCGTTCGACGCGCTCAAAGTCCAGGCCGCGGGCGATGGCCAGGCTGACCGTGTGGTCGGTCAGGGCCAGGTAGGAGTAGCCGCGCCGCCGGGCGTCCAGGGCCATCTGCTCGATCGTGTGAACCCCGTCCGACCAGTCGGAGTGGCTGTGGCAATCGCCCCGCAGATCGATCCGCCGCACAAGCGTGGGCAGGGTTCCCGCCAGGGCGGCCTCGATCTCACCACGGTCCTCGCGCAGCTCGGGCTCGATGAACGGCAGGCCCAGGAAACCGTACGCCCCGGCTTCCGTGGCGAAGGTTCGAAGCTCCGCCGCCTCGCCGGCCAGTGGCTCGCCATCGTCGCCGAGCCGCAGGTAGCCCTTCTCCGAGAGGCTCCAGCCGCGGTCGCGGGCGATCCCCCGCAGCCGGACGTTGTGCTCCTTCGACCCCGTGAAGTGGACCAGGTACGTGCCCGCCTCGCCGGGCGGCATGATCATCAAGTCCACCTGCGGCCCGCGCAGCAGACGGACCGCGGCCTTGCGCGGGCCCCTGGCCAGGACCGACTCGACCGAGCCGAGCGTGGTGAAGCGTTCGACCAGGTCGAGCGGACGGTCCGTCTCCGCCAGCAGGTCCAGGTCTCCGATCGTCTCGCGGCGCCGGCGATACGACCCCGCGGGCTGGATCGAGCGCAGTCCGGGCACGTCCGACAGCTCGGCCAGGAGCGTCTCCACGATCGCCTCGGCCGTTCCCAGACGCATCCGTTCCGGGCGACTCTCGAGGGCCGCGATCCCGCTCAGGATCTGGCGCTCGGTCTTCTCCGACATGCCCCGCAGACCGCGCAGCGCCCCGGCCTCCGCCGCCCGCCGGAGATCGTCGAGCGTCTCGACCCCCAGCTCATCGTGGAGCTGCCTCACGGTCCGCGGTCCCACGCCGGGGATCGCCAGCAGCGCCACGAGGCTCGGCGGCACCTCCTCGCGCAGACGCTCGTAGAAAGCCAGGCGCCCGGTCCGAGTCAGCTCCTCGATCTTCTTCGCGATCGCCTCCCCTACTCCGGGGATGCGCGGCGGCCGGCCTTCCAGATAAGCGCGCGAAACCTCGACGGGCGAATGGGCAATCGCGTCGGCGGCCTTGTGATAGGCGACTGTCTTGTAGACGAGCTCGCCCTTGATTTCCAGCATGTCGCCGATCTCCTGGAAGACGCGCGCCAGCTCTCCGTTCGAGAGGGCGCCCGGCGACCCGGCCGGCGACCCGGCCGGCGACCCGGCCGGCGACCCGGCCGGCGACTCGGCCGGCGACTCGGCCGGCGACTCGGCCGGCGACTCGGCCGGCGACTCGGCCGGCGACCAAGGCTGGGCTGACGAGGAAAGCTCCACAGGTTGATGGTAGCCCCAGCCGGCCCGGTCAGACCTCCGGCGGCCAGGCCTCGACGACCCGGTCTCGGCCGGTGCGCTTGGCCGCGTAGAGAGCGCGGTCGGCCCGCTCCACGATCTCCGAGATGGGCTCGTCGGCGGCATAACCGCTGGCCACTCCAACCGAGACCGTGACCCGATCCGTGACTCCCGCGTCGATCAGATCCGTCTCGCGGACGGTCTGGCGGATCCTCTCGCCGACCTCGAGGGCCACGCCCGCGCTGGGGTTGCGGAGCAGGACCATGAACTCCTCGCCGCCGTAGCGAGCCGGGAGATCCTCATCGCGGACCGACGTCTGGATGGCGCTCGAGATCGCCTGCAGAACCTGGTCCCCGACCTGGTGCCCATACATGTCATTGAGGCGCTTGAAGTGATCCACGTCCACGGCCAGGATCGCAACACGATCTGAGGCCCGCCTGCGGCTGGCGACGAGGCTGCAGTATTCGTCGAAGTAGCGGCGATTCGGCAGCCGGGTGAGCTGATCGGTCCGGGCCTCGGCCGCCGCGGCCTGGAACGAGTAGACCCGGGCCAGGGCGGCCGTGGTCTCGCCCGCGGCGCTGTTGAGCAGTCGCACGGTCGAGTCGGTCCAGGGCTCGCCGGTCCGGCGCGACAGCACGATCGCCCCCACGATGGAGTCTCCTTCCAGCAACGGCGCGGCAAGGGTGTTGCGCAAGCCGTAGGCATCGCGCAGGCGATTGACGATCTGGTCGACCACGTCGCGAGGGTCGTCATCGCCGCCGCTCCAGCCCGCGATCCCGGCCAGGGACGAGTGCGACTGGGTTCCCCACGACGCATCTTTGCCCGCCCCGCCGCCTGCCGTCGACTGCGACCCGGCCAGCATCGATACGAAGCTCACGTCCAGGACCGCGCCGCCCGGCCGCATCTGCACCACCGCCACGTGGTCGGCTCCGGCTGCGGCGCCGAGCTCGTGGAGGATGGCCTCGATGACGGCGCCGGGCGAAACCGACCGCGACAGAGCCTGGACGAGTCGGCCGAAGCTCTCGGCCTCGGAGTGGCGCCTTTCCGCGAGGATGCCCGAGGCGCGGGCATTTAGAACGGCCGAGGCGGCGAGCAGCGCCGTGGCGACCGCCAGGGCCAGCTCCGCCAGGCCGCTTCGGCCGAGCGCGACGCCGACGATTGCCTGTCCGAGAAGCAGCGCGATCGCGACGCCGAGCAACGCCCAGGTCAACTCGATCGACTGCGGACCGAGTCTCGGCGGTCGGCCATCCGCCTGATGGTTGGACGTCGGGCTCACACTGCAAGCATGCCTTAAGCGGTGGCGACAGACCCGTTCTCGCGTCAGTACATGCAGCCTAGAGCCCAACCGTACTTGCGTTTCGGCCTCGCCCGCGTCGTTGACCCCCGCCCACCCGCGGGACTACACTCCGATCGGCCGGGAGGGGCACTTTCCTCGTGTCTCCCGACCAGTTTCAGCCCGCTTTCGGAGGATCCCTCCCTCAGTGGAGACCGGACCCAGTACCCCCGGCGCGCAATGCGCCGACATCCACTCTCCGGTCCGCTCCGCCCTCTAAGCGGTCCGCGCCCCTAGGGCGCGCGCCACCGACGGGCGGGCCGGACCCGCCGTCGAGGTGGCAGATGCTCTATCTGAGCCAGGCGATTGGCCGGCCCGTGCGCGACAAGCTGGGCGAGCCGATCGGAACCGTCGCCGACCTGATCGTCGCGATCGGCGACCGCTACCCGCCCGTGACCGGCATCGTGGTCAAGACGAACGGCCGCGAGATCTTCCTGCAGTGGCAGTCGGTCGGCTCCCTGGATGCCAGCGGCGCCACGCTGCAGACGACCGCCATCGACATCAGCAAGTTCCATCAGCGGCCCAACGAGATTCGCCTCAAGCTGGACCTGATGGACCGCCAGATCGTCGACATCGACGGCCGCAAGGTCGTCCGCGTCAACGACCTGCGGCTCGACGAGGTCGAGGGCGCGTTGCACCTGGTCGCCGTGGACGTGGGACCGTCGGGGCTGCTTCGCCGGCTCGGCATCGAGGAGCCGTGGCGTACTCTCGCCCGCGGTCTGCACCGCGAGGTCCCGGAGCGCTACATCGACTGGGAGGACGTCGACCCGGTCGAGCGGACGATCGCCAGCGTGAAGCTGCGCGTCCCCCACAAGGGCCTGGCCGAGCTCCACCCCGCGGACCTGGCCACGATCATCGACCAGCTCAGCCGCAACGACCGAGTCGGCGTGATCTCCTCCCTCGACGACGAGGCCGCGGCCGACGCAATCGGTGAGATGGAACCCGAGACCCAGGTGGACATCCTCGAAGACCTGGAGCCGGCCCGTGCCGCCGACATCCTCGAGGAGATGGATCCGGACGAAGCCGCCGACCTGGTTGCAGACCTCTCGGACGAGAGTCGCGAGGAGATCCTGGGTCTCATGGAGAAGGACGAGGCCGAGGAAGTCCAGGAGTTGATGACCTACGCGGAGGACACGGCCGGCGGGATCATGACGACCGAGTTCGTGGCCGTGCCGGCCAGCCTGACCGCCGCCCAGACCATCGACCGCCTGCGCGAGCTCGAGCCCAACGCCGAGACGATCTACTACGTGTACGTCACGGACGATGACGCCAAGCTCGTCGGCGTGCTCTCGCTTCGAGACCTGATCGTTGCCAAGCCGAACACCATCATCTCCACCTTCATGTACGACGAGCCGGTAGCGGTCAACACGGACGCCGGCCAGGAGGAGGTCACCGAGGTCGTCGCCCGCTACAACCTGCTGGCCGTACCCGTGGTGGACGGCGAGGGCCATCTGGAGGGAATCGTCACCGTCGACGACGCCATCGACACGCTGCTGCCGCGTCCGGCGAAGATCAGGATTCCGCGCCTCTTCGGTCGCACCTCGGGGACGCCGGACCGGTGAGGGCTCCCGCCCTGTCTCTCACCCCTCGCGCCGTCAACCGGGTCCGCATGGCCGCGATCCTGGGCATCCTGGGCCCGGGACTGGTGAGCGGCTTCGCCGACAACGACGCCGGCGGCATCTCCACTTACTCGGTGGCCGGCGTGAGGTACGGCTACGAGTTGCTGTGGGTCCTGCTGGCCAGCCAGATCGTGCTCTTCTTCACGCAGGAAGTGGGCGCGCGGCTCGGGCTCGCCACGGGGCAGGGGTTGGCCGGCCTGGTTCGCGAACGCTACGGCGTGCGCTGGGCGGCCTTCATGATCAGCGCCATGCTGGTGGCCAATGTCGGCTCGATCGTGGCCGAGTTTGCCGGCTGCGGCGCCGCCCTGGGGCTCTTCGGCGTGCCGACCTGGATCAGCGCGCTGCTGGCCGCCACCGTCGTCGTCCTGCTGCTGACCCGTGGCTCCTACCGCCGCGTCCAGTATCTGTTCGTGGCGGTGGGCATCGGCGTCTCCCTCGCCTATTTCATCTCGGCGCTGCTGGCACACCCAGACTGGGGCCACGCCGCGTACTCACTGGTGGTGCCTGACCTGGCTTCCTCGCCCGCGTACTGGGTCACGGTCGTGGCCACGGTCGGGACCACGATCACGCCCTGGGGCCAGGCGTTCATCCAGTCCTACGTAGCGGACAAGCGCCTGGGCCCGGAGGACCTGCTCGGCGAGCGGCTGGACGTGGGCCTGGGCGCGCTCCTCACGAACCTGATCGCCGCGTTCATCGTCATTGCCTGCGCCGCGGCCGTGTACTCCGTGGGAACCCAGATCGACACCACTTCACCGGATGCCGTCCAGCAGATCGCCGGCGCGCTCACGCCGCTGGCCGGCTCGGGCGCGACGGTGCTGTTCGCGGTGGGACTGCTCGCGGCGTCGTTCCTGGGCCTCGGCGTCGTGCCGTTGACGAGCGCATACGCGGCCTGTGAGGCGTTCGGCTGGGAGACCGGCGTGGACTGGCGGCTGCGCGAGGCACCCGCTTTCTACGGTCTGATGATCTTCTTCGTCGCCTTCGCCGCCGTCTTCATCCTGCTGGTGCCGGCGCGCCTGCTCGTCCAGGTGATGTTCACGGCCCAGGTGGTCAACTGCCTGCTGCTGCCGATCGTGCTCGTCTTCGTCATGCACCTGGCATCGGACCGCCAGCTGATGGGTCGGCTGGCGAGCGGGCGGGTTCTATCGGCCATCGGCTGGTCCGGAACCGCCCTTCTGGTGGTGTTGTCGCTGACGCTCCTGGTGACCTCGTTCGTCGCAGTCTGACGGGCGCCTGCGCCGGAAACCGGGGCCGCGTTCAGGGATTCGCATCGAACGCCGGCTCCCGCACGCGCCATCGGTGGCGGCTAAGATGGGCTCATGGCCCGCCGGATCCTGTGCGTCGTCGGCGCACGACCGAATTTCATGAAGATCGCGCCGTTGCTCACCGCCTTTCGCCAGTCCAGCGAGCCCTTCGAGTGCCTGCTCGTTCACACCGGCCAGCACTACGACCTTTCCATGTCGGACGTCTTCTTCGCCCAGCTGGGCCTGCCCGAGCCGGACATCCACCTGGGCGTGGGGTCGGGCACTCAGGCCGCGCAGACGGCCCGGACGATGGAAGCCCTCGAGCCCGTCGTGAGCAAGAGGAAGCCGGATCTCGTCGTGGTCGTGGGCGACGTCAACTCCACGCTGGCCGCGGCGATCGTCGCGGCCAAGGCCGGCCTGCCGCTGGCCCACGTGGAGGCCGGGCTTCGCAGCTTCGATCGGCGCATGCCCGAGGAAGTGAACCGGATCGTGACCGATGCGCTGGCTACCTACCTCTTCGCCACGGAGGAGGACGCCGTGGCGAATCTCCGCCGCGAGGGCGTAGCCGAAGACCGAATCTTCATGGTCGGCAACGTCATGATCGATACGCTGATGAAGCTCATGCCCGAGATCCGGGACCGGGCCATGGCCGCCGAGCTGGGTCTGCGGCCCGCCGAGTACGGCGTCGTCACGCTTCACCGGCCCTCCAACGTGGACGATCCGGACAAGCTGGCGGCCTGGGTCGGCGCCCTGGAGGCCATCTCCAGCCAGATACCGCTCGTCTTCCCGGCCCACCCGCGCACTGGCGAACGGCTCGCCCGGGCCGGGCTGGCCGACCGTCTGCGCGCCGGCGGCGTGCGGGTCATCGAGCCTCTGCCCTATGTCGAGTTCGTCAGCCTGGTGGCGGAATCGAGGCTGGTGCTCACGGACTCGGGCGGCATCCAGGAGGAGACGACCGTGCTCGGCATCCCCTGTCTGACGCTGAGGGACAGCACCGAGCGGCCGGTCACGGTCACCCACGGCACCAACCGGCTCGTCGGGGCCGACCCAGGCGCCGCGGTGGCTGCGGCCAAAGACGTCCTCTCGGCGCCGGCCCCCGAGCGCGACCTGCCGCCGCTGTGGGACGGCCGGGCCGCGCAGAGAATCGTGGAGATTCTCCGTCGGCTGGAATGGCGCGCTACCGGCGGCATACCTCCGCGCGCAGTGGCGGCTCGATGACGAAGGCCGCCCCTGTGCCATCGGGCAACCACAGGTCGCAATCAATGCGCGCCGTTGCCACGGCAACCACACGGAGCTCAAAGGAGAAAAGGTGAGGGACGATCGGAGCGTTGGCGTCCTGGGGCTTGGCTATGTCGGGGTGCCGCTGGCGCTCGGATATCACGAGGCCGGGCTCAAGGTCACGGGCGTGGACGCCAGCCCGGCCAGAGTGGCCGAGCTGAACGCCGGGCACTCGCCGATCGACGACGTCGACGACGCCAGGCTGGGCCGCGCCCTCCGGGGCGGGATCAAGTTCATCGAGACGACCCAGGCCGAAGGCGCGCTCTCCGAGCTGGATGCCGTGGTCGTGTGCGTTCCTACCCCGATCACGCAGTCCAAGGATCCGGACCTGGGCCCGGTCCTGGCCGCTGCCGAGACGGTCCGGCACTCGCTGCGCCCGGGCCAGCTCGTCGTGCTGCAGTCCACGACCTTCCCCGGCACGACCACGGGCCCGTTCCGAGTCGAGCTCGAGCGCTCCGGCCTCGTCGCCGGCCGCGACTTCCACCTCGCCTTCGCCCCCGAACGGGTCAACCCGGGCGATCCCGCCAGCTCCGGCCGGGCCATTCCGCGCCTCGTCGGCGGCTCCACTCCGGAGGCCACCGAACGCGCCAAACGGCTCTTCGAGAACATCAACAGCCACGTCGTGCCGCTCTCCTCGCCGGATGCGGCGGAGCTGGCGAAGCTCCTGGAGAACGTCTTCCGAAGCGTCAACATCGCCTTCGTCAACCAGCTCGCGCTGCTGTGCGAGCGCATGGGCCTGGACGTCTGGGAGGTGGTGGACGCCGCGGCCACCAAGCCGTTCGGGTTCATGGCATTCCGGCCCGGGCCGGGCGTCGGCGGGCACTGCATTCCGGTGGACCCGTACTACCTGGCCTGGCGGACCCGCGAGTTCGACTTCGTGGAGCGCTTCATCGAGCTGGCCGGCGACATCAACCTGGCGATGCCCCGTCACGTCGTCGAGCTGGCCAGCGAGGCCCTCAACCGCCGCGGCAAGCCGCTCCTGGGAACCCGCGTCGGGATCATGGGCGTGGCCTTCAAGCCGGACGTCCAGGATGCCCGAAATGCCCCGGCCGCGAGCGTCATGACCATCCTGCGCCAGCAGGGCGCGGTGGTCTCGTACCACGACCCGCACGTGCCCAACTTCCACGACTCCGAGGGCGTGGAGTACGCCTCCGTTCCGCTCGACCAGTTGCTCAAGGACTCCACCCTGATCGTGGTCGTCACGGCGCATCGGGTGCACGACTGGGCTGACATCTACTCGCGCGCCGAACTGGTCGTGGACACCGTCAACAGCTCCCGGGGCAAGGTGCGCAGAGCCGATCAGGTCCTGCGACTCGGGGCCGGGTGGGCGGCCCCGGACGCGGCCGAAGCCTGACGGCACCGCGGTAACCGGCCGGCCTCCCGCCCTGGTCACGCGCGCCGGCAGCTCGCCTCTCAGCGGCGGCCTTTGCGCGCCTCGTGCTCCGCTACTACCTCATCGAGCACGCCTGCCAGTTCGCGGGCGAGGTTGACGCGATCGTAGCGACCCTCCGGATCCGTCGGACCCGGTGCCGGGGGGTCGTCCAGCAGACCCTCCAGCGCATGGGCGACGCTGTCGGGCTCCACGTCGGCCGATCGGCCCAGGGGCAGGGAGTCCACGAGCCGGCGCCCCTCACCTGGCGGCATGACCGCCAGGATCGGCCGGTCGAAGGCGAGATACTCGAGCAGCTTGCCGCCCACGAAGATCTCCGTGCCCTTGATGTCCGGCATCAGCTGCAACAGAACGTCGGCGCCGGCAATGCGGGCCAGCGCCACGGGACGTGGCACGAACCCCTCGAAGCTCACCACGTCGCCGAGCCTCTCAGGCCGGCCGAACTCGGCGGCGGTACGCCCGTTCGCCTCGTTCACGCGGCCGACGAAATGGACGCGCAGACGATCGCGAAACTCCGGCCTGCGGAGCAGCAAGCGCTCGACGCCCAGCAGGAAGGCGTCGAGCTCCTGCGGCCGGTAGAGGCTGCCGGCGAAAAGGACGTGGAACCGTCCCGGCTCGTACGGCGCGGGCTCGATCCCGGCCAGGTCGGCCCGGTCGTAGCCGTTGGGGATGTAGACGAACTTGGCGGCGAACTCCGGGTAGCGGGCCACGTACATGTCGCGCAACGCGTCCATGGCAAAGACGACGCGTGCGGCGCGCTTCACCACCCATCGCTCGGTGCGGCGCTGGAGCCAGCGCTTCGGTCGTGCCGGCGGTTGCGTCAGGGGATTACCGATCCACGGATCGCGGAAGTCGGCGACCCACGGGCGCCCGGTCAGGCCCGACAGCATTCCGCCGGCCAGGTGGGTCGAGACGGGCAGGGCCGTCGAGAAGATGGCGTCCGCCGGCTTACGGCGGTGAGCACGCCAGCCGGCGAAGACTGCGAAAGGCACCCAGGCCACGGTCGGGTCCGGGAACAGAAGCGCAGCCCAGACTCTGTTCCAGCCGATGGCCAGCTTGCGGAGGACACGACGGACCGGGCCCCCGCCGGTGGAACCGGTGGTCAGGTCAGTCGCGGTCGCGGTCGAACCGCCGCGGCGCCGGTCCAGCAGATGCTCGGCGGCGATGGGCAGCTTGCCGGGCTCGGCGCTCGAGGTGCGATGAACCTCCAGAGTCGACGGCAGCGTGGCCATCAGAGAGGCGTCGCGGAGTCCGTAGCCCGGATTGCCGGGGGCAACCACGACGGGCTCCCAGCCGAAGCGCGGGACGTACGCGACGAACTTGAGAACGCGCTGAACGCCCACGCCGCCGACGGGCGGGAAGTAATAGCTGATCATCAGAGCGCGGCGGCTCGGCCTCGTAGTCACCGGGAATTCACGGCCGTTCGTGCGACGCCGCCGCGTCGGAAGCGGCCGGTGGACCGGCCGCTCCGGGCCGACCGTGACGGGCGACGATGGCACGCGTGGCCACCGCGCCCCGGCGAGCCGTGGCGATCAGCAACCGGACCTCGGCCGGTCCGGGGACGATGACCGCCAGCGGGGAATTGTGCGAGAGCCGGCACGCCACGACGACCATCATCGCTGCCATGGCCGAGTACGAAAGGAGCGACGCGAGGGCCGCGCCCACTATGCCGTACATCGGGATCAGCACGACGTTGGCCGCAACATTGACCACGAGCGTGACCGTGGCGCCGACCGAAACCGCTCCGGGCCGACCCCGGCCGCTGATGAAGCTCGTCATGACCTTGGACAGGCTGAGGCTGACCACTGCCGGCAGCAACACGTAGAAGGCCGGCAGGCAGGCGATGTACTGGGGCAGGACCAGATGGATCCCGATCCACGCAACCGGAATGAGAGCGATGGCGCTACCAACCGTCAGCAGAGAAGTGAGCCGCGACACTCGGGGCAGCATCGCGTCCGCACCCTGTCTCGAGGCCCCGGCCACGCGGGGCAGAAAGATGATCGTGACGGAGTCTGGAATGTAGAAGACGAGCTCGGCCATCGTCACGGCGATGCTGTACTGGCCGAGAGCGGCCGGCCCCACCATCAAGGCCTGGATGAGGAAGGTATCGATCCTGTAGTTGAAGTAGCCGGTGATGCTGGCCGGAATGAACCGCAACCCATAGGCGGTCAGAGGCCTGTACGAAACGGGGTCGCCCGGCGGGCTGCTTCCGCCCAGACGCCACACGGCAATGACGACCGCGATCGCCAGCAGCCAGATCGTGACCAGGCTCGCGGTCACCGCACCGGGAACCCCGAAGTGGAGAGGGCCGACCAGCGCTATCGACAGGACCGTCGTCGCGACCGCCTGGGCGACCAGGATCGAGGTGTAGGTCCTGACTCGCTGGCGGCCGTACAGGATCGCCGCGCCGAAGGTGGAGAGGGTGTTAGCCGGGACGGTGAAGACGATCACCCGCAGCATGTCGTCCGGAGCGTCGCGAAGGACGCTCTGCTCGAGCCAGGGCAGCAGGGCCCAGACGATGGCCATCGTGAATACCGAAATCACCGTGGCCAGGACGATGCTCGCGCGCAACAGACCGGTCACGGAGGCGCCCCTGGCGCTGAAGTAGTTGATCGCGCCGGGCAGGCCGAAGACACCGATCGCGCCGAGCATCCCGGGCAGGGCGATGACGGCGACGTACGCTCCCTTACCTTGCGGCCCGAGGATCCGGGAGACGACGACGGTCGTCAGCAGGGCCAGAGCGAAGATCACGACGTTGGTCGAAAAGACCGCGGTGACCCTGCGCGCGAAGGTGCTCCCCTGGCCCGAGCTTGACGTCATCGCACCTCCCGTGGCCGGCGTTGCCCCTCGTCGACGGCGAGCCGCTGCCGGAAGCGAGGGCCTCCGGAGGCCACCCCGGCGGCCGCGACCGTCTGCGGCCGCGTTCGTGGGCGGGACATCGTCGCGGATTGTAGCCGACTGCCCGGGTCCACACCCGGCTCCCGCTACGGGCGCCGGAGCCCCGACCCGGCGGCTTGACGATGATAGGAGACTATGCAAACCTCGCCGGGCCGATGAAAGTCCTGTTCCTCGCTTACTGGTACCCGCAGGCCGATCGACCCTACTACGGCATCTTCGTTCGGGAGCATGCCAAGGCCGTCCGGTCGGCCGGTGACGAGGTCGTCGTCCTGCACGTTCCAGGGGAGCAGGCCGACACGCGGTGGCTGTGGCGGATGAAGAAGGAGTCCGACCCGACGCTCAGCGAGGGAATCCCCACCTACCACGTGCAGTGCCGCCGGGTCTCGATTCCGCGGCTGGGCCCGCTGTCGCACTGGATCTCGTACTCGATCTACCTGTGGAGCTCGGTCGCGGCCTTCAGACGGCTGAGAAAGATGGGGTTTCGACCGGACGTGATCCACGCCCACGTCTGGAACTCCGGACTTCCTGCCGCCCTCATCTCCAGACTGACCGGGCTGCCATTCGTCGTGACCGAACACTCGAGCAGCTTCCCGCGGCGCACGCTCAGCAAGCAGGCGCTCGGGCAGGCCCGCTTCGCCCTGGAGCGCGCGGATCTGGTGCTGCCGGTCTCAGCCGAGCTCGAGCGCGCCATCTTCGACTACGGCATCAAGGCCAGGTTCAAGGTCGTGCCGAACGCCGTCGACACGTCGATCTTCTACTGCGCCAGGCGGATCACGATGGCCGGCGAGCCGATGCGGATGATCTTCGTCGGGTATCTCGAGCCCACCGAGATCAAGGGCTTTCCCACCCTGGTGAAGGCGCTGGTATCGCTGCGCGAGCGCCGCACCGACTGGCGACTCGACGTCGTCGGTGACGGACCGTCGCGAGCCGACTACGAGCGAGTGGTGGCCGAGTCGGGGTTGGATGGGGCGGTCGCGTTCCACGGCAGCCGGCCCAAGACCGCTATCGCCGCGATGATGCGCGAGTCGGACCTCTTCGTTCTGCCCAGCCGCTTCGAGAACCTGCCATGCGTGATCATCGAGGGCATGACTTCGGGCCTGCCGGTCGTGTCCACCGCCGTGGGCGGCATCCCCGAGCTGGTGTCCGAGCGCGATGGCGTCCTGGTCCCGCCCGAGACGCCGGCCCTGTTGGCCGATGCCCTCGACCGCGTTCTCTCCAATCTCACGGGGTTCGACCGCGACGAGATCGCCGCCCGGGCGCGCGATCGCTACGGCCTGGCGGTCGTGGGGGCGCAGTTCGACGCGATCTACGAGTCCGTGCTGGCGAGCCGGCGAAAGCCTGCGGTCGTGCCCGGTTCGACCGAGCCCTAGCTCCAGTCGCACAGCGATCCGCTAGAATCGCCCGCCTATGGCTGGAGAGGACTCGCCGGCTCCCGGGCCACCCTTGACGCTGGCCTTCATCGCCGATCCGAACAGCGTCCACACCCGCCGCTGGCTCGGCTTCTTCGCGGATCGTGGCCACCGGGTGCACCTGCTGGTGCCGAGCACCGCCCGGGTCGGCCCGGGGCTGGATTCGCGGATCCCCGTCCACGTCTACCGGGCCTGGCCCAGGACCCACATCCGAGGGCTCGGGTCGCTGCTGACGTCGCTCTCTCTTCGCCGCTTGCTGCACAGAATCCGCCCCGACGTCCTGCATGCCCACTACCTCTCGTGGTTCGGGTGGGCCGCCTGGCTGTCCGGTTTTCAGCCGTACGTGATAACGGTCTGGGGCTCCGACGTGTTCGTCGCGCCTCGGGATTCCGCCCTTGCCCGCCGCTGGGGCCGGCGGACTCTGTCCCGAGCCGCTCTGGTGACTGCTGTTTCCCAGGACCTGGCCCGTGGGGCGATAGAGCTCGGGGCGCGGCCCGAGCGGGTCAAGCTGGTCCAGTTCGGCGTCGACCCGGAGCAATTCTCTCCGGCGCCCCCGCCGCAATCGCTGCGAACCGAGTTCGGGCTCGAGGGGCGCAGAGCCGTGCTGTCACCACGGGGCCTTCGACCCATGTATCGTCACGAGGTGGCCGTCGAGGCCATGGCCCAGCTACCGGAGGACGTCGTGCTGCTGCTCGTGAAGTGGCAGGCGGAGCCGGCCTACCTGGCTCGCCTGGAGGCGCTCGTCCGAGAACGGGGCCTCGAATCGCGCGTGCGCTACGTGCCAGCGATCCCCCACGAGAACATGGCCGACTTCTACCGGCTGGCGGATGTGGTGGTCTCGCTGCCGACAACCGACGCCTTTCCGGTCACGGCGCTCGAGGCGATGGCCTGCGGGATCCCGGTCGTCATGGGCGACATACCAAGCGCGCACGAGGGCCTCGACGCCGTCGATCCCTCGGCGATCGTGCCCGGCGACGACCCGGCCGCCGTCGCCCGGGCCATTCAATCGCGGCTCGAACTCGCACCGTCGGCTCGGGCCGACCTAAGCGCGCGCCTGCGGCAGGCGGCCATCGTGCGCGGCGACGTCCGGCGCAGCCTGCTGGAGATGGAAATCCTGTATCGCTCGCTGGCTCGAAGACGGGGCGGGAAGCGCGACGAGGGCGACGACCGGGCGAGGCAGCCCGTTCGCTAGGGGCCGCGGTTCCCGGCGTGACCGTCGCCGTCGCGCCGCCCGGCCAGGCGCCGATACAGCGACTCGACGTTGGCCAGGCTCCTGGCCTGGTCGGCGCGCTTCTCGACGATGGCCCGCGCGCGCTTGCCCAGCTCCGCGCGTTCCTTCGGTCCGCGGTTCAGGGCACGTGCCAGGGCCGCGGCGGTCGCGTCCACGTCGTCGATCGGCACGAGCGCCTCGCAGTCCAGGTCCCACAGCCACTCGCGGACGCTCGGCAGGTCGCCCGCCACGATCTGCGTCTCGCACGCGAGCGCCTCCAGGGTCGTGACGGCCGTGGAGTCCGAGGCGGGGATCGAGACGACGACGTCGGCGAGCCGATAGAACTCGACCATCTCCGAATGGGCGATCTCCGGCACGATGACGACCCGGCCCGAGAGCCCCAGCGCCTCGACCCGCCGTTCGATCGCGGCCAACTCGTCCGCCTGGGCGCGGTGCCGCGAGAAGACCACGGCCACGTCCGCCGGCAGCCTGGCGACCGCCTCCAGCACGACCTGGTGGCGGTACAGGGGCGTGATGTTGCGCGGCGAGAAGACGACCCGGCGCCCCTCCAGGCCGAGTCGGGCACGCAGCGCCGCCGGTGCGGGCCCGGGCGTGAAGCGAGCGAGGTCCACTCCGAACTGGATCATCTCCGTCCGCTCCGGCCGCGCACCCAGGGCCAGGGCGCCGCGCAGGAGGGCATCGGAGTTGACCATGACCATGTCCGCGGCGCGCAGGGTGATCCGCGACACAAGCGCCGCGAGACGCGACGTCCTGGGCACGATAAAGACATCCGAACCCCACAACGTGGTGACGTACGGATGGAAGCCCGACATCCAGGCGTGGTAACCGTGGACGTTGAGATAGTGGGCGTTGAGCACGTCGGGTCTGACCCTGGCGATGACGCGGCGCAGCGAGCGGCGCGCGACGATGACGCCCCAGGGTCGAAACCGTCGGCTGGTGAAAGGCGTGAAGCGCTCGATGGCGATCGACTCGGGCAGGCCCGGCTCGATCGGTTTGCCGTCGGCAATGAGCAGGGTCACCCGGTCGCCGCGTTCGGCCATGAAGCTCACCCAGCGCCGCAGGTGGATGCTGTTGGCGTCGCCGAGATAGGCGATGCGGAGCGGCCGGTCGCCCACCTCGTCGGATGGCGCCCCGCTCGTCACCGCTTCCTCGCCGCTATCGCGCGCCGGAACGGAGACCGGACCCGGTGCCGACAGGAGCGGCCGGCGGCCTCGTTCGTTGGGTCGGACATCGCCGGCGATTGTAGCGGACGCCGGTGTCGATCGCCCGACCCCGCTCTCCGACTGCTCCGGACGTCCCGCACAAACCCGGCGCGATGCCCCTAGACTCCACGGTGGCCCGGCTGGCGCCTGCGGCGGGCGGCGGGCGGCGGGCCACTCGGGAGATTCTCCTTGGCCACTGCGGACGGTTCGGTCGTCGTCGTCACGGGCGGCTGCGGCTTCATCGGCGCTCATCTCGTGCGCCGCCTGGTCGCCGATGGGCGGCAGGTTAGGGTCCTGGACGACCTGTCCAGCGGCGACGTCTCGCGCCTGCCGGCGGGAGTGGAGTTCCGCCGCGGCGACGTCGCCGATCCGGACTTCATCCGAGCAGGCGTGGCCGGCGCCTCGGTCGTGTTCCACCTTGCCGCGGTGGCCTCGGTCGTGCAGTCGAACGAGCGCTGGCTGGCCAGCCACATCACCAACAGCGGCGGATCGGTGGCGGTGATGGAGGCCGTACGTGACGTGGCTCCCGCGGCCGGCTTCGTGTACGCCTCGTCCGCGGCCGTATACGGCGATATCCCGCTCGAGCCGGGGAAGCGCATCGCTGAGACCGACGCCACGCGGCCGCTGGGGCCCTACGGCGTGGACAAGCTGGGCACGGAGCTCCACGCGGGCGTCGCCGGATCGCTCTTCGGATTGCGGTCCTTCGGGCTGCGCCTGTTCAACGTCTTCGGTCCCGGGCAGGCTCCCGACTCCCCCTACTCCGGGGTGATAAGCCGCTTCGTGGCCCAGGCCCGCTCGGGCGGCCCGATCACCGTCTTCGGCGACGGCCAGCAGACCCGCGACTTCGTGCACGTGGACGACGTCGTCGCGGCGCTGCTCCTCGCGGAGATGTCCGCCTCCGCAAAGGCGCCGGTGGTCAACATCTGCGCCGGCGTGCCGACGTCGGTGAACGAGCTCGCGGCCGCTATCGCCGGCAAGTTCGTGCCGGCCCCCAGGATCGTCCACATGGAGGCGCGGCGGGGCGACATCAAACGCTCGCTGGGCGATCCATCGCTCGCCGCCCGGCTTCTCGACTGGGAACCAGGCGTGACGTTGGACGAGGGGCTGACTGCCCTGATCGCCTCGAACGTTGCCGGGGCCGGCTAGCCGCTAGGGCAACGGGTGTCGCTCCGGGGTGAAGTCGCGGGCGATCCCCTCGATCGTCTCTTCGAGCGGCGTCGTGGGCACGAAGCCGATCAGGCTTCGCAGCCGGCTCACGTCCGGGACGCGGCGGCGCATGTCCTCGAAGCCTTCCCCGTAAGCGGATTCGTAGTCGATCAGCTGCACGGGCGAATTCGAGCCGACGATCTTGCAGACCAGAGAGGCAAGGTCGCGAATCGAGATCTCGCGCGGGTTGCCGACGTTGACCACCTCGCCGATGGCTGCCGGCGTGGCGGCCAGGGCCATGAGCGCCGCGACGACGTCATGGACGTTGGTGAAGCAGCGCAGCTGGCCGCCATCCCCGTATACGGTGAGGGGCTGGCCCTCGATGGCCTGGCGAACGAAACGCGGCACCACCATGCCGTAGGCGCCGGTCTGGCGCGGACCCGTGGTGTTGAAGAGCCGTACCACCGTCACCGGCAGACCCAGCTCCTGGTGGTAGGCCAGGGCCAGGAACTCGTCGGTGGCCTTGGACACGGCGTACAGCCAGCGCCGGACCTTTGTGGGCCCGTAGATGGTGTCGTCATCCTCTTTGAGGGCGTCCGAGACGTTCTTGCCGTAGACCTCGCTGGTGGAGGTGAAGACCGTCCGAACACTTCGGGCGGCAGCGCGCTCGAAGACGGCGGACGAGGCCTCCAGGTTCGTCCGGATCGATGCCAGGGGATACTGCAGGATCTGGAAGACGCCGACCGCCGCGGCCAGGTGGTAGACCAGGTCCACGCCCTCGAAGGCCGGACCGAGGACGGCGGAGTCTTCCGCCTTGCCCTGGTGGAAGCGGATTCTGCCGCCGGCGACGTGGGCTGCGATGTTCTCCATCCGGCCCGTCGAAAGATCGTCGACGACGACCACGTCGTCGCCCCTGGCCACGTGGGCGTCGACCAGGTGGGAGCCGACGAAGCCTGCGCCGCCGGTGACCAGGACCCTCATCGCCGGCTGCTCACCGGCTCCGCGGTGGCCACCGCGTTCGTCGCCGGCGCGGTCGAGCCCGCCGTAACGGCCGGGGGCGCAAAGGGCATGTGCAGCGCGATGATCGTCTCGAAGCCGAGGACCAAGACACCTGCGACCGCGACCACCGCGATCTCGATGGCAGGAGCAGGCGCCCGCCAGGCCAGCAGCATCGCCAGGCCACCGCAGACGCCGCTCGCCAGCCCGACGACGCCCAGCATCGCCCACGGGCCCAGACCCGCACGAACCAGCCGGTGAGAGGTGTGATCGGTGCCTCCGGTGAACGGCGAAACTCCGCGCCTTATTCGAGTCACCGAGACCATGGCCACGTCGCCGAACTGGACGAACGCGGCGAGGGGAACGGCCAGGGCGGCGGCCGTCGCCTGCACGCTCGGGTGGACGTCCGCATCGTGGATGAGCAGCACTCCGGCGCCGGCCAGCGCAAATCCAAGCCCCAGGCTGCCCGCATCGCCCATGAAGACCCGGGCGGGCGGGCGATTGTGCACCAGGAAGCCCAGGCAGGCGCCGGTGACGACCAGGCCGAGGCCGATCTCGTTGCCCTTCATGCCGGCCACGATCGCCGTCAGGGCGATCGTCAGGGCGGTCTCAGCCGACAGGGAGCTGGCCAGCCCATCGGAGTTGTCCACCAGGTTCGTGGCGTTGGTCATCATCGGGATGGCGATCGCCCCGGCGAGACCGACCGCCAGCCTGGGCAGCGGGTCGAAGTCATCGAATACGACGACCAGGAAACCCGCGCCGAGCAGCGCCTCGGCGATCAGGCGGTAGCGCGGACGCACGTCCCACATGTCGTCCATGAACCCGATGGCCGTGAGGCCGATCAGGCCGGCCAGCCAGGCGTACAGCGTCGTTCCTTCGTCGATCGCCATCCAGGCCACGGCCCCCACGGCGATCGCCACGGCCAGCCCGCCCAGGATCGGCACGACCTGACGGGACCAGCGATCGGCCCTGGGCTGAACGACGGCGCCGTAACGGAAGGCCAGCCTGTTCGTCACGGGGACCATCAGCACCGCCACCAGGAAGGCGGCTACGCCAAGGGCCAGCGGGCCGGAGATCACAGCTTCGCACCTCGTTCTGCTCGCACGTGACGATACAGGCTGTCGAGGTCATCCACGAGCCGCTCGGCCCCATATCCGGCCGCTCGCCCGGGCGCCGCGGCCTCCCGGCGGGCCCGCAGCGACGGATCGTTGCCCGGGCGCGCCAGCGCGGCGGGCAGGGCGAAGCCGGCCGCGGAGCCGCCCCGTCTCAAGACGACGGTGTGGCGGCAGGGGCCGTCGTCGGCTTGGCCGTCGGCTTCGGCGTTGCCTTGAGCGGGGCCGGGCACGTGTCCGCCTGCTTCTTGCCGAAATACCGGCTGTCATCGCCGAAGAGCTGCACGGACAGCGTGGCGATCTTGTCGAGCCGCAGGCAGCTTGTCGATACGCCCACCGCCGCCGCTATGCCGGTGTCGCTGTAGGGCGGCCCGAGGACAATCTCGGTGATGTTCGAGGACGGGATCTGGTCTCCGAGCGCGACCATGTCGGCAACCTGGTTGGCCGGGAAGTTGGTCCTGACAGACGATCCGAGCGTCTGCATGAGCGTTGGCAGCTGGACGATCATGTTCGGGCTGGCCATCTTGTGCTCGAGCGCGATCATGACCTGCTGCTGCCTGGACTCTCTCTTGTAATCGTTGTTGTTCGCGCCGTGTCTGGAGCGCACGTAGGCGAGCGCGGTCTTGCCATCCAGGTGGTGCGGCCCGGCCGAGAGCGTGAAGCCGTGGTGCACGCCATCGAGCCAATCGTACGTGGGATCGTCGATTGCGCTGGGGTTGACGATGTCGATCCCACCCACCAGGTCGATCATCTTCATAAAGCCGGCGAGATCCATCACCGCGTAGTAGTCGATCGGGATGCCGACGAGGTAGCCGATCTCATTGACGAAGGACGCGAGCGGAGCATCGGGAGACTTGATCCAGCCATGCTCGATGTATGAGACAAGCGAGTTGATGCGAGTCGTTGGCCCGACGGTTCCTCCGAAGTACAGAGGAAATGCGGCGCTGTCGCGGGGAACGCTCACCATCGCGACCTTGTTGGTGGTCTCGTCCAGGCTGACCACCATGATCGAGTCGTACAGATGCTCGGTGCGGGTGACGTACGAGTCCAGCCCGGCGAGCAGGATGGTGACCCTGCCGGGGATCGGCGTTTGCGTTTCAGTGGGTCCGAAGCTCGCGGGCGGCGGCGATCCGCCGGCGTAGATGTCCGGCGGCGGAGTCGCCGATGAAGCTGGCTCGCCGACAAGATCGCTCGGGGAACCGCCGAAGATCTGCGAGAAGGTGGAGTAGTCCATGTACGCGAAGGCACCACCGACGCCATGGGTGACCACGATGAGGGCAATCAGGATGCCCAGAATCGCGCGCCCGTTGCGGCTGATCTTTCCCGAGCGGCTCGCGCCGCGATCCACTGTGACATACGCGAGAGCCACAGAGGCGATCCGCAGCGCCCCCAGCGCCAGGATGATCAACAGGGCGGCCATGGCGAAGCCGGGGTCGACGAAACGCGCCACGAGAACGCTGAGCCCCTGGCGGGCCTGATACAGGACGATCAGCAGGACGGCGAGCGCGGGCAAACCGAAGATTGCCGCCTGGCGGCGCCGGCCGGCGTAGAGCTGCCCGAGGCCGGGCCAGAGGAAGGACAGAAACGCCGCCAGCGGCGGCGACTTCCTGCGTGGACCAGGGCTGGGCAATGAAGAGCCGGAGTTGATCTCGTCTTCCAAAGCACGCCGAATGTACCACAGTGGCGCCGGGCGGCTCTCAACCGCGGCGCTCCTGGCACGTCTGGCCGCCGCGCCGTTGGGTGGCCGATTACAATGTCGGACAACATCCGGCCCGTGTAGCTGGTGGTGCCGGAAAGGGAGGAGATGCGTTGGCCCCGTGATCCGTCGCCACGCTGCCCTGTTCCAGGCCGTGTTGATGGCTGCCGACGCGTTGGCCGCCCTAGCGGTCGTCATCTGCGCAGCCCAACTCCGGTTCGGGCCGAATTCGGCCTGGACTTCGGCCCTGGGCCACTCGCTCCCTGACCCCAAACTCGCCGTTGGCGCGTTCATCGCGACGTGGATCGGCCTGTTGTGGATGCGCGGCCTCTACCGCAGCCGGTCGCGCTGGACGCTGAGAGGCGAGCTCGGCGAGGTCATTGGTGCGGCAGTCGTGCTCCTGGCGGTGACGCTGAGCGCTCTGTTCCTCTTCAAACTGCCGGACGTGAGCCGCCTTCTCCTGCTGGTCGTCTTCCCGTTGCTGGTCATCGCCGCGTTCACGCTGCGAGTGGCCCTGAGGCTGACGCTGCTCTATTTCCGCCGCCATGGCCGCAACGTCCGCTACATGCTGGTCCTGGGCGCCAACGCCAGGGCTAAGGCCTTCGCAAACATGGTCGAAGGTCACCCGGAGCTCGGCCTGGTAGTCATCGGGCACCTCCAGGCGGGCGCGGCGGACGACGGCATCTACCTGGGCCGACCTCTGCTCGGCCCCGTCGAAGACCTCGAGAGGGTACTCCACAGCCAGATCGTGGACGAGGTCGCCATCTGCCTGCCGTTTGCCATGGAGGACTTGATCGAGCAGACCGCTCAGCTGTGCCAGCAGGAAGGCAAAGTCGTGAGGATCCCAGCGGCCCCGGTGGAGCGGGTCCTGTCGCTCGGTCGCCTTGAGAGCATCGATGGACTGGGCGTCTACTCGCTGGCAAACGGTCCGGACCGCGTCATCGGGCTGCTCGTCAAGCGGGTCGTGGACATCGTCGCGTCGTTAATCCTCATGCTGGTCCTGGCTCCGGTCATGGCCCTGCTTGCGGTGCTGGTCAAGCTCGACTCCAGCGGGCCAGCGTTGTTCCGCCAGGAGCGGGTGGGCCTGAACGGTCGAACCTTCGCCATGATCAAGTTTCGCACCATGTGCCCCGACGCCGAGCAACAGCTTGCAGACTTGCGGGTGCACAACGCGATCAACGGGCACGCGTTCAAGCTGGAGCGCGACCCTAGAATCACTCGCATCGGCCGCCTCCTCCGCCGGACATCGCTGGACGAGTTGCCCCAGCTCTGGAACGTGCTCCAGGGGCAGATGAGCCTCGTTGGGCCGCGTCCGCCACTCCCGTGCGAGGTCGCAGACTACGACATCTGGCACCGTCGGCGGCTGTCCATGAAGCCTGGCATGACCGGCCTGTGGCAGATTGGTGCTCGCCGCGAGGCGGAGTTCGATCACTGGGTCGAAACCGACCTTGAGTACATAGACCAATGGTCCCTCTGGCTCGACATCAAGATCATGCTGCGGACCGTACCGGCGGTCCTGTCCGGAACCGGCCGCTAGTGCTAACAGCCGCGACGCGTACCAACACATCTCGGCCATCGGAGCCTTATCTCCCCGGCTCCAATCAACGCCTGAAATGAGTTTCCCGGCTGTGAGCCTGCCTGTGTGGGCACGAGGCTTCCTCGCGAACGATAGCCGCCAGCACTCTTCGAGAATGGCTCTCTGCGCCTGCTGAACGGCCCCATTGGTGGTTGGGCATCCGCTCCTAATGACGCTGTGGCGTTCTCCCAGGTCTCGAAAAGTGTCGTCGAAGCCCGCGCTTCGGAACTCCGAATCCTGGTGAGTCAGGCACTCGCGGCGTCAGCCATGTGAGGCGAGATCGCCCGGCGCTCTATGCACCCAGAACCGATGCCCTCTTCACGGGGTCGGAGCATCTTGAGGCCCGGTCTCAGTACGGGCTCACGCTGCGCACCGGAGAAGTCGGAGACTCCTCACTCTAGCCTGCGGATCTCGTTACCTCCCGCGCCCGAGCGGGCAGTGCCGATGTTGGCACCCCTACCGCCTCATAACGGAATCCCAATGCCCGCATCGCCGGCCCGTCGAGCAGCCGCCTGCCGTCGATCACGACCGGAGCCGCCATCCTGGACGCGAGCGATCCCCAGTCGAGGTGGCGGAACTCCGGCCATTCAGTGCCGATCACCGCCGCACCGGCGCCCTCCAGTGCCTCCTCCGCCGTCGCAGCCAGGCGCATGCCGGGCAGGACCGAGGCCGCGTTTCGAGCGGCGTGAGGGTCGTAGCCCACAACCTCGACACCACGCGCCATCAGCAGCTCTGCGACTCGCAACGAGGGCGACGACCTGACGTCGTCGGTGCCCGCCTTGAAGGCCAAACCCAGCATCGCGACGCGCCTGCAGCCGGGCTCGAGCGCCCCCAGAATGCGTCGGGCGAACCGTCGCTGGTGAGATTCGTTGGCTTCCGAAGCTGCTGAAGTCACGTGCATCTCCAGCCCCAGGTCGCGGCCTACATTGGTGATCGACTGGAGATCCTTGGGCAGGCAGCTACCCCCGAAGCCGAAGCCGGGCTGCATGTACTTCTTGCCCAGGCGCGGGTCCAGCCCGATCCCCTCGATGACCGTCGCGACGTCAGCGCCTAGCTCCTCGCACAGGACAGCAAGCTCGTTGGCATAGGAAAGCTTCAGGGCGAGAAACGCGTTGGCGCCGTTCTTGATGAGGTCCGCTTCGGCCACGCTCGTGACCATGACCGGGCATGTGTCGATGCCAAGGACGGCCCTGACCACTGCCAGGGCGTCCTCGTCCGGGTCGGGGAAGGTGCCGATGACCACGCGGCTCGGCGCAAGGAAACCCTCCAGGGCCGTACCCTGGGCCAGAAACTCAGGGTTGGTGAAGATGCGGGAGGGGTTACCGCCGGCCCAGCGGATGACCTGCTCGTTCGACCCAACCGGCAGCGTGCTGCGAATGACGAGCGGCACGCCAGATCGCACCAGCGGGCGCGACGCCTCCAGCGCGCCCTGGAGCTGCCTCAGATCGCTCCGGCCGTTCTCGCCCACCGGCGTCCCTACGCAAATAAGGACCAAGTCGGACGGCTCCTCGGGGATTCGCGACACAGCGCGTACACGGCCGCGGATCACCGGGTCCGCGAAGGCCACCTCCATGCCCGGCTCATGAATTGGCAGCTCGCCCGCAGAGAGAGCGTCGAGGCGGTCCCGGCGGGTCTCTACCAGGTCGATGGTGTGCCCGCGCGACGCGAGCCCGATGGCCGTCGCCAGCCCAACATAGCCAGCTCCGACCACGGTGAGATGGTACGTGTCCGCCATGGCTGCAAACGATACAGGAGGTGGCGGCCGGCCGTCTCGGACGAGGTCGCACGGCCAGCCGCCCGACCGTCTTGGAACTCGCTACAGACTACCTGTCAGCACCGAGTCCGAATCGTTCGCTCGCAGCGTCGGCGAGCCAGCTGCCGATGGCCAGCGAGGCTGTGGCAGCGGGAGAGGGAGCATTCTGGACCTGCAGCACGTGAGCCGACCCGCCCACGGCGAAATCGTCGATCATCCGACCCTTGGAATCGATCGCCTGGGCTCGGACGCCGGAGGGTCCGGGAAGAAGGTCGGCAGAGCGCAACTCTGGAACGTAGCGTGCGAGCGCGGCGGTGAAAGCTCGCTTCACGTAGGCGCGCCACATCTCGCCCATGCCCATCCGTGCGTTGCGTAGGGCGACGCGAAGGAATCCAGGGTAGGCTAGCGTACTCCAGAGATCTCGGACGTTGACGTCGCGCCGGCGGTAACCCTCTCTGGCGAACGCCAGGACGGCGTTTGGGCCTGCCCATACCTCGCCGTCGATGCGCCTGGTGAAGTGAACCCCAAGGAACGGAAAGGCCGGATCGGGTAGCGGGTATAGGAGCCCACGGATCAGAAATCGCGATTCGGGTCGCAACACGTAGTAGTCGCCCCGGAACGGCACGATGCGAGGTCCGGAGGTGCCGGTCATATGGGCGAGCCTGTCAGCCTGTAGTCCGGCGCAGACGATCATGTCACGGGCTCGGACTGGTCCCCGCTGCGTCTCCAGCATGCGGACCGATCCCAAATCGACGATCTTGAGCACCTCGTGCCCGACCAGCAGATCGCCGCCAAGGAGGCCGATCTCGGTGGCCAGCGCCTCGGCCACGCGGACGTAGTCGATTACGCCGGTGGTGGGAGACCAGAGCCCGAGGATGCCGGCGGAATGGGGCTCAAGCTCCGCGATGCGCTCGCGACCTACCACCTCGATGCCCGGCACCTGGTTGGCCGTAGCCCGCCGCTCCAGTTCCCGCAGGCGCGGGACTTCGAGCTCATTCAGGGCAACTATCAGCTTCCCACACCGCTGGAACGCGATGTCATGAGCTTCGGCGAACGACTCAAGTTCCGCCTTTCCGCGCCGGCACAGCTCCCCCTTCTTGGAGCCGGGGGCGTAGTAGACGCCCGCGTGCAGCACACCCGAGTTGTGCCCGGTCTGATGCACGCCGACAGTCCCCTCTTTGTCGACGACAGCCAGACGTAAGCGCCGATGCGCGCGCAGCAGTTGATAAGCCGTCGCGAGCCCGACGATCCCAGCCCCGACAATGAGGACGTCATACCCGGCCGGTCGCGCTTCCATGTGTTGCTCTGTAGCTGACGTCTGCTCCGCTCCGGCCGGCCCGCCAGTTCCCGGCTGCGAGGTAACCTGGATCCCGCCACCCTGGGTCGGGCCTTCAGTACTGGAAGTTCTGCGCCTCGATCTTTCGCAACCACTCGGCAAGGGTCTGCGCCTGCTCGTCCTTGGCCGAGAGCAGCGGGTGGGCCACAGGCCATTCGACGCCGACGGCAGGGTCGTTCCATCGAATGCCGGATTCGCCTGCCTTGTTGTATGTACCCGTGGTGAGGTACTCGATCTCCGCAACCTCGGACAGAACACAGAAACCGCGAGCGAAGCTGGCCGGTGCCCAGAGTTGCCGAGGCTCATCGGAGGACAGCTCGACACCAACCCACTTACCCAACGTTGGCGACTTGATCCTGATGTCTACGGCGACGAGGAATGCGCGACCCTGGGTGACCCGCATCAGCTTGCCCATTGGCGGGTCCCACTGGAAGTGCAAACCTCGGACGACATTCTGGCTTGATCGAGAATGGTTCAGCTGAACGAATTGGGAGGGCAGCCCGAGCTGGGCGAATAGATCCTGACGATAGACCTCCATAAAAAACCCTCGACCGTCCCGGAAAATCTCCGGAGTCACGATCACCACATCCTCGATTTCAGTCTTCTCGATCTCGAATCTCATCGGTTCCCTCGATAGCTTGTGTTGGGCCAGACGCCTCGATCAAACATGCCGGCCGTGCTTCCGAGCCACCTCTCGGAAGAACGCGTCGTGCTTGTCGGCGACCGAGTCCCAGCTGTAGTGGTCACGAATCCTGATCCGGGCAGCGTCACCGAGAGCTCTCGCCAGCTCGGGGTTCGCATCCGCCCATTCGATCTGAGCCGCAAGGGAGCCCGGCTTCTTCGTGAAGTATCGCCCGGTGTCGACCAGGTTCTCCGAATTGAACTCGGTGTCCAGTGCAATTACCAGATTGCCGCAGCCCATCGCTTTCAGGAGCGCCGGGTTGGTACCGCCAACTTCGTGGCCGTGGAGATAGCCGAAGGCTCCAAGATGCAGGCTCTCGATGAGCATCGGCCCGTAGACGGGGCCGAGAAACCGCACGCGACTGCCCTTTGCCATGTCTTGCAGATGCTGCCAGAACGGGGTTTCGTAGTTCATCCCACCCGCGACGATCAACTCCTTCTTGGAGCCGGACGCGATGAACTCGCGGACGATGACGTCGATGTTGTTCTCGGGCTCGATCCTGCATGCGACGATGTAGTACTGGCCTTCGACAACGCCGTACTTGTCGAGAACCTCCTGCTGCATAACCGCCCGATCAAGCGCATAGGCGCCATTCGTGAGATACAGGGAATCGCGTCCGTACGTCCTCAGGAAGTACTGGCGGATTGCCTCGGCGTCCGAAACCAGCGCGTGGGCGCCCAGCTTGACGACGGTCCACTCGGCCATTCGGAGGTACGTTCTGCCCAGCCAACTCCACTTGCGCCGGCGCCACTCGAGCCCGTCGGTGTTGTCGATCACGATCCGGTTGGACGCGCGAACCGGCACGTAGAAAGGTGCGCCGCGGTAGCCCAAGAAGTAGTAGAGATCGAACCGACGCCCGATCGAGTCCACGATCGAGGTGAACTCGTGCGAAAGCTGCTCGAGCGACCGGCTTCGGAGAGCAGGCGTATGGATCAGCCTGACGCCTTTGTATTCGTCGAGCACCTCTCCGGCGGTATAGCCTTTGCGGCAGTACACGGCGACTTCGTGACCGCGCTCAACGAGACGGGGCGCCAGCTCCTGGGCAAACGTCTCGAATCCGCCGTAGCCCGCGGGTATCCCGCGGCTGCCGATGATCGCGATACGCAGCCCGGCTCCGGTCAAGCCGTCTTCACCTGCGCCGGTTCGGGCTGGCTTGCGAGATACCATCGCAACGCATCCTCCCAACTCCGACTGGGTGGCAACCCCAGCCTGGCCGTCTTGGTGTCGAGCAGAACCGACCATCGCGGTCGATGGACCGGCGTCTCGCCCGTCGCCTTGGGCGTGATGTCCGCTGGAACGCCAGCTATCTCGCAAGCCGTACGCGCCAGAAGATACCAGGAGCACGACCCGCTGTTGGCCGCATGGTAGTTGCCCGGCGGCACTCGGCGCTCGAGGAGAAGCAGGATCCTCTCGGCCATGTCGTGGGTCGCGGTCGGGGCGAAGATCTGGTCGTCCACGATCGAGAGCTGCTGGCCGGCCCGAGCGCGCGCGATCATGTTGTCAACGAAGTTGCCGCCTTTGCCGGCGCTGCCGGCGTGCCCGAACAACCCCGAACCCCGGACGATCAGCGAATCCGGGGCGGCCTCTCGCACCGCTGCCTCACCAGCAGCCTTGGACACTCCGTACACGTTGAGGGGCGACACCTCGTCGTCCTCGGCGAAACCGCCGGGACGATCGCCACCGAATACGTAGTCCGTGCTCACGAAGACGAAGCGAGCGCCGACTGCCCGAGCGGCGCGGGCGGTATTTAGGGGCCCGATGGCGTTGACGTCGAACGCGCGGCGGGCATCTTCCTCGCACAACTCGACCTTATGGAAGGCCGCGGCGTTGATGACCGCGTCTGGACGAACGCTGCCGATGACGCTCATCGCCGAAGCCTCATCGACCACATCGAGTTCACTATGACGGGGGCGAACGACTTCATGGGCAGGCGCCGCCACGGCGGCCAGATCACAGCCGAGCTGGCCCCACCCCCCTATGACGAGTAGCCTCATGACTTGGCGGGGACTGTCGTCATGCGACTGACGCCGTTACCCGACGGATCCGCCGTGACGGCCGCTGGCTGGGGCTTCGACAGCACGTACCCGTGCTTGCCGACAATCTCGACAGCCTCTTCGAGGAGCTTCATCCACTCGATGTTGTAGTAGCGCGGATTGCTGAAATCCGTGTACCCATAGTGGTTGATCTGCTCCACCATGCGGCCGATCGACTCCTCGACGGTGACCTGCGGGACGAAGCCGAGCACGCGAGCTATCTTGGCCCCCGAGACGCGATAGCTGCGGACGAGGCGGTACCCAAAGTCGACATCGACCTTGACTTGAATGCCCAGTTCCGCGAGCGCGCACTGCGTGCGGAGGGCCAGCTCCGAGATGCGGAAGTTCCCGGTGACCACGTTGAAGATCTGTCCGCTCACGAGCTCGGTTGGCGCCTGCAGCCCCATCACGTAGGCTCGTGCCACGTCCCGCACTTCTACCAGCGGCCTCCACATGGCACCGCCGTAATGGACTGTGATGGTTCCATGCGAGAGTGCATCCTTGACGAACGTATTCACCACCAGGTCGTAGCGCATCCTGGGCGAGAATCCGAAGACCGTGCCCTTGCGCAACACAACCGGCGCGAAGGAGCTCGTGGCCATGGGCAGGATCGCTCGCTCGGCGGCAAGCTTGGATGTCGCATAGGCGGCTTTCGGCTCGACCGAGGAGTCCTCGTCCATGAGTACGTCCTTGGTATCGTCACCAACTCCGCGGTCGTAGATCGAGCAGGAGCTTGCAAGGATGAGCCGCTGCACGCCCGCTCGCTTCACGACCTCAGCGACCCGAACCGAGGCTTCGGTGTTCAGCTCATGATTGGCCTTTGGGTTGAACTCCGCGGTGGGGTCGTTGGAGAGTCCACCCAGATTGATGACCGCCGAGGCGTCTGCCACGTGGGATTCGTCGAAGTCCCGCATGTCGGCATCGACGAGTTCGACTCGATCTAGGAAGCCTCTGGCAGGTTCCCGCCCGTAGAACATGCGATCCACGACTCGGACGCTGAAACCCAGGGCCAGCAGCTCCTCGACGAGCACGCACCCTACGTACCCGCCTCCACCGACCACGACGACCTTGCTCATGACCACTCCCGGACTTGCCCTTCGGCTGCGCCGACTCGGAGCACGACCCCGACCGAGCAACTGGCATTCTACGATGCCGGCGGACAACGCAAGAGCTCGAGCGACGATTCCGGCTCGTTCGACCGCGCAGGCCCGCCTCTGTACCGGTCGCCTTTCCTTGATCCTGGCCACCCTCGTCGGGCTCGACTCGGCAGGACCGGTCCCTTTCCGCCAGGCTTGTCGCTCTCCGCTGGCAGGTCGTTCACGATCGGCAGATTCCGCGCCATAGACCTTGATATCGGGCGGCGCCTGGACGAGCTCCACGCCGAGACCATCGAGCGGGAGGGCGCCACGAGGTCAGCAGGTGAGGTCGCCAGGGGAAGTCCCGACCCGGTCCAGCGAGTTACCGCGCACAGGCGCCCGCCCAACTCCGCTGACGAGGATGCGGACGCGCCACCCCCTCGCACGGAGGCCGACGGCGCACTCAGAAGCGACCGATTCGGCACCGTATGCCTCGTCGGTTGGATGCAGTAGCAGGACGCTTCGTTCGCGCACCAGCGGTGCATAACGACCTCGTATGGCGATCTTGAGACCCGCCTCGGAACGCGAGGGCGCGGTCAGAACGGCCTGAATCGCGTAAGAGTGCTCTGGTACCGTACTGCTGTGGACCAGTGGGAGCGCATCGTCGCCGAAGCCAACTCGGGCCCGTGGAGAACCTTACGGCTGATCTCGTCCTGGTCGCAACAGAGGCTAGCTCCGCGCCAGCCCTGCGGGTGACTCGTTCGGGGAACGCGGAGCCGCGCCAGGTCGCCGCCGGCATTGATGAACCGGCGGCGACCGGGGTTTGCGCGCGACCGGTAAGAGGAGTCGGATCTTCATGATGGCCATACCGCGTGGGATAGCCGCCGCGTACCGCGACGCCTTCGCCAATCGAAGGATCGCTTTCGCATCGCCCGCCGTGGCGGCCGTGGGCGGGCTGATCCTCTTCTACGGCACGGGCTTCGCCGTTGAAGGATTGCCCGGTGCCACCCATGGCGCCGCCATACTGGCGGGCCTGGCGTTGGCAGTGCTTGGCATGGTCGTCGGGATCGGCATCGCGTGGCGCCGGGCCGATATCCCCGCGGACCATCGGTCGACAGAGATAGGCGACCGACCCTTGCTGGTCTTGGCCGCCGTGCTCACGATGATCGGCATCGCGGCCCTCGTCCTCTACCTGATTAGGATCGGCTACCTGCCGATCTTCATGTCATCGGTTGAGCAGGGGCGTGTGGAGGCGGCGAATCGCGGCGGTAGCCAGCTGCGCGTGTTGTCGCTGGTGGCCCTGCCGGGCACATGGCTCATGATCGCCGTGGCGGTATCCAGAGGGTCTCGACGCCTGCTGGCGGTCGCCGTGGCAGCGGTGGCAATTGTGGTCTGCCTCCAGCTGGCGACAGCCAATCGGTCCAACGCCTTCCTCACGGTCGAGGTCGGGCTCCTGGTGGGGTTGCTCGTTGGGGGTTTCCGCCGACTCACTCCCCGCTTGCTCCTGGCCATCGCGGGGATTGGGGCAGCGCTGGTCTTTGCGGCGGGCATAGTCGGTGCCTACCGACTCGAGCACAGCCCTGAGACGTGGAACAATCCCGACATCAAGCGAGCGGCACAGGCCCACGACTACGTAGCACTGACCGAGCTGGCCCTGCGTC
>JBEKCH010000002.1:0-78905 GCA_050014975.1 Candidatus Limnocylindrales bacterium
CCGAAGACGTAGACCCATGAGCCCACGTAGTACGGCTGGCGATCGGGCAACAGATTCGTCAGCGGCAGGCGGCGTTCGAGAAATCGCCGAGTCGCAAGTGTCCAGCTCGAGTGCTCGGCTCGGGGCTTGGGGTTGGTCTCAGGCATCCGGGCCGTCCTCCGACTCGATCACTTCGGCGTGGCTCGGGAACGGCGCCAGCAGGGCGATCACGAAGATCACGATCATCCCGGCGATCATCAGCAGGTTCGGGATGGAGATAAGGATGAAGTTCCAGTCCAGGTAAGTCGCTGGGGTATCCAACCCAGAGCACCTCCGTCCACTTCCGGCCAGCGGCAAGCACGCGCCGCGAGGAGAGCCCGTAGCCTCTGGCCTTCCCGGCTGGCGGCGAGCATCCGCCAACTCTCGGGTAGAGACGGGCCACGTGCTAGTTGCGGATGTCACTCCCTGGCCCACCCGACCCGGTAGATCGCCGGTCCCTGTTTGGGTGGGTAGATCCGCACGGCCCTACAGGTACGACTCAGCGCCCGTCGTGAAGACGCGATAGTCGCTCGGCTCGGCGCCGGACCGCGTGCCCTGCAGGCACCGAACTGCGCACAACCATCGCGTCGCAGGGGAGTGGCCCCGGCAGGCTGGTAACGATCCGATCTCTTAGGTCTTGCTACTCCCGGCGCTCCGCCTGGAGCCACGGCGCGCCTTCGAGCCGGCGGGCGGGACCGAAGCCCGCCTCGGCCAGCATGGCGGCGTACCCCTCCAACGTGTAGACGCGACCCCGACGCGCCACGTTGAATAGCCAGGCGGCCGTGAGGTACGGGTCAGGGTCGTCGAACACTCCTGGCGTTGGCAGTAGCTCGAGGATGACGATCCGCCCGGACGGGGCGAGCAGGCGGTGGACCTGGCGCATCGTCGAGGCGATCTCGATCGGGTCGAGGAAGTGGAGAACCCAGCCGAAGAAGACGACGTCGAAGAGGCCGTCCAGGCCTTGAAGGGTGGTGACGTCGCCGGCCACGAACGATGCCCGCGAGGCGACGCCCATCGCCTCGGCGATGCGGCCGGCCGCCTCGATGACCGGTCCCCGGTCGACGCCGGTCACCGTTGCCGTCGGGTCGTCGAGCGCCAGGACGAGGCTCGCGATCGCCGGACCGCAGCCGACGTCGAGGACGCGCGCCCCGGGCATCGACGCGGCCGTGATCCCGAGGGCCGACCAGCGCGCCCTGTAGACGGCGAGATCTTCAGGCCACGTGAGCAGGTGAGAGGCGGCGTAGGCCGCCCAGAGCCCGCTGGCATCGGCCGACGCATAGTCGGTTCGGACCTGGCCGCTCCGGATGTTGGCCGTGAACTGATCCCAGGCTCGGAGGTCGTCGAGGTACATCGGGGCGCAGTAGGTGGGCTTCCCGGGGACGAGATACGCCTCCGCCGTCGGGGTGAGCGCATAGGCTCCTTCGGCCCAGCTCAGCAGCCCGAGGGCGCACAGTCCGTCGAGCAGGACTCGCATCCCTGCCTGCGAGCAACCTGTGGCCCGGGCGATGCTCTCCGCGTCGCGATGACCGGCGGCGACCGCCGGGATGACCTCGAGCTCGAGTGCCGTCCGGACGATCTGCGCCTTAATGACGAATACGTTATCGACCTCATCGAGGATGCCGAGCGACGGGATGGTTCCGGAGACCGCGGACTGAGTCACGGGAAGCACCTCCAGCTTGGGCCGAGTCGCCCCTCGGGTCGGTCTCGCCAGTGGCTCGGCGCGGTCCCGGCGGCCAGTGCATGGACCGCGTGTCTTAGCCCCCCGTGCACAGCAGGCATTCTCCCACGCAGGTAAATGCGCTCGACCGGCTCCCGTTATGAGGCAGCGGTCGGTCTCGGCCCGGCGGCGAGGTCGCGATACAGCGCCTCGTAGCGGGTGACCACGCCGCGAAAGTCGTGCTCCCGCGCTCGGCCCCGGCTGGCCTCCGCCATCCGCGGCCAGTCGGCCCGTCTCTCGCACAGCTGACGCAGCCGGCGAGCTGCGTCTTCGGGATCGCCGGGGCGGAAGAGCTCGCCGTTCACGCCCGGCTCGACGAGCTCGGGTAGGGCCCACGCGTCGGCCGCGAGGATCGGCATGCCCACCGCCATCGCCTCGAGGGTGGCGATGCTCAAGAGCTCGGCCTCGCTCGGCATGGCGAAGATGTCGGCGCTGTTGAGCAACTCGAGCAGGGACTGTCGGGTCACGAAGCCGGTGAAGACGACCCTGCGCTCGAGGCCGAGGCGCTTGGCCAGGCGGCGCCAGCGGGCCTCGTCCATGCCCGTCCCCGTGACGATGAGCTGGGGCGGGTGGGCTGGCTGCGTGCCTGGGGACGGGTCTTCTTCTCGATCGAACGAGGAGAGGGCGGCCAGCAAGACGTCCAGCCGCTTGTCGCGCTCGAGGCGCCCGGCAAACAGGAGGGTGACCGCGTCCGGGTCAAGGTCGAGCTGCCGACGGACCGAGGCCCGGTCCAGCTCGGGCAATGGCCGAAAGAACTCGCGGTCGACGCCGCAGGAGACCGCCAGCGCCTGGGGTCGGAGACCGGCCGCGCGGATCGCGGCGACGCCGGCCCGACTGGGCGTGGTCACCAGGGCGGCTCGGTTGTAGGTTCGCGTCACCCAGGACCACAGCAGGCGTGAGACGGCCGGCCGGGACCGGCGCGGAAACGGGAGGTAGGGAATCATGTTCTCGGGCAGGAAGTGGTTCGTCGCGAGCACGGGCACGCCGTGGTGGCAGGCCACGTCGAGCGCGACCCGGCCGAGGGGATAGTGGTCCTGGGCGTGGACGACCTCCGGTTCGAAGTCCTCGAACAGGCCATCGACCCGGCGTCGGGCGTGGAGAGACAGGCGGACCTTCGTGGTGAACGGTCGCAGCGGGAAGGACCGGATGAGCTCGAGCCTGACTCCGTGGCGAATCGTCCGGTAGCCCGGGCCACGGTCGGAGGGGGCGATCACCAGCGGCTCGTGGCCGGCAGCGGCGAGGGCCTCGGCCAGATGCACGGCGAACAGCCCCGCTCCGCTCGCCCGGGCGTCGTAGGACTGCGTCGCCATCAGGATCCTCATGGCAACACCTCTGCGTCGCGGATCTGGACCGAGGGCCTCGCCTGCCGTGTCCAGGCGGATTCTCCCACCGCGGCACACGCGCGGCCTGCCGCGGGGCGATACCGGGTTCAGGCATGCGGGGCGTGGGCGGTCGGACGTCCGCCGTCGTGTAGGCTTGTCGAGGACGTAAGTCCGGCGCTCGCCGACCACGATGGGTCGGGGCGACCGGGGCGCTGGGAGGGCCAACCGTCCATGGACGTCGACGTCGCGCTCGTGCCGCAGGTCTCCCGGCCTGCCGATCCGGCCGTCTTCATAGTCGTCGATGAGATTCGCGCCAGCACGACCATGACGACGCTGCTCGACCTCGGCTGCTCGAACATCTACATCGAGGGCGCCCTGACGGCGGCGCGGCGGCGCGGCCGCGAGACCGGGAGCATCCTCGTCGGCGAGCGGCACCTGCGACGGCCGGCCGGATTTGACTTCGCCAACTCCCCGTTGGTGCTGGCGCGGGCCGGGGTGCAGGGCAGAAGCGTGGTCCTCTCCACGACCAACGGCACGGCGATGCTGAAGATGCTCCGCCGCTCGGGACACGTCCTGGTCGGCTGTCTGCGCAATGCCCGCGCCTGCGGTGGCGCGGCCGTGCGGCTCGCGGAGGCGCAGGGCGTGGGCATCCGGGTCGTGTGCGCGGGACGGCTGCGCCGCTTCGTGCTGGAGGACGCAGTGGCGGCCGGGGTCATCGTGACGCGCATTGTCGAGGCGGCTGAGGCACGCGGCATCGATACGGACCTCACCGATGCGGCGAGGCTCGCGGTCGGCCTGCGCGACCGCTACCCCGACATCCTGGCGGCCCTCCTCGATTCGGACGGCGCGCGGACTCTGCGGAAGATTGGCGAGGAGGAGGACGTACCCTTCTGCGCCGAGGTGGACGTGACCGACGCCGTGCCGATCCTGCGGGACGGCAGCCCGATGCGCATCGAGCGGCTACAGCCCTGATTCCGTGGCCCGGACCGCCCGGCGCGGCCTTGTCTCGCAGGTCGGTCCGGACCCATTGCCGCCTGTGTCCCCCTGGGTGAGCCGCCCAGTTGGCAGCGGCCGGCCGGCGACGTAGGCTCAGGAGAACGGAACCGCAGCAAGGGGGTTTCCCATGGCGTACGGACTCGGCCGCGTTCCTTCTCCCGTGGACCTGCGCGACCACAGCCTGGCGATGTACGCGCCGGCGGCAGTGGCGGCGCCGCCACTGCCCTCGTACGCGCCCCGGTACCTCTGGATCGTCCTGGATCAGGACGGCCTGCCGGCATGCGTCGGCTACTCCGGCGCCCTCGGCCGCCAGATCGAGACCATGCTGGAGGCCTCGGAGGCGCTCAACTTCGACCCCGACGACCTGTACAGGCTGTGCAAGCAGCAGGACGGCTCGCCGAACACCGACGGCACCTTCATCCGCGTGGCCTGCAAGGTGCTGCGGTCGCAGGGTGGATTGGTCAAAGCCGTTCTGCCGGGACTGACGCCCGAACAGGCTCGCGCCGCCGCCCGGGCCCAGGCGCTCGCCCAACCGGCCGCCGGATGGCACGGCATCGACCTCCCGTCGGCGGGCGAGATCCTCAACGCCATCATGTCGTTGATCGACTGGATAGAAGGGCCGCATCAGCGCCCCCAGCCCAGCAACCCGCCGGTCTCTCCCCAGCCCGTGCACGTCGGCGAACGCATCAAGATCGCCTCGTACGCGCGCCTTCGGACCCTGACCGAGGTCAAGCAGACTATCTCGGCCTATGGCGATGCCTGGATCGGCAGCCCCTGGTGCAACGCCTGGTTCACGCCCGGGCCGGACGGCGTCCTGCCGGCGCCGGACCAGATGGCCGGCGGCCACGCCTACAAGTTCGTCGGCTACGATGACTCGAAGGGCGCCTTCCTGATGCAGAACTCGTGGGGCTCGGGCTGGGGCATGCTGGGCCACGCCTGGATGCCCTACCAGTACGTCTCGCTCGGCGATCTGCTCGAATGGGAGGCCTGGCAGACCTTCTCCTGAGCCGCCACCGACCGAACGACCCGATCCAAGCAGGAGGCCCAAGCCATGACCGCCATCCAGAACGGCTCGGCCAGCCGCGACACCGGCTTCGTGCCGAGCCCGCGCGACAGGTTCACATTCGGCCTGTGGACGGTCGGGAACCGCGGCCGCGATCCCTTCGGCGAACCGACCCGGCCCGCTCTCGATCCCCTGGAGTCTGTTCGACGCCTGGGCGAGCTCGGCGCGTACGGCGTGAGCCTCCACGACGACGACCTCGTTCCGCCGGGCTCCTCGGCCCACGATCGCGACGAGATCGTCCGCCGCTTCCGCGGTGCGCTCGAGGCCAGCGGCCTGGCGGTGACCATGGCGACCACCAACCTGTTCGGGCACCCGGTCTTCAAGGACGGCGCCTTCACCTCGAACGATCCCGCCGTTCGCCGCTACGCGATCGCCAAGGCCATGGCCGGCATCGACCTGGGGGCGGAGCTTGGGGCGCACATCTACGTCTTCTGGGGCGGACGCGAGGGTGCCGAGGCATTCGCCGCCAAACCGGCCACCGACGCTCTCGAGCGATACCGCGAAGCCATCAACTTCCTGTGCGGCTACGTCCGCGATCGGGGCTACGACATGCGCTTCGCGATGGAGCCCAAGCCGAACGAGCCTCGCGGCGACATGTTCCTGCCGACGGTCGGCCACGCCCTCGGCTTCATCGCCACGCTCGACCATCCCGAGATGGTGGGCCTCAACCCGGAGGTGGCCCACGAGACCATGGCCGGCCTCTCCGTCTACCACGGCGTCGCCCAGGCTATCTGGTCGGGCAAGCTGTTCCACATCGACCTGAACGGCCAGAAGATCGGCCGCTACGACCAGGACCTCCGCTTCGCGTCCGAGGGCATCAAGGAAGCCTTCTTCCTCGTGCAGCTGCTCGAGAAGTCGGGCTACGACGGGCCTCGCCATTTCGACGCCCACGCCTATCGGGTGGAGGATGCGGACGGAGTCTGGGATTTCGCCGCGGGCTGCATGCGGAACTACCTGGTGCTCGCCGACAAGGCCCGCCGGTTCGATCGGGATCCCGAGATCCAGGCCGCCCTGGCCGCGGCCGGGGCGCCGGACCTGGCGCGTCCCACGGTCGGCCCGTACACGCGAGCCCGGGCGGATGCGCTCAAGGCGGAGCCCTTCGACCTGGAGGCGCTGGCGGCGCGCGGTTACGGGAACGAACGCCTGGACCAGCTTGTCGTGGAGCTGCTGCTGGGCGTCCGCTGAGCAACCGGCCGCCCGGCGACCGCACTGCCCTGCGCCGCCGCGGAGATGGCCTCCCGCCACCTCGTGTCTCGCTGGCCGGTCCGGCGCCGCCCCGCCCGGCGGCCGCCCCGGACCGCGATCAGGATTGGTGCATGGGCCGCACGGATGCCTTGCCTCGGACGATCCTCGCGGGGCCCCTGCGCGCTCTGGCAGGGGGCAGGCGGCGGATCAGGCCGGGCAGGGTCGCGGTCGTTCGCCTGTACGGGACGATCTCGGGCGGAGCCCGGTCCGCGGAGCTGGTCGAGCTGGTCAGGGAGCTCGGCCGCGAAAGACGGGTTCCCGCGGTCGTGCTGGACATCGATTCGCCGGGTGGCTCGGCAGACGCCTCGGACTACCTGTATCTCGCCCTCAAGCGCCTGGCCGAGCGCAAGCCGCTGGTCGCGCACGTTCGCGGAGTGGGGGCCTCGGGCGCCTACCTGGCCGCCATGGCCGCCCGACGTATCGTCGTGGCCCCGTCCGCGATCGTCGGCTCGATCGGCGTCATCTCGGCCGGCCCGCGCGTGCCGGCGCTGCTGGATCGGCTTGGAGTTCGGGTCGAGGAGCACCGGGCCGGGCGCCTCAAGGGCATGGGCGCCCCATGGCGCGACGACACGGACGAGGAGCGCAGCCGCGAGCAGCAGCTCGTCGATGCCTTCTACGAGCGATTCGTCGATCGGGTTGCCGCCGGCCGAAAGCTCGACCGGGCACGGGTCCGCGAGCTCGCGAGCGGCGAGGTCTGGCTCGGCAGCCAGGCGGTCGAGCTCGGCCTGGCCGACGCGGTCGGCGACCTGGACGACGCGATCGAGGCCGCCGCGGCCGCTGCCGGCGTGCCGGCGGAGGCGTCGCCGGTCCGGCTTCACCGGCCGCTGATCGCGCGCCTGGTCGACCGTTTCGCCCTGAGGATGGCAGCTTCGATCGCGGACGAGCTGGAGGCCCGCTTCACGCGCGACCGCTTCATGTAGCGGCGGTGGCCTGCGCGCCCGCCCTCAGCTCGGCCACTGCCTTGAGGACGCGGCAGGCCCGAAGCGTCACCCACTTGCTGGGCCGGCCGGGCCGGTCGATGTCGATCGCCATCTTGCCGGCGTAGGCGTAGCGGTTCGGCCAGTGGCCCTGGGCATCCTGCTGGGCGACGCAATCGACCGCCCGATCGAGGCGGGGATCACCGGCCATTCCGGCCTCGCACAGGGCCTCGAGCGTCTGCAGGAGATCGGCGACGTAACCCGACGGGAACCCGAGCTTGAACCACGAGCTGCTGGGCGTGCTATTGGGGCCCATCGGGTAATCCGCGACCGAAGGGTCACGGCTCAGAAGGAAGGCCGCACCCTCCTCCAACGCCCGCGCGACCGCCGGCGTCCGGCCCTCGGCCGGAACGCGAGCCAGGGCCAGGATGGCCTTGGTGGCACCCCAGGCACAGGGATCGCCGTAGTTGGCGCCACAGCGAAACCCGGGTCCCGGCGTCAGCGAGTACCAGCGCTCCATTCCTTCGCCGGTGACCGAGGCTGCCTGGTAGGCCAGCGAGCGCTGGACCCGCTGGTCCTCGAGAAGGCCAAAGCCGATCAGAGCGCGGACGAGGTTCCCGTTCAGGCAGTGCGCCACACCCGATGGCGGCGGCTTTGCCAGCCCCGAGCCGAGCGCGCCGAAACCGCCGCTGCTCGACTGGGAATGCTCCAGGACGTACTCGCAGGCTTTGCGAATGCGGGGGTCGTTGCCGTCCGCTCCGAGTTGGTCGAGGAAGATGACCTGCCACACGGTCGAGGTGTACTTGGGGCTGTAGCCGTGTCCCGGCCTGACCCACCAGCCCTCGGGGTGCTGGGCGGCCAGGATCGAAGCGATCGGATCGGTTCGCATCGCCGCCGCCCGAGCTGCGGCCACCTCCGGATCGTCCGCGGGTCGGCCCAGCAGCCCACGCAGGGCCAGGTGCCGCACCGCCGGCGTTTCCTCGTCCAGCAGCCACGGCAGCGGGTCCACTCTGACGCGATCGATCCATCCGCCCACGGGTTCAGTCTATCCGGCCCGCCCGCCGGCCGGCTCGCTCACGCCGGGGCTCAATCGCCTCAGCCGCCACGCCGCCAGCGCCAGCGGCGGGCCCATGACGAGCAGGCCGACGATGGCCAGTCCTGCCGGGGCCACGCCGGAGAGCAGGTTAGCGGCCAGCATCAGGCCGTAGGCGGCGACCGGCAGCGCGGCGACTCGCCGATCGACCGGGCCGAGCGCAGCCGGGAGCCCGGCCGGGCGCTCATCGATCCGACCGGCCGCGGCGGCGGCCGAAGCCGGCAGCGGCGCGACCTGCTGCTCGATCGCGCGGTAGGCGAGGTAGACCGCGAAGGTGGTGGCTAGCCAGCCCAGGTAGTTCTGGATCGGGACGCCGTAGTACGGCCCGCCCGTCTCCCAGACCCAGGCCCGCACCTGCGGCCCCGAGAGGATCGGGTCGATCACCAGGTCCCAGACCGTCATGACCGCGGCGCTCGCCGCCGCCAGCCGCAGCAGCGAGCCTGCACCGCCCGGCGTCCCGGTCGGGCGCCGCTCCAGCGCCAGGTTCGCGATGACGTAGCTCGGGTAGATCATCATGAACCAGGCCAGGGGTATCAGCAGCGGGACGTGCCCGAGCTTTCCGCCCAGGTAGTCCGTGTACTGGTAGGCCCCGAAGACCAGGCCGGTAGCTACTCCCACCTGCTCGAAGGCCCACGAGACGATCGCGCTCAGGCCGAAGAACGCGAGCGTCAACCGCCCGCCCAGGCAGTACCAGGCGTGAGCCAGGCTGAAGAGCGCCATGATCGAAGTCAGGACGGTCAGCCCGCCGGGCAGCCCGGGCAGTCGAACCAGGCCGGTCAGGAGCGATCGCAGGACGGCGTCGTAGGCGAAGACGGCCAGCAGCACGGTCGCGACGGCTGGCAGGACGCGTCTTCTCACCGGCTCCTCCGGGTCATCGGCTCCTCCGCCACGGCGGGTTCGGGCTGTGGCCGGATCGTGGCCGGACCGAGCGCCGAAGCGCCCGCGCCGTCGGATTGTAGGCGCCGAGCCGGCTGCGGTCGCAAATGCCTGCCGCCGGACGCTCGCGGCCGCAACGGCGGCCCGTTTTGGTGGGCCCGACGGCTGTCCGCCGGCGGCACGACGGGCTTGCAGGGCCTGGCGGTTGTGTTAGGTTTTGTGCCGTTGGTGGTACCTCCCCATGACCACGGTCCTATTGATTGGGGGCTATCACAAGCCAACCTTGACAGATCATGGTCGTCCGTCACGTTGTCACGTCGCGATCCGCGCATGCCCCGTGTGGAGGCGGTTGAATGAGCACAGGTCAGGAGGCGCCCGCGCTCATCCAGTACGCGTGTGAGCGCTGCAAGACGAGGTTCGTCCTGCCGCCCTCCAGCCGCCAGCTGGGTTTCGGCGGCCGCTTCAAGGCATCGATGATGGCGTTGGGCCGAACCATCCGCTATCGCGAGGGCCTGCGCTCCACCTACGACGGCGCGCGCCGGCAGCTGCTGGCGAAGATGGACGACGACGCCTACCAGTCGTTCGTCCAGAGCTTCAAGTTCTGCCACGAATGCCGGCAGTTCGTCTGCTCCGAGTGCTGGAGCACCTCGCGCCGAACCTGCCTGGGCTGCTTCGCCAAGGCCGCCGGAACGACCGTCCGCCCCAAGCCGCCCTTCGCGCCCGAAGGACCGGCCATTCCGCGACCCGGCGCCGCCAAGCCCGCCGCAGCGGCCGCAGCCGCCGCCGCGGCGGCTGCCCCCGCCGCGGTCGCCGCCGGCACCAGGCGGCGGCGGCTGCGCACCGACGCGAGCCTGCTGGTTATGGGCGCGGCCATCCTGCTGCTCGTCGTCGAGCTCGTTTTCATCCTGCCCGGGACCATGAACGGCAACGACGGCACGAGCGCCTCGGCCACGCCGATCGCCGCGGTCGACACGGCCACGCTCACGCCGTCGCCGACCGTAGCGCCCACGCCCTCGCCGACCGTGGCGCCCACGGCAAGCCCGACCGCGAGTCCTAGCCCGAGTCCCACCGCCAGCCCTTCGCCCAGCCCGTCGCCGTCGCCATCGCCGACGGCCAAGCCGACGATCAGGATCGCGCCCAGGCCGGTGATCACGCCGGTGCCGGTGTTGCCGACAATGAATGTCACCTGCTCTCCGCCCTCGGGCAACTACCCGTTCGACACCGTCTGCACGTGGCACAATGCCAAGAAAGTCACGTCGGGGGTGTGGTACGTGAACGGCGGCGGGTACATCGGCTACTCGACGGCCAGCCAGACGATCACTATCGAGTCGTTCAGCAACGTGTATCTGATGGTCGTGTACTACAAACACCCCTACTACTCCGCCGCCTGCCCCGTCGGTACTTAGGCTCCTCGCTCCGTCATTCGGTCGCCGGCCCGCTCAGCGCTCCTTCGTCGAGCCTGACCTCCCGCGTACGCTGTCGCCCCGGGTTTGGCCGCGTTCATTCGCCACGGGTATGACTGACTGCCCCCGACCCGCCCCGCCGGCCCAACGGCGGCCTCGCCGCGGCCGGAGGTGCGCCGGGGAGCCGTCCGCCTCTCCGCCCGGTCCGGCTACTGACCAAGCTCCCGAAAGATAGTGCGGATTCGCCGTGACAGCCGCCGCCCGGCGCTGTAAAACACGGGTGGAAACGGCCTGCTACCGGGTCCCCGCGTTCGTTCGCCCGCTCTCGAGGTTCGGCACTGCGGCCGCCGACGGCTGCGCCGACTCGCTCGCCTGGTCCCGTGCGGCGGGTGGCCTCTCGCGGTCGCGCGCTCTCTTCCCCGGTCTCCGGCCGGCCCGTTCGGGCCCGCCACAGGACCGGCCGACCACACGGAGCGTTCGACGCCGGTCTGACGGCGGTTTCCGGGGGAAGCGTCCCTTGGCGTCATCTTCGGCCTTAGAGGAGAGAGCCCATGTCCGTCGCAGCAGTCGATCAAGGGGGCGCACCGGCCGAGGGAGTCGGCCTGAAACGGGTTCTGGGGACCCGCGATCTAGTTGTCTTCGGCGTCATGATGATGTTTCCGCTGGCGCCCATCGCGGTGTACGCCGCGGTGAGCGGCTCGACCGCGGGTCACATGGCGGCGGCCTATCTCGTGGCCATGGTCGCCATGCTCTTCACCGCCCTCAGCTACGGGGCAATGGCCGGCGCCTTCCCCAAGGCCGGCTCCACCTACACGTTCACTCGAAACGGGCTCAACCAGTACCTCGGGCTGCTCGCCGGCTGGGCGATCATGCTCGACTACCTGCTCTTCCCCACGCTGAACTTCATCATCATCGCGGCCTTCGCTCAGCAGCTGGCCGGGACGGTGGGGCTGTTCCAGGGCCTGGACTACTGGTTCTGGGTCATCGCCGCGATCGTGGTCGTGACGATCTTCAATCTCGTCGAGGTCAGATGGCTGGCCCGCGCCTCGGCCTTCCTGGTCGTGATCTGCCTGATCGTGATCGCGTGGTTCGTGGTCGCCTCCATCGGCGCCCTGAACAGCGGAACCGGTGAGGCCACGATCGTCTCCACCAAGCCGTTCTTCGGCGACGGCCTGACCTTCAACGCCCTCCTGGCCGGCACGGCCATAGCCTGCTTCTCCTTCCTGGGCTTCGACGCCATCAGCACCCTGGCCGAGGAGACGCACAATCCCGGGCGCAGCGTCTCCCTGGCGATGGTCATCGCCCTGCTCATCGTGACCGTCCTGTTCGTCGTCCAGGCCTACTTCGCCCAGCTGGTCGACCCGAACTGGGCCGCCCTGCCGCAGGACGGCTCGGCCTTCTCGGTCATCTTCGCTATCGCCGGCGGCAACCTGCTCTCGACGGTCCTGTCCTATGCCGTCATCGCCGCCGCGCTGGCCAACGCGATCGACGCGACCGGCGGCGCCTCCCGCCTGCTCTTCGGCATGGGTCGAGACGGCGTCATCCCGAGGCGGATCTTCGGCTACCTGCACCCCAAGACCGCGGCGCCCGTGATCAACGTCGGGATCATCGCCATCCTGGCGATCTTCGCCTGCACCCGCGACCTCAACACCATCCTGGCCATGATCAACTTCGGCGCGCTGTTCGCGTTCACGCTGGTGAACCTGGCCGTCATCGGCCATTTCGTCATCCGCGGCGGCCGCCGCTCGCCCGGGGACCTGCTGCGCTACCTGGTCGCGCCCGGCATCGGCGCCTTCGTCATCCTGTGGCTGTGGACCCAGCTTTCGAGCATCAACTGGCTCTTCGCCCTGCAGTGGCCGAGCGACCCGGCCCAGCTGATTCCGTTCATATGGCTGCTCATCGGCATCGCCTATGTCGTGTGGACCAGCCGGTTCTTCCGCCTGCCACTCCCCGAGCTCAAGGAGACTCACCTCTAACATGTCCGGCACCGACGAGGGCGGGCGGGCCTCAGGGTCCGCCCGCAAGCCGGTCGCGCCGTATATGGCCGTCGGCCTTTCGACGATCGTCTACGGCGTGGCCGAGCGCAAGCACATCAAGGTCAACCTCGACATCATCGAAGACAACATCCATGCCGCCATGTCGATGGTCAACATCAACATGCCGGTCAAGCTCATCGCGCTCCCGGAAGGCGCCCTGACGGGCTTCACCGACGAGGCCTTCGACCTGCCGCACACGCTCGCCGCGCGCGAGCTGTTCATCGACATCCCCGGCCCCGAGACGGAGCGTCTCGCAGGCCTGGCGAAGATGTACGAGACCTACATCGTCGTCCAGTGCAAGGCGCGCTGGCCGGAGGTGATGGACAACCGCTTCTTCAACACGCTGTTTATCATCTCGCCGGCCGGCGAGGTGGTGCATCGCGCCGCGAAGAACCACATCTGGTGCCGCGAGCGCTCGTGCACGCCGCACGACGTCTACGACCGCTGGGTGGAGCTCTTCGGCGACGGCATCGACTCGTTCTACCCGGTTCTCCGGACGGACGACATCGGCAACATCGGCACGATCTGCTGCAGCGACGGCGAATACCCGGAAGCCGTCCGGGCGCTTGCCTTCAACGGCGCCGAGGTTGTATACCGCCCCAGCGAGGCGATGCCGATGACCGGCAACTCGTACCCGGGCGGCGGCGGCTGGATGATCCAGAACCGCGGCCACGCCCAGTTCAACAGCCTCTACATGGTCTGCCCGAACGTCGGCCCGGTGTACCTGCATCCCAAGATGCGCCATCCGGTCGATATCGCGGGCGGCAACTCGCACATCGTCGACTACTACGGCAACGTCATGTCGTACTCGGCTTCCGGGGCGAACACGATGGTCGCCGCCATCCTCGACATCGAGGCTCTTCGCCAGTTCCGGGCCATGAACCTGAACAGCAACTGGATGAAGGACCTGCGGACCGAGGTCTTCCGGCGCATGTACGAGCAGCCGATCCACCCCAAGAACCTGTGGCTCAATCGCGATCCGCTGACGCACGAGGCGGTGGACGAGATCTACCGCGACAACATCCGGCGGCTCGTGAAGCGCGGCTCGTTCACACCCCCGGCAATCGAGTTCCAGGGCGCCTTCTACCAGGGCGAGGCCACGACGGAAGAAGCCTGGCAGGAAATCAAGCACTTCTGGGACGGCTGGGGCGAGGAAGAACCGAGCTAGCGACCCATCGCTCTCACCTGGGAGGCGAGATGGGCGGCCGGCTCACAGCCAGGCCGCCCATCTCTTTGCGACGCGTCGCGTCCGACGAGCTACTTTCGCCGTTCGGGCCGTAGGTAGTCAGGCAGACCTCGACCAGGCATCTCTGGTCCAGCCGGACGTAGCCGGGTGGCAGGAGTGGGGGAGCGGCGCCCGGATCGGCGACGTAGAAGATCGTGCCTCCGGCCGCCGTGACGGCGGCGGGCACGGAGTGGATGACGGCATCGGGCGGGTAGGCGGCGGTGCCGAAGTACCAGGGTGGGTCGGATGCGGCCAGGACGTGGAGGCGGGCGCGCACCGTGGGGCTGGCATCGGCCAGCAGCAGCAGGTAGTGGTTGGGGTCGGCGGCAACGAGATCGTGCGGGCCCACGCGCGACTCGATCTCGGGCAGGAGCGAGGCGGTTTCGGGGTGGGTGATGGCGGTGCCGAGGGCGAGCGAGGGGACGGCCACGGCGACCAGCAGCCCGCCGGCGAGACGGCGCGGCAGGGCGGCCAGGCCGGCTCCCCCCAGGGCGAAGAGCGGCAGCCACATGACGCCGGCGTAGCGCGCCTCCAGGATCGGGTGCCAGACGCTGACCGCGGCCAGCGCGACGACGCCGCTGCAGGCGAGCAGCAGGAAGCCGGCGGCGCGGCGACCGGACGGGGTGAGACGCCGCCAGCCCGCGGGCGCGAAGGCGACGGCGGCCAGCGCGACCGAGGCGGCGGCCACGGCGATCACCTGCAGTGCCACCAGGACGTCTCGGCCCGGCACCCCCGGATCGACCGGCGGGCCGGCGAAGAGCTGGCCGAAGGTGCCGGCGATCGTCTCGGGGCTCAGCGGCGGGATCCAGAAGCCCTGCCCGGCATGCTCGAGCTGGGCTTGTGCGAAGACCAGCCACGGGCTGAGGCTGGCGAACGCGAGCACGGTCGTCAGCCCGGCGAGAACGAGCGTCCGACGGGGCGGCCGAAGCCAGGCCAGGGCGGCCAGGACGCCCGCGAGGGCCACCGCGGCGAAGTAGTCGGTCCAGACCGCGGCGGCCGCGACCACGCCGTAGGCCGCCCACAGGGTGCCCCGCGGAGGTTGGGCAGCCGGAGGTTCGCTCCGCGGAGGTCCGACCGCCGACCGTTCGACCGCCCGCCAGAGGAGCAGCGTCGCGGCGACGACCAGCGTGCCGGCCGGCGCGTACATCCGCGCGTTCTCCGAGGCCAGGACGGTCGTGGGCAGGATCGCCACCAGGGCCGCGGCCCAGAGGCCCGCGCCATCGCCGGCCACGCGACGGGCCAGCGCGGCACGCAGCGGGAGCAGGGCGATCCCCGCCAGGGCGGGCACGAGTCGCAGCGCGGCCGGGCCGTGCGAGAGCTGCGCGACCGGCCACTCCAGCACGTAGAAGAGCGGCGGCGCGCTGTCGCGACTCACGACCGCCAGCATCTCGCCCAGCGGCCGGATCACGACCGCTGCGGTGAAGTCCTCGTCGATGCCGAGGGGCTGCCGGGCCAGCAGCGCCAGCCGCAGCACCGCCCCGATGGCCGTGATCAGGCCCAGCGTCAGGCCGTAGCCGGGACGCCGAAGGCGGCCGAGGCCCACGCGACGCCGGCGGACGCTCACGGCGTCGCCGCCCAGACGACCGGCTTGCCGGTGGGATCCCAGGCGACCGGCTGAGCCCGGGCGGCCGCCTGCGCGCCCAGGGTCGACGTCAGGTCCTCGAGGTCCAGCGCCAGGTAGATCGGATGCGCGGCCGGATCGGCCACCCTGGAGCCCGGCTCGTAGATCGTCACCGGCTCGGCAGCGTCCAGGAACTCGACGTCCATGGCCGAGTAGTCGTCCAGGATCGCCGCCGCTCCGGGATGAGCTGCCGCATACGAGGCCAGCGAGACGATCGGGTAGCTGTAGGCCGCATAGCGGTCGGCTACCGGCCTGGTGAAGTACGCCCAGCCGCTCCACACGGCGACCGCGGCCAGGGTCGCCGCTACCGTGGCCATCGCCAGCCAGCCGGCGGCGCGGTGCCAGCGTCGACGCGCCTGCTCCACGATCTCCAGGGCCCCGAGCCCGATCGCGACGCCGAGGGGCGCCGCCAGGCCGAGCGCCCGCAGGAAGTGGGGAGAGCCGCCGTCGGTCGCCACGAGCGGCGCGGCCAGAAAGACGGGCAGCGCCAGCAGGATCAGGGAGTGGCCGGGGTCGCGGCGCATCCGCCACAGCCGCACCAGGCCGGCGGCCGCGACGACGGTGAGCGGCAGCGGCAGCAGCGGCAAGCCCGCCACGTCGTGGCGCGCGTTCGGGTCGCCCGTCAGGCCGAACATCGCCACCGTCCGCAGTGTGTGGACGATCGGGTTCGTGTCCGCCTTCACGCCCGCGTTCAGCACGCTGGTCGCCAGCGCGCGGCCGAAGTAGTTCGCGGGGTCGGTGACCGCGACCGCCATCATCGGCGCCGCGACGACCAGGAAGGCGGCCGCGAATGGGACCCAGCCGGGGCGCAGGCGGTCGTAGGAGGGGCGGTCCACGCGCTTCAGCCACAGCAGCCACACAATCACGAGCAGCGGCAGCAGCTTGAGCGGCTGGTACGTGTAGAGGGCGGCGAGGGCCGTCACCGCCCCGGCCAGCGCCGCGGTCCCGCGGCCCGGCCGGGCGGCCCATCGCAAAATGGCGACCAGCGCCAGCGCCCCGAAGAATGGCACGATCGTGTTGCGCATCCCGTCGCGGCTGACGCACACCAGCCACAGCGAGCCCGCCGCCCAGGCCGCCGCCACTACCCCCGTCCACGTTCCGAAGCGCCGGCCCAGCCACCCGATCGCCAGCACGCCCGCCACCCCGAACGCCGCCGCCGTGGCCCGCAGCGCCACCACACTGGCCCCGGCGAAGTTGAAGACGCCGGCCACGACGTAGGCGAAGAGCGCCTCGCGGCCGCCGTCGCTGGTGAACCAGACAAAGAAGTCGGCGTGGAAGCCGGGCTGGTGGAGCAGCCGCCAGGCGTCCAGCCCTTCGGCGGCCTCGTCGCCGTAGAGGCCGCCGGGATTGCTCGCCAGGTCGTAGAAGCGCAGGAAGATCGCCCCGGCGACGATGGCCGCCATGGCGACGATGGCCGCCGGCGCCCCGAACGCGAGCCAGCCCGATCGGGCCCGGAGAGGGGGCGCCCGCACTCGCCTCAGCCCCGCGAGGCGGCCGCCAGGCGGCGCAGCTTGACCTCGTCGTGGATCGTCTCGCCGCCCTCGTGGCCGTTGAACGGGTAGACCTCGATTGACTTCGGCCCGGCGTAGTGGTTGTAGGCTGCGAAGACCGTCGAGGGCGGACAGGTCGTGTCCATCAGGGCCACGGAGAAGAGAGCGGGAGCCTTCGCCCGGGCGGCGAAGTTGACGCCGTCGAAGTAGGAGAGTGTCTCGAAGACTCGCTCGGCCCGGTCGCGGTGGATCTTCACGAAGCGGACGATCTCCTGGTACGGGTCGCCGTCGGTGATCTCGACGGCGCGGCGCCAGTGGCACATGAACGGCACGTCCGTAAGGGTCAGCATGAGATCCGGCACCAGGCCGGCGACCGCCAGCGCCAGCCCGCCGCCCTGGCTGGGGCCGTTCACGGCCAGGCGCGGCGGGTCGACCAGCGGCTGGGCCCGCGCCGCCTCGACGGCGCGCACGGCGTCGGTCATGAGCCGCCGGTAGTAGTACGTGGCCGGGTCGAGGATGCCGCGGCTGACGAAGCGCGGGTACTGGCCGGTCGCCGCGCCGGACTCGGGATCGGGCGTGTCGCCCGAGCGCCACGAGCTGCCCTGGCCGCGGACGTCCATCACGAGGTGGGCATAGCCCGCGCTCGCCGGCAGGAGCCAGTCGATCGGCCGGCCCCGGCCGCCGCCGTAGCCGATGAACTCGACGACGCACGGCAGCAGGCCCTCTTTGGCGAAGGGCGAGGACGCCGGGTCCGAGGGGGTCAGGAACCAGCCTTTGATCGGCTGACCGGCGAATCCGGCGAAGGTGACGTCCCAGACGTCGATGGCGATCAGGCCGGTTTCGACCGGCTCGAATCGAGGCGCCAGCGGGTGCTTTCCGGCGTCGGCCAGCGTGTCAGCCCAGAAGGCGTCGAAGTCGGCCGGTTCCTCGCGGGCGGGCTTGTAGACCCGCAACTCGGCCAGGGGCAGATCGAACAGCATGCATTCATCCTCCCGCTAGCTTCGGTTGCGCCGCCTTTGGCAGTTCGGTCGCCGTCGGTTCTGCCAGCCGCCGGTTGGACCGGTCTCCCGCAGGTTACTGGACGCGAGACTCGTGGCCTTTCCAGAACGGCTCGCGCAGCTCGGCCTTGAGGATCTTGCCCGTGCCGCCCTTGGGCAGCGCCTCGCGGATGTGGATGTCGCGCGGAACCTTGAAGCGGGCCAGCGTCTGCTTGCAGTGGTCGCGCAGCTCCTTCGTCGTCGTGGTCGCTCCCGGCTTGAGAACGACAAGCGCGACCGGGGCCTCGCCGAGCGCCTTGTCGGGCGCCGAGACGACCGCGCATTCGAGCACGGCCGGGTGGGCCAGAATCGCGTTCTCGACCTCGACCGAGGAGATGTTCTCGCCGCCCCGGATGATGATGTCCTTGGAGCGGTCCTTGATCAGGACGTAGCCCGCTTCGTCGATCACGGCCATGTCGCCGGTGTGCAGCCATCCGTCCACGATCGTGGCCTGAGTGGCCTCGGGATCCCGAAAGTAGCTGTCCATGACGACGTTCGAGCGGATGAGGATCTCGCCTATCTGCTCGCCGTCGGGGCGGACGTCGCGACCGTCCGTGTGCACGACCCGAAGCTGGACCCCGGGGATTGGCCAGCCGGTCATGGCCTGGCGCTCCTGGCGCTTCTCGGGCGGCTCGGACTCGGTCAGAAAGGTTCGAGGCTGGGCCACGGTGAGAATCGGCGAGGTCTCCGAGAGGCCGTAGCCGACGATCGTCTGGACGCCGAACGCCTCCTCCAGGCCGCGGATGAGAGTAGGCGAGGAGGGCGCGCCGCCGGCAATCAGCTGGCGCAGGCTCGAGAGGTCGTACTTGGGGCGATCCGGATGGTGCAGGACGGCGTTGAAGATGGCCGGCACCGCGAGGATGCGGGTCACCTTGTAGCGCTCGACGGCCTGCATCAGCGCCGCTGGCTCGAACTTGCGCAGCATCACGTGCTGCCCGCCGACCATCGTCAGGAAGTGGGGCGTGCCCCAGCCGTTGACGTGGAAGAGCGGGACCACGTGCAGCACCACGTCGTCCTGCGTGAACCCCAGGCCGATCTCGGCGTATAGCCCGTGGAGATACAGCTCCCGGTGGGTCATCGAGACGCCCTTTGGGAAGCCGGTCGTGCCGCTCGTGTAGAAGAGCTCGGCCATGCCGTTCTCGTCGATCTCGGGCGTGAGCGGATCGCGCGATCCGCCGGACAGGAGGGCCTCGTATTCGTCCTTGGCCACGCCATCGGGCGCGCCTTCCATGATCACGAAGCGAGGCTTCGCGGGCAGCTCGGCCGCCAGCGACTCGACCAGCGGCTTGAAGTCCTTGTGGAAGAAGAGGACCTTGGAGCCTGCGTGGCCGACGATGTAGGCGATCTCCTTGGGCGTCAGGCGGATGTTGATCGGGTTGAGGACCGCGCCGGCTTCGAGCACGCCGTAGTAGGCCTCGAGCAGCTGGTGGGTGTTGTAGGTCAGGAAGGAAACCCGATCGCCGGGCTTCACCCCGAGCTCCACCAGCACGTTCGCCAGCCGGTGGGTCCGCTCTCCGAACTGCCGGTAGGTGAAGCGCTTATCCCCGTCGACGACTCCGACCTTCTCGCCGAAGTAGGTTTCCGCGCGATCGCGGAACTCCAGCACCGAGAGGGGAACGAACACGGAAGACCTCCTCGCCAGTCAGGCGGCGGCGGGCGTCTCGTGCGGCGCCGGAAACGCCCCGTGACGCGGCACAAGATACCTGTCCGGGGCCATAGATGACAGGGCTCTGTGTGCGTTCGAATGCCGGGCCCGGCTCGACGGCGGTGGCGCGACTCCGGTCAGCGGGCGGCGCGAGTCAACGGGCGGGCGCGCCTGGCTGCGTGCGGGCTGCGACCGCGGCCACGATGAAGTCCACCCAGACTCCCTCCAGCTCATCCGGCGTGGATTCGGTTCGCTCCGGGTGGCACTGCAGGCCGAGGATCCAGCGACCGCCGCGGCTCTCCAGGCCCTCGACCAGCCGGCCGGCCTCGCTGTACGCCCAGCCACTGGGCCGCAGCCCGGGCGCCAGGCCCTCCAGGCTCACGGCCTGGTGGTGGAAGGAGTTGACCTGCAGCTGCAGGGCCGCATCATCGGGGTCTTCCGCGGCCAGGCCGTCGGGGGAGGCACCCGCCACCGCGCGACCGAGCCGGCTGTCCGGCTCGATCTCCAGGTCGTGGGTGTGGGCCGGCCCGGTGCCGTACGGCGTTCCGGCGTGGTCGGGCACGTCCGCCAGCAGCTTCCCGCCGGAGAAGACGTTGATCGCCTGGAAGCCGCGGCAGATGCCGAAGACCGGCAGCAAGCGGCGTTCGGCTTCGCGCCAGGCCGCCAGCTCCAGCTCGTCGCGCGGCCGATCGATCTCGGCGGCGCCGCTCGCCGGCTCGCCGTACAGGGCCGGGTCGATGTCGACCCCGCCGGAGAGCAGCAGCCCGTCCATCTCGGCCAGCAGGCGGTCGCGCTCCTGCGGGGGAGTGGCGACGTCGAGCAGCGCCGGGGTTCCGCCATGGCGAGCGATCTCGGTCGCGTACAGCTCGTTCTTGTGAGCCGCCAGGTCCGGGTCGTTCGTGCGGGCCGGGTCGGAGACGGTTATCACGATCAGCGGTGCGGATGAGGCGCGGTCCGGCATGCCAGGGAGGATACAGCGGCCGGGCGATCGGAAGGTCGGCCCGCGCCGCGCGTCTCGTCTGGCCCAATGCCGTGGCGGGCGGCGTGGCGGGCCACGGGCGGGCGGGGTGCCGGGCGGGATGGCAGAGCCGCTTGGGGGGGAAGCGGCTCTGCCACGAGGTCACGCCGATCCCACGCGCCCGGTCTCGGCGGGAACCTGCCAGTCGCTGGCGCGTCGCCGTTGGACTACGTTCGTCGGCTTGCCCGTATCATCCGACCGCAGCCGGAATCGTGCCACGAGGTCGTCCAGTTGCCGCGCATCTCGGTCAGCGTAGCCGCGGAGGCAGCCACTTCCTCGGCCTGGGCGGACATCTGCTCGGTGGCGGCGGAGACTTCCTCGGCCGAGGCCGAGTTCTCCTCGCTGATAGCGGTGCTCGATTCGATCGACTTGCCAGCAACGTCGTCGAAGCGACCAGCGGAGTTGGGGCGAGGGTCATACCTGGCGGCGGCTCACTCGGGGCGCGGGTGTGCGAGTGCGCGAGGCGAGCCGTTTCGCCGCGATCCGGGTCAGTGGACGGCGGTCCCCAGCAGCGACCCGATTCCGAACGTGACGGCCGCGGCCAGCCCGCCCAGGGCGGCCTGTCGGATGCCGGTCCAGAGGGCACGACGGTGCGTGAGGCGACTCACCGCCAGGCCGATGGCGAAGAGAGCGATGCCTGAACCCGCGATGCTGAGGCCGAAACAGACTCCACCGCCGCCCAGGACCAGGAACGGCAGCAGCGGCACGAAAGCGCCCAGGGCGAAGGCGGACAGCGAGCCCATCCCGGCCGCCACTGGCGAGCCCATCGTCCCGGCCGAGAGGCCTATCTCCTCGCGTACGAAGGTGTCGATCGCTCGCTCCGGGTCCCTCATGATCCGCTGGACGATCAGATCCGCCTCGGCCCACGAGAGCCCCTTGGCCTGGTAGATCTCGCGCAGGATGGCCCGCTCCTGCTCCGGCGTGTGGTGGAGCTGGTGGCGCTGGAGCTCGATCTGGTAGTCGAGCAGCTCGCGCTGCGAACGAACGGATACGTACTCGCCCACGGCCATGGAGAAGCCGCCCGCCAGCAGTCCGGCGACGCCGGCGATGACGATGGAATGGGGATCCTCGCCTGCCGCACCCGCGACGCCCATGATCAGCGAAAGGTTGCAGACCAGGCCGTCCGTCGCCCCGAAGACGATCGGCCGGACGACGCTCGCGCCGCGGGTCTCGTGCGGACTCGCCGGCGGCTCGAGGAAACGACGAACGCGGGTCCGGATCCTGGCGAGCCTGGCGGGGCTGTCCGTGGCGCGATACATCGGTCCTCTCTTGTAATGTGCTGGGCTGGCACACGGGATTGTCGCGCATTCGATCAGGTCACGGAGTGAGTGGGCGGCATGCTACGGGCCGCGTCCGGGGAGTTGCCGCGGCGGTGGTCGCCGCTGCGCAGCTCGCCGCGCCGCGACAGGCGCAAGGCTATGGGCCGGGGCCACGGCCCGTCCGTGCCCGCCATCGGGTGCAGCGCGTCGGGCAGGCGCCGCGCGGCGACGACGGCGACCCAGCCGGAGAAGAAGAGCAGCCACATGTTCGAGCCGATGGCTCCCGCGCCCAGTACGAGCCAGACGACCGCGCCGCTCTGGAACATCAGCACGGCCGGCAGCGCGAAGACGAAGCCGTGCGGCCAAAGCGATGGCGAGGCGAAGATCGAAGCCAGGCCCAGGGCCGCGAGACCCCGCCGGCCGGAGAAGAGCAGGGCCGCGGCCACGGCCACGACGGAGAGCGCCATGAACGCGGTTCCGGGCAGATCGCGCGCGTACGAGAAGCCGAACATGGAGACCACCGCCGGCTGCGACTCGGCCCGGTAGCCGAGCCCGGCGAACCACGCCGGCCAGGAGTCGAGGCCGACGAGCGGCAGGGTTACCAGCGCGATGGCGGCCAGCGCGACCAGCCCCACGACCAGCCCGCGCCAGCGCCTGGTTCGAACCAGCCACAGAGCCGGCAGCCCCGACTGGACCTTCAACAGTCCGTCCAGGACGAGGCCCGCGCCGGCTCGAAAGGCCAGCGCGAACAGCAGGAAGGTCAGGCTGGCGACGTTCCCGGATTCGAAACCGATCATCAGCGGCGGGAAGGCGAGCAGCAGCAGGCTCCAGATCGGTCGAAGGCCCAGCACTCGGAAGGATGCGTAGGCGCAGGCGACCAGGAAGCCGACCCAGGCCACCGCCATGGGTGGGTTGGGCAGCCGCGACAGCAGCCCGAAGAAGGGCAGCAGCGGCGGCGGATAGAGGAAGAAATCCTGGCCCGGGCTGGCGGGCCAGGCCGAGACCGGACCGGTCATGTAGGGCTGGCCGCCCGCCAGCCAGCGCCCCGCCGCAGCCAGGTACACGTCGAAGTCGTACAGGTGGTTGGTCTGCTGCCACAGCAACAGGTCGAAAAGCAGCCAGCCGATGACGACCCAGACCACCAGGGCGAAGCCCGGCCAGGACCGGCCGACCGGCGAGACGGCCGAGCGCAGGCGCAGGCTCGCGAGAACGGCCGCGCTCAGGACCACCCACAGGAGACCGAACGGCAGGCCGCCGATCGGGCGTCCCAGCTGCCCGGCGAACGCGGCCGCGACGATGGCAATCGCCGCGGGAATGGCGGCGTCGAACCGGCCTGCGCGCGCCCACCGCAGGCCGGCGATCTCGGCCACCCAGCCGCGAACGCCGTCTAGGAACGACCACAGGCCCTCAATCACCCGGCAATTCCAGGTAGCCCGCTCGAGCACCGACGGATCTGCGTTCCAGGCGTTGGAGGTCGCCTCGTTGGCAGCGGGGCGTGAGTCAGGCCGGCTCGGCCGGTTCCCACCATTTGGTCGGGGAACGCAGCGGGTTGGCCCGGGCGATCAGCTCACGGAAGCCGGCCCGAGGTGGAGAGAAGATGTCCACGACGAGACATGCCGTACCCAGCGTTCGGCCTTCGTGGGGGACGTCCGGCGGGATGACATAGAGGTCGCCTTTGTGAAGCAGCCGTGTCTCGTCGCCGATGGTGAGCTCCATCTCGCCCTCCAGGACGAGGCCGAACTGCTCCTCGGGGTGGTTATGGCTCGGGAATCCCCGGTCGGGGCCGAAGGTGAGGAAGTTGAGGAGCAGGTTCTGCCCGAAGACCGGGCGGAACGAGACGCCCTCGGCCAGCTCGTACAGCGGCTGGGCGTCGAGCGGCCCCATCCAGGCGCCCATGCTGCCAGTCGCCTCGGGCCCCGCCGTGGACGGGGGGCTGGTCCGGAAATAGGGCTCCGACTTGTCGGTCACGCCGCACCGCCCGGCCGGATGGCCACCGCGGCGCGCGTGGCGCGGCACCACCCACGCTGGGTTCGAGCGATCATCGAACCACCTCGCTATCTCGACGGGTCGAGCCGGCTCCGGCACGACGCCGGTAATCTACCTTTGCTACACGCTTCGCGTGCGACCGGGTCGCCAGGGGCGTCAGCGGGCCACGTCTCGACGGCGCATCCCCCACCTGCCCACAGCCAGCCCGGCGGCAGCCAGGACGAGGCAGGCGGCCACTCCGGCGGCGTCCCAGTTCCCGACCATCGGCTGGCCCATGTGCGCGGTGAGGGCGAGCTGGTGCACCCAATCCGGCAGCTTGAGCGCCGGGAGATCAGGTCGATCAGTACGTCGCGACAACGACAAGGGCGACGCAGCTCCGTCCCGGGATTCGAGCGCGTCGCGGGATCGTCGCCGCCCGACCATCCGGCAGGGCGCCTCGTGCTTGCACTGCGTGCCTCGCAGGATGTCTTTATGATGCTCCCGTCTATCGGACTATCCCAGAGTTGGGAGTGCTGCGACGTGGTTCTGGACCCGACGGAGCGCCGAGTGCTGCGAGCGTACCTGCGGGCGGTGGCGCTGGCCGAACCTCTCCAGCGCGAGCTAGCGGCTCGACACGGCATCTCGCTGGCCGACTGGCACGCCGTCCGCGTTCTGGCGCGCCGGGGCGAGATCCCGATCAGCAGCTACGGCGAGGAGCTCGGCGTCCCGCGCTCCACGATCACCAACCTGGTCGATCGTCTCGAGCGAGCGGGATTGGTCGAGCGCCTGCCCGGCCCGACCGACCGCCGGGTGACGCTGGTGCGGCTGGCGCCTGCCGGCCGCCGGGTGGTCGAGGAGACCGACCTGTTACGCGACAGCCCGGTCGCTGTCCGGCTGCTCACGCTCGAGCCGGCCGCGCAGGCCGCCCTCGCGGAGCTTCTCGAAAGGGTCCTTGCTGAACCGTTCGAGCCCGTTTCAGCCGGTAACGGCGAGGCTGCCCGATGACGCCAACCCAGCCTCCCCGCCGCCTGGCCCACATCGACTACCGCTGGATCGCGCTCTCCAACACCACGCTCGGCGTTCTCATGGCCGGGTTGAACGGCAGCGTGGTGATGATCGCGCTGCCGGCCATCTTCCGCGGCATCGGAGTCGATCCTCTCGGCCCGGGCGAGTCGGATTACCTGCTCTGGACGCTCATGGGTTACACGCTGGTGACCGCGACGATCCTCGTCAGTGCGGGCCGGATCTCGGACATGTACGGCCGTGTCCGCCTCTACAACGCCGGGTTCGCGATCTTCACGGCCGGGTCGGTTCTGTGCTTCTTCGTCCAGGGCCAGGGGAACGGGGCGGCGCTCGAGCTCATCGTCTTCCGGCTCGTCCAGGCGGCTGGCGGCGCGTTCCTCTTCGCGAACTCGGCGGCGATCCTCACCGACGCCTTCCCGCCAGATCAACGCGGCCTGGCGATGGGCATCAACCAGATCGGGATGCTCGCCGGCACCTTTTTCGGTTTGCTGCTCGGCGGCGTCCTCGCCGCCATCGACTGGCGGGCGATCTTCCTCGTCAGCGTCCCGTTCGGCCTCTTCGGCACGGTCTGGGCGTACCTGATGCTGCACGAGACGGCGACGATCCGGAAGCATCAGCGCCTCGACATTCCGGGCAACATTCTCTTCGCCGTCGGGCTCACGCTCGTGCTCATCGGCTTCACCTACGCCATCCAGCCCTACGGGCAATCGAGCATGGGCTGGGGCAACCCGTGGGTGATCGGGGAGCTCGCCAGTGGGGTCGCCCTCCTGGGGGTCTTCGTCTTCGTCGAGGGGCGCGTGGCCGATCCCATGTTCCGTCTCGAGCTGTTCCGGATCCGCATGTTCGCGGCCGGCAACATCGCCGGCTTCCTCTCGTCCCTGGCCCGAGGCGGTCTCCAGTTGATCCTGATCGTCTGGCTGCAGGGGATCTGGCTGCCGCTCCATGGCTACGCCTTCGAGGACGCGCCGCTGTGGGCCGGCATCTACATGCTGCCCATGACGCTGGGCTTCTTCGTCGCCGGACCGTTGAGCGGCATGCTGTCCGATCGATACGGCGCTCGCTACTTCTCGACCGGCGGCATGCTGATATCGGCGGCTGCCTTCGTGGGTTTCCTTGCGCTCCCGGCCGACTTCGAGTACGCCCCCTTCGCGCTGCTCATGCTCATGCTGGGGATAGGCCAGGGCGCCTTCGCCTCGCCCAACACGGCGTCGATCATGAACGCCGTCCCGCCCGAGCACCGCGGCGCGTCCTCGGGCATGCGGGCGACGTTCCAGAATGTCGCCTCGAGCCTGAGCATGACGCTCATCTTCACCCTCGTCATCGCCGGCCTGTCGTCGAGCCTGCCGCGGGCAATGTACGGACACCTCACCGCCGCCGGGATCCCAACACCGCTGGCGACGCAGCTATCTGGCATCCCGCCCATGAGCGCCCTCTTCGCGGCGTTCCTGGGCTACAACCCGATGGCGACCCTCATTCCGGGATCGGTACTCGCCGGGCTACCGAGCGCCACCCGCTCGACGATCCTTGGAACCTCGTTCTTCCCGCAGCTGCTGTCCGGGCCATTCCACGATGGGCTGCAGATCGTGTTCTCGGTCTGCGTCGTCCTGTCGCTCGGCGCCGCCGCGGCGTCGTGGCTGCGGGGCCGACGCTACATCCACGATTACGAGGTGGGTCAAGCGGAGCCAGAAGCGCCGCTTCGCGCCGCGACGGCCGCGTCCTCCCCGTCGGCGTCCCTACTGCCGGCGTCCCTACTGCCGGCGTCGCCACTGCCGGTGTCCTCCCTGCCGGCGTCCCAACCGCAGTCCGCGGCCGACCCGCCGGCAAGTTCGGCCTGAGCCGGGTCGATGGCAGAGCCGAGCTCGGCGCCACGGCCGCCGGGTCGCGACACCATCCCGCTGGTCCACGACGGTCTGGATCGCCCGTATCTCCTTCGAGCACCGCCCGGCCCGGCCGTGGATCCAATGCCACTCGTGGTGCAGATCCACGGTCGCGGCATCGACCCGGTGCAGTTCGATCGGCTGACCGGGTTCGGCTCCCTGGCCCACGAGGCGGGCTTCGCGCTGGCGTTGCGGAGCGCGGTCGGTGAGATCTGGAACGACGGCCGCAACCCCTCGGCGGCGCGGAGCCGGCCGAACGACGTCGGCTATCTGGCGGCCATCATCGACGACATCGAGGCTCGGCTGCCGATCGACACCCGGCGTGTCTACGTCGTCGGGATGTCGAACGGCGCCACGATGGCTGGCCGGGTCGCCTGCGAGCTGGCCGAACGCATCGCCGCAGTCGCGCAGGTGGCCGGCACCGCCGCGGCCGGTGTCGCGGCCGGATGTCGCCCGGCTCGCCCGGTGCCGATACTAAGCATTCACGGCACTGCCGACGATTACGCGCCGTACGCGGGCGGAGTCCGTCACAGTCTGCGCAGCCGCGTGGTGCTCAGGCATGCCAGTGGGCCCTGCGTGGGTATCGACGACTGGGCCCGATTCTGGGTCGCGGCCAACGGCGCACGCGGCGACCTGGCCGTCAGCGCGCTCCCGCCCGATACGACGATCCGGACCTGGCATGGCCCCACGCCGTCTAGCGACGTGGTGTTCTATCGCGTCGAGGGCGGCGGCCACACCTGGCCCGGCAGCCGCTTCCCCCTGCCGGCCCTGCTGTTCGGGCGAACGTGCCGCACCTTCGACGCGACGAAGGTGAGCTGGGACTTCCTCGCGGCGCACGTCCGGTAGCCGACGGTCCAATCCGGCCGCGGTGGGGCACGCGCCCGGATGAGGTCAACAGAACGCATGGTCTAATAGCCTGCGGCCGCCTATACTGGGCCCCTGGTGGCTGCCTCGACCGAGCCGCGCCCCGGGCGCGGCGATTCTCTCGACCTGTTCAGCCCCGCGGTCGCCGAGTGGTTTCGCTCGGCCTTCGCGGCGCCCACGCCCGCCCAGGCCCGGGGCTGGGCGAGCATCGCGGCCGGGCGCCACACCCTGATCCACGCCCCGACCGGCAGCGGCAAGACCCTGGCCGCGTTTCTCTGGACCCTCGATCGGCTCGCCCGGGAGCCGCGGCCGCGAACGGCCGGCGCCGTCGGATCCGTGCGCGTCCTCTACGTCTCGCCGCTCAAGGCCCTGATCTACGACGTCGAGCGCAACCTGCGGGCCCCGCTGGCCGGCATCCGGCTGGCGGCCGAACGGCTGGGCGAGCCGGTGCCCCGGATCGAGGTCGGCGTGAGGACCGGCGACACGCCGGCCGAGGAACGGCGCCACCTCGTTCGCAACCCCCCGGACATCCTCATCACCACGCCGGAGTCGCTGTACCTGATCCTCACCAGCCAGGCGGCCGAGATCCTGCGAGGCGTGGAGCATGTCATCGTCGATGAGATCCACGCTCTGGCGGGAACCAAGCGCGGCGCACACCTCGCGCTGAGCCTGGAGAGGCTGGAGAAGCTGACCGCGCGGCCGCCGCAGCGGATCGGCCTGTCGGCGACGCAGCGACCGGTGGAGACGACCGCCCGCTTCCTCGGCGGCGTCGGACCCGGCAAGGCGGGCGAGTCGCGCGAGGTCGCCATCGTCGATGCCGGCTCGCGCAAGGCTCTGGAGCTGAGCGTCCGCGTTTCGGTCGAGGACATGAGCAAGCCCGGCGAGCTGCTGCCGGCCGACGGACCACCCGGCGGGCCGGTCGCCGGGCCGGAGGCGCGCAGCAGCATCTGGCCGGCGATCCACCCGCGGATCCTGGAGCTGATCCGCGAGCACCACTCCACGATCATCTTCTGCAACTCTCGCCGGCTCGCCGAACGGCTGGCCAACAAGCTCAACGAGCTGGCCGGCGAGGAGCTGGTGCGGGCCCACCACGGCTCGCTGGCGCGCGAACAGCGCGTCCAGATAGAGGAGGCGCTCAAGGCCGGACGGCTGCCGGCGATCGTCGCCACGAGCTCGCTCGAGCTCGGCATCGACATGGGCGCTGTCGACCTCGTCATCCAGGTGGAGAGCCCCGCCAGCGTGGCCAGCGGTCTGCAGCGTGTCGGCCGGTCGGGGCACCAGGTCGGCCAGCCGAGCCGCGGCGTCATCTTCCCCAAGCACCGCGGCGATCTCCTGGAGTGCGCGGTCGTGACGGCGCGAATGCACGAAGGCGCGATCGAAGAGACGAAGCTGCCGCGCAACCCGCTCGACGTGCTGGCCCAGCAGCTGGTCGCGATGACGGTCCGCGAGCCGTGGACCGCGGACGAGCTGTTCGAGACGGTGCGTCGGGCGGCGCCGTACGAGAGCCTCGGCCGCGACGCCTTCGAGACGGTCCTGGGGATGCTGGCCGGCGCCTATCCGTCCGACGAGTTCGCGCAGCTGAAGGCGAGGCTCGTGTGGGACCGGGCCACGGGACGGGTCGAGGGGCGGCGTGACGCGCGCACGGTGGCGATCACCAGCGGTGGCACGATCCCGGACCGGGGGCTCTATCCGGTCTTCATGGTCGGCGAGGCGGGCACTCCCGGTCGCCGGGTCGGCGAGCTGGACGAGGAGATGGTGTACGAGAGCCGGGTCGGCGAGCTGATCGCGCTCGGGGCCACGAGCTGGCGGGTGGAGGAGATCGAGCCCGATCGGGTGGTCGTGTCGCCAGCGCCGGGCGTGCCCGGCAAGATCCCCTTCTGGCACGGCGACGGCCTGGGCCGGCCGATCGAACTCGGGCGGGCGATGGGTGAGTTCGTGCGCCAGCTCGAAAGCGACCTGGCGGGCGGCCAGCGCGGGCGGGAGCGAGCCCGGCGGCGGCTCCTCGAGCACCACGACCTGGACGAGCTGGCGGCGGAGAACGTGCTGGGCTACCTCGCCGAGGAGCAGGAGGTCGCGGGCTGGCTGCCCACGGATCGGCGAATCGTCGTGGAGCGGTTCCGGGACGAGCTGGGCGACTGGCGAGTGGTCGTGCTGACGCCCTTCGGCGGGCGAGTGCACGCGCCCTGGGCGCTGGCGATCGAAGCGCGGCTCGAAGAGCGCCTTGGCCAGGGCGCCCAGACGATCTGGTCGGACGACGGCATCGCCATCCGCCTGCCGGAGGGCGATGCCGCGGGGGGCGGGTGGGGCCTCGGCAAGGATGCGGCGGTTGCTCGCGAAGGCTCGATCCAGGACCTGCTGTTTCCATCGGCCGAGGAGGTCGAGGACCTGGTCGTGGGCCGGCTGGGGAGCTCCGCGATGTTCGCGGCGCGTTTCCGCGAGAACGCGGCCCGGGCGCTGTTGCTGCCGCGGCGCCGGCCGGGCTCGCGGACTCCTCTCTGGCAGCAGCGGCAGCGTTCGGCGGGATTGCTCGCCGTCGCGAGCCGGTACGGCTCGTTCCCGATCATCGTCGAGACGTACCGCGAGTGCCTGGCCGACCTGTTCGACCTTCCGGCGCTGAGGGAAGTCCTGGGTGGAGTGGCGCGGCGCGAGATCGAGGTTCGCGACGTGGAGACGGTCGCGGCCTCGCCCTTCGCCGGATCGCTGCTGTTCGACTACCTGGCGGCGTACATGTACGAGGGCGACGCCCCGCTGGCGGAGCGGCGCGCCGGGGCCCTGGCCCTGGACCGCGAGCTGCTGCGCGAGCTGCTCGGCCAGGAGGAGTTGCGCGACCTGATCGACCCGGCGGCGCTGGCGGACCTGGAGCTGGCGCTCCAGGCGCTCGTCCCCGAGCGGGCGGCCCGTTCCGCGGACGCGCTGCACGACCTCTTGAGGCGCCTGGGCGACATGTCCGAGGAGGAGGTTGCGGCGCGGATCGCGGAGCCTGCCGCCATCGCTGCCTGGCTGGCGGCGCTGGAGGGCTCGCGGCGCGCCATCGCCCTGCGCATCGCCGGTGAGCGGCGCTGGATAGCCATCGAGGACGCGGCCCGGTACCGCGACGCGCTGGGAGTGGCGCTGCCGGTGGGAGTGCCGGCAGCCTTCCTCGCCCCGGTGGAAGACGCTCTCGGCGGACTGGTGGCGCGGTGGGCTCGCGGGCACGGGCCGTTCCTCACCCCGGAGCCGGCGCGGCGATGGGCGGTGCCGGGGGCACGGGTCGAGGAGGTGCTGGAGCGGCTGCTGGAAGCCGGATCGATCCTGCGAGGCGAGTTCCGGCCGCGCGGCACGGAGCGCGAATGGTGCGACCCCGACGTGCTGCGGCAGCTGCGGCGACGCTCTCTGGCGCGCCTGCGGCGCGAGGTGGAACCGGCCGAGCAGGTGGTCCTGGCGCGCTTCCTGCCGGCCTGGCAGGGAGTCCGACCGATCGCCGATGCCGGCGCCCGCACCCTCCGCTCGGAGGAGGCGCTCGAACGGCTGGCGGAGGTCGTCGAGCAGCTGGCGGGCGTGCCGATTCCGGCCTCGGTCCTGGAGCGTGATGTGCTGCCTGTCCGAATCCCCGGCTACCAGCCGCGCCTGCTGGACGAGCTCGGCGCCCTGGGCGAGGTGAGCTGGGTCGGGCGAGGCAGCCTGGGCCGCGACGACGGCCGGATCGTGCTCTACCGCCCGGGTCGAGAGGCGCTGCGCGACCTCGCCGCCGGCGATGCGGAGCCGCCCGATGCCGAGCTGCACGAGCGGCTGCGGCGGCGGTTGCGCGACCGCGGTGCCTCCTTCTACAGAGAGCTGGCGGCCGCGGCCGGCCCCGTCTCCGAGCGGCAGGTCCTGGATGCGTTGTGGGACCTGGTCTGGGCCGGCGAGATCACGAACGACACGTTCGCGCCGCTGCGCGCGCTGCGCTGGCGGCGCCCGACGGGGGAGCGGCGGCCGAGGCCCGGCCGGCTGCAGCTTGGCCCGCCGGAGGCCGCCGGGCGGTGGTCGCTCGTGGAGCCGCCTGGTGGCGGCGGCACGGCCACAATCCGGCTGCATTCGCTCGCGACTGTCCTGCTCGATCGCCACGGCGTGCTCACTCGCGAGGCCGTCGCCGCGGAGGAGGTGGCGGGCGGCTTCAGCGCCCTGTACCCGGTTTTGCGGGCGATGGAGGAGTCGGGGCAGATCCGCCGTGGCTACTTCGTCGATGGGCTGGGCGCCGCCCAGTTCGCGCTCCCCGGGGCCGTGGACCGGCTGCGGTCCATGCGCGAGGCTTCCGCCGCGCCGGCCGCTGTGGCCGGGGCCACGGCCTCTTCCGGCCCGGCGGTCTATCTGCTGGCCGCCGCGGATCCGGCGAACCCGTACGGTGCGGCGCTCGCCTGGGCTCGCCGCGGCGAGGCCGACCGGCATCCCCTGGCGCGAGCGGCCGGCGCGTACGTGGTCCTGGTGGACGGCGCCGCGGCGCTCTACCTGGAACGAGGCGGGCACTCTCTGCAGACGCTGCCTGCGGCCGGCGACCGGGACACGGCGCGGGCCGCCCTGGCGGCCCTGCGCGAACTCGTTGAGGGTGGGCGCTTCCGCGAGCTGGCGATCACCCGCGTCGACGGCGAGCCGGTCGGCTCGTCCGGCTGGCGGCCGCTCCTGGTGGAGTCCGGGTTCGCGGCGGGGTACCGCGGCTTGGTACTGCGGCCCTCCGGCCGGCGGGTGGTGGCTGCGGGACGGGGCCTGCCTCCGGAGACGGCCGTCGAAGGCAACTACTGGCGCCGCCCTTCCGACGCCCACCGCCCCGGGCCGCGCCGCTAGCCGGGCGCGAGACCAGGCCGTGGGTGTATGGTCGGGCCGGCAGGCCCGGCCGCCGCTGCGCAAGGGCTTCGCAGGAGGCGCCAACGATGAGCGAGATCGCGGTCGAATGCTCGCGGGTCGACGGCGGCTGGGTCGCCTGCGTCACCGTCACCGATCACGGTTCGAGCCGCGACTTCGAGGTGGGCGTGACCGAGGCTGAGCTGGCAAGGTTCGCCCCCGGCGCGATTGACCCGACGGACCTCGTCCGGCAATCCTTCGAGTTCCTGCTGGCGCGCGAGCCCAAGGAATCGATCCTGCGTTCCTTCGGCCTGTCGACGATCATCCGCTATTTCCCCGAGTACGAGCACGAGATCGCCCGCCGCTGATCACGTGGTCATCGCGTCGAAGGCGCGGAGCGGCCGGAACGTGTTGCCGATGAGGCTCAGGCGCCCCGCAGGCCCAGGAACGTTCGAACGCGAGCCGTCATGACCCGTCGCAGGGTCTCGGTGGTCCGCTCCGGGCTGCGTCGCCAGTGCAGACGCCAGACACCGACCGCCGAGACGGTCGTGCGGGCGATCCCCGGCCACTGCGACGGCAGGAGCCAGCGGAAGGCGTCGGGGTGGCCCCAGGCCCAGGGCACGATGGCCCACACGAAGACGAAGTAGTCGATGCGCGCGGGCCTCGCGAAACCGAAGAGGACCTGGAGCTGGACCAGCGTCTCCGGCAGGGTCACCGCAGTGAGCAGCACGGCCAGGATCAGCCAGATGATCCCCCACAGCCGGCCGCGAGGCGTGAGGATGGGCCAGAAGACGACCGGCAGCCATTTCAGCGTGGTGGCGACCATCCAGAACAGACCGGCCGCCACCGGCCCGCAGAACTGGGCGCCGAAGAGAAGCAGCGCCAGCGGCAGGTTGATGTTGCCGGTGTCCAGGTTTGCCGCGATCGGGAACGCGAGCAGGATGAGGAGCACGGTGGTCGTCATCGGCCGGCGCCTGTAGGCCCAGTGCACCGACCACAGCAGCGCCAGGACAGTCGCGCCGCGCCAGACGAACCAGGCCACGTCCCATGGCAGCAGCGACCAGGGCACGAAGAGCGGCAGCATCCACGGCGCGTAGACGTAGGGCATGAAGGGGCCGGTCGGGTGGTACGGGTCGCCGCCAGCCAGCCACAGCCGGCCTGCGGCCCAGTAGGCTCGCGCGTCGGCGCCCGCGGCTTCGCCCCGGGCGATCAGGCCGGCCAGGATGACTCCGGCCAGGATGCCGAGCAGGATGGCCAGTCCGAGCCGTCGGGGATCGCGCAGGCGAGTGAACTCGCGCCGCAGCGCGCGGCGGAAGACCCCGGCCCGACGCCGGGTGGGCATGTCGATCAGGTTTGAGGTGGCCGGCAGCGAGAAGACCCGGTCCGCGAGGGTGTTCGGCCGGCCCTTTCCGGCGCCGATCGCCGCCTGCTCGGCGGGTCGTCCGTCGGCTGCGGCGGCACGGTCGCTCATGGCCGGAGCCCGGGCCGCGATACGCGCGACTCTGTGCGGGGTGCCCGGCCGGCTGCGGGTCTCGCGGCGGAGAGGCATGCGCCGAGCTGCTCGGCAGCGGACACCTCCAAGGTGCTTCTCCAGTGCGTGAAATCGATCATGCGAGGCCTCGAGCCGTAACGCAAGTGGCGACCGGCCGGGATCGCCGCGGCTCGTTGCGCGCTAGCCCATTCTGCGCCCTGCGTTCCGCCCGGCGGAATGCCAGGCGCGGGTTCGGCGAACCGCGGCGCTCGATCCGAGGATCCGGGCTGGGCACCCAAACCGAACCGGTGGCAAGGGCGATTGTGAGCGCGGCGAGCCACCGGCGGCCTTGAGTATAGACCCGTCGCTCGGGCACCAGCCGTTGGCGCCCGGCTCGCTGAGGGCCGGTCGCCGCACCCATGCCGCCCTCGTCCTTTGACCTTCCCGTGTCGGGAGATCTGGGTAGGCAGGATGCGACGGCGCCGCTAGGCTATCGGCCAATGAATCGCTCCATCGTGTCCATGCTCATCGGCACCTTCGTGTTGCGCGTGAGCACGAGCATCACGGGCGGCATGCTGGTCTTCCTGATCGATGACCTGACGCACGGAACCAGGACGGGTCCGGCGGCGATCTCGCTTCTCACCGGCGGGTTCTACGCCACGGAGCTCACCGGCGCGATCGTCTTCGGCGTGCTGGCCGATCGCTACGGCCGCAAGGTGATCATGTTGTTGGGGCCGATCTTCGGCGGTATCGCGGTCTTCTTGACCGGCCTCACCACCCACCTGCCCCTGCTCTGGGTCACGCGCCTGCTGGAGGGCGGTTCCACGGCCGCCTCGATCCCGTCCACGCTCGGCTTCATCGCCGCCGAGACGTCTCACGACGAGCAGCTGCGAGGCCGCGTCGTCTCGCTCTTCGAGCTCGTCTCGCTGGGGGGCATGCTGGCCGTGGGGCCGGCGCTGTCCGGGCTGCTGTGGGACGCATACGGCCGGCCGGCCTTCTTCCTCAACTGCGGCTTCTACATGCTGGCTCTGTGCCTGTACGCCTACGGCGTGTCGGAGGTTCCTCACGACCGGGCGGCCAACCTTGCCGGTAGGGGACCCGGGCCGGCGGGCGAGCATGCCGGCTCGGAGCTGGGCCACTACTGGCGCATGGCGACCAGCCACAAGGTGCTGCTCTTCGCTCCGACGTGGCTGGCCATCAACGCCATCCTGGGGATGTGGGCTGCGCAGGCGCCGCTCCTGCTCAAGGGCAACGAGCACGACCCGAGCCAGTTCCTGATGCGTGGCGTCTCGGCCACGACGATCGGCGTTGGCGAAGCCGTCTTCGCCGTCTTCTTCGGCCTGGGCCTGCTGTTTTGGGGGGCCGTGTACGCTCGCTTCCGGCGTACCACGTTGCTCCTGCTGGGCGTGGGCGCCTTCGCCGTCATTGCCGTTGACGTCGTGCTGATCAACCATTTGGGTGGCACGCTGATCAACCACCTGGATGCCACGTCGTTAGGGCTGCTGTTGGGCCTGGCGGGCCTTGGTCTGGTCGCGCTCTTCGTCCTGTCCGGAGCGACTCCCGCCGCGTTGGGCCTTTTGGCGGACGTCAGCGAGGGGTTTGACGAAGACCGCAGCGCGATCATGGGCCTGTACTCGGTCTTCCTCGGTCTGGGTCAGGTGATGGGCGCCCTGATCGGCGGCGCCGCGGCCACGTGGCGCGGCATCGACGGCCTGGTGGTCGCGACCGGCATCCTGTTGGTCATCGGCATCACCGCGCTCGTGCGCCTGCGAGGGGCGGAACTGGGACTGGAGCTGGCAAACGCGAGCGCCGGCGCTCATGCTGAGGTCGGTCCAACCACCATCGCGCGCATCGCCCTGGCAAACGGCACCGGCACGGGGCCGGATCATCCGCAGCGGCATTGAAGGAGGAACGATGACCGTCGCCATCGTTACCGATTCCGGATCGGACCTGACCCGGGAAGAGTTGATCGAGGCCGGGATCCGCCAGGTGCCGCTCACCGTCTCCTTCGGCGAGAAGAGCTACCTCTCTCCCGACGAACTGTCGCCCGAGGAATTCTGGCGCCAGGCGACCGCTCCCGGAAGTCCGTTCGCCCGCACGGCCGCATCGAGCGCAGGCCAGTTCAAGCAAGCCTTCGAGCGGGCCTTCGAGGATGGAGCGGACGGCGTCGTGTGCGTCTGCATTAGCGAGACGCTTTCGGCCACGGTCCGTAGCGCCAGGATGGCGCGGGAGATGCTGCCCGACCAGGCGATCGAAGTCGTCGATTCGCGGTCCGCGTCGATGGCCATCGGGACGCTGGCGCTGCACGGTGCGGCAATGGCGGCCGAAGGCGCGTCCGCGACGGAGATCGCCGAAGCGCTGACCCGCCGGCGCGACCGGTCGCTCTTCTACGTGGCTCTCGAGACGCTCGAGTACCTGCGCAGGGGTGGTCGAATCAGCGGTACCAGGGCCGCCATCGGCGGGCTCCTGTCGGTCAAACCGATCATGACGATCGAGAACGCTCTGGTCGTCCCCGCGGACCGGCCACGCACCCGCGCCAGGGCTCGCGAACGGCTCATCGAGTTCATGTCGAAGCGGCCGCTCGAGGAATTGCACGTCATGTACTCGCCTCCGATCGACCCGGCCGGCTTTCGCGACGAGTTGCTGGCGCGCCTGCCGGGGCCTGCTCCCAGGCTGGTAACCGCGCACCTGATCGGGCCTGTGATCGGCGCCCACGTCGGTCCGGCCGCATACGGCGGGGTACTCGTTCTGGCCGAATGATCGGCCGGCTCCGACGGCCCGGCGTTCCATCCCGCGGCCCGTGAGCGCCTCGGAGGACTGACCGGGGCGTAAGGGCGACCGCGGACTTGACCCTCCGATAGTTCGGCAGGAATGCCTTGTGAATGCCACAACGTTAGGACTTTGGGCCCTTATGCCAACGGTCCCTCCAGACTGGGCGGTTTTCCCGGCGAGGTCTATACTCGCTGCCAGGTGGAACCTGCGGTGCCGCTTTCCGGGTAAAGCGGAAGGCCGCCGCGACGTTGTCGGGGACGTTCGAGGAAGCAGGCCGAGCCACTCGATCGGTTGCTTCCACCGCCCGTCCCGGCACTGGAGGGTTTCGAGAATATGGCGACCGAGCAGATCGCGAGCGCGATCAACGCATGGGACGTCGCCCAGCGGCAGTTCGACCTGGCAGCCGAGCACCTCAACCTTTCTCCCGGACTCCGCAGGGTTCTGCGCGAACCCAAGCGCGAGCTGACGGTCCATTTCCCGGTGAAGATGGACGACGGCTCGGTCCAGGTCTTCACGGGCTATCGGGTTCAGCACAACCTCGGCCGAGGCCCGGCCAAAGGCGGCATCCGCTATCACCAGAACGTGACTCTCGACGAAGTCAAGGCGCTGGCGATGTGGATGACCTGGAAGTGCGCCGTCGTGGGCATCCCCTTCGGTGGGGGCAAAGGCGGCGTCGTCGTCGATCCGAAGAAGCTGAGCCAGCGCGAGCTGGAGGGCCTTACCAGGCGTTTCGCGACCGAGATCAGCATCCTCATCGGCCCGGAGAAGGACATCCCGGCGCCTGACGTGAACACCAACTCCCAGACCATGGCCTGGATCATGGACACGTACTCGATGCACGTGGGATACACCTCTCCGGCCGTGGTCACCGGCAAGCCGATCCCTCTGGGCGGGTCCGAGGGTCGCAACGAGGCGACCGCTCAGGGTGCCGTCTACACCATAGTCGCGGCGGCTCGCCACCTGGGCATGGACGTGCGCAAGTGCAGCGTCGCGGTCCAGGGCTTCGGCAACGCCGGAGCAATCGCCGCGCAGCTCATGGCCGCGGAAGGCTCCAAGATCATCGCCGTCAGCGACTCGACGGGCGCGATCTACAAGGCCGACGGGTTCGATCCCAATTCGGTCATCGCCTGGAAGCAGGAGCACCACACCGTCGTGGGCTTCCCGGGCACCAAGGAAATAAGCAACGCCGAGCTGCTCGAGCTCGACTGCGACATCCTCATTCCGGCCGCCCTGGAGAACCAGATCACGGCCGCGAACGCGGGCAGGATCAAGGCCCGGATCATCGCCGAGGCGGCCAACGGACCGACGACGCCCGAGGCGGACGAGATCCTCTACAAGAACGCCAAGTTCGTCATCCCGGATATTCTCTGCAACGCCGGCGGCGTGACCGTCAGCTACTTCGAATGGGTCCAGGATCTCGACCGCGACTTCTGGACCATCGACCATGTCAACGAGAAGCTTCGGGCAATCATGATGAAAGCCTTCGACAGCACGCTCGACATGAGCCTCAAAGAGCGAGTCAACATGCGGACCGCCGCATATATGCTGGCCGTCCAACGGGTCGCGGACGCGACCTCGCTGCGGGGCCTGTACCCGTAGGATTCGACCGGGCAATTCTCTGCGCGGCCCCGACGTTCCCCCTCGCGTCGGGGCCGCTTCTCCGTCGCGCCCGAGCCGCAGGCCGAAGCGGTCGCGGCGAGCGCTGCTGCGCCCCACGCTCCGCCGGCTCGACCCGGTGCTACGATCCCACGGCTGACGACTGCGCGGTCCGGCCGAACGGCCACGTACCGCCGATCCGGCGCCGGCCGGGACTAGGAGCACCGATGCTCGACCACGAAGAGAAATTCCTGTTCAAGGAGGAGACCCTCCAGCTGGCCAACGCCCTCTCCGAACCGGGCGTGCTGGACAACGTCGAGGACCTCCTGACCGACGTGATCACCAGCCCTCGCTTCGACTCCGAGGTCTTCACGCTGGAGCGATCTCTGCAGGTGATGCTGGGCGCACGCGCCGGCGCCACACTGGTCGGCCTGCTCACCGTGACTCCCGAGGTCTTCGACGAGACGGCCGAGGTGCGGATCCCGCCCGAGGTCCAGGAGCGCCTGATCGCCTGGCGGGCCCGCTTCGGCCTGGCCATCGACAACGCCCTCAACTACCTCAACAACCCCGACGGGATCCAGGGCCACAACTTCTCCACTCAGATCGCCCACGTCGATGAGCGGCGAGTGCTCCAGGGCCGCCTGACGCTGGTCCGCTACAACAACGAGCCGCAGTTCTTCCTGGCCGACGCGAGCGTCTTCTTCGGCCTGGTCGTCGACATCCTGGAGCGGCTGGGCCCCCATATCGACCACGAGACGATCGATGCCGAGACGGTGAGCCGATTGCGCGAGGTCGTCGCGCTCGTCGATCGCAAGACGGTCAGCCGAGGCTGACCCCGCCGCGACTACGCCCCGGCCACCGCGCTGTGCCGCCGGCGTGCGACCCGCCGCAGGACCCACAGGATCCCCAGCAGGAGCGCCAGCCCGAGCACGATCGGCAGGCCGACGATGACTGCCCACACACCGATGGTGACCAGCCCCTGGCCGACGCGGATGAGGGCCGCCGCGGCCTGATCCACCTGGGCGCCGAGATCCCAGTCCTGGGTCGCCTGGGTCGTCACGGTCACGGTCGGAAGCGAGAAGGTCACGTTCAAGGTGCTCATCGCGGCCTGATTCTTGAGCTCGTCACGCTGGGCGGTCAGCTCCTCGATCTGGCCCTGGGTGGTGCTGAGCTGCTGCTCGACCGCGAGGACGTCGGCGGTCGTCGTGGCTCTGGCCATGATCGACTGCAGGGCGGCTTCGGTGACCTGCAGGTTGGCCAGCCGAGCGTCGTAGTCGACGACCTGGGAGGTGACGTCCGTCGAGTTGGTCTGCTCGGACACGACCCGGCCGGCGAGGCCACGCATCGCGGCGATGGCGGCGTCGAACTTAGCCGCCGGAACACGGTAAGTCACGCTGGCCGTGGCGGACTCCTTGTCGCCCGATTGCGATGACTGACTGACGTCGCCGCCCATGCCGACGATGGCGGACTTCGCCTGGGCGACCGCCTTGTCGATGTCCGACACCTCGAGCGACATGGAGCCGGTCTTGACGATCTGGGTCGTTTCGAGAGTGGCGGTGTTGGGAACCACGGTCGAGGTCTGGTTGGTGCCGACCGTGTCCGAGGACGTCCCCGAGGACTCGAAACCGCCGGCGCCCGTCGCCGGCGACGCGGCCGGCAGCGCGCCCTTCAGGCTGGCATCGCCCGGCGCCAGTGCAGCACGGGCGGGGCTCGGTCCGGGTGTGCCCGAGTTCGGGCTGCCGACGACGTAAGCGGCGCCGAGCAGCGCCACGACGGCGAGCGCAGCGATGAGTCGGCTGAGAGGCATGCGGCCGACATGGGCCTTCGCTATTTGGCGAGCGACGGAGCCCACGACGTTTGTGGGTGCTGCGGGCGGTGCTGGTGGTGTGGCGTCTGGGTGGTTCGCCTGGCCGGGTTCGTGGGCTTGGGTAGTCATCGGATCGCCCTCAATGCTCTGCTCGGGAGGCCGCGGCTCGAGCGGCTGTCGGAAGGAGGACGCCCGGAGGGCGGGCGCGGTTCCAGAAGCCGGCCGAACGGGCACCGGCGAGTGGCGCCGGGGAGTGGCGCCGGGGAGTGGCGCCGCCTAGGGCAGGGGTTCGTTGTCGATGAGGCGGACCGCGCCAAAGCGCACGGCCATGGACAGGAGCGTCGGCCCGTCGACGCGTTCCAGCTCGCGCAGGGTGGCCGAATCGGCGCAGCTCACGTATTCCGGCGCGGCCAGAGGCTCGGCTGCCAGGGTCATCCGCATCGCGGCCCTGAGGATCTCCGCGTCTCTCTCGCCGGCATCGTACCGGGCGCGGGCGGCCGACAGCGCCCTTCGCAGAACCGGGGCGGCCGCCCGCTGCTGGGGAGTGAGCCGGACGTTCCGTGAGCTCAGCGCCAGGCCGTCCGGCTCGCGCACGATCGGGCAGGCGACGATCTCCGTGGCCACTCCCAGGTCCGCGGCCATCCGCCGGATCACGAGCAGCTGCTGGGCGTCCTTCTGGCCGAAGTAGGCGCGATCCGCCCCGGCCAACCCAAGGAGGATCGCCACGACCGTCGTCACGCCCTCGAAATGGCCGGGCCTGGCCGCGCCTTCGAGTGGCTGCGTCAGCGCCCCGACCCGGACGCTCGTCTCGAATCCGGGATGGTAGATCTCTTCGACGGGCGGGATCAAGAGCAGGTCGGCGCCGGCCGCGCCACAGACCCGCACGTCCGCCGCCTCGTCGCGCGGGTATGCCTCGAAGTCGGAGGTCTCGTTGAACTGGAGCGGGTTGACGAAGATCGTCACCAGGACAGTGGCGTTCTCGGCATGAGCCCGGCGGATCAGCGAGGCGTGGCCCTCGTGCAGGGCGCCCATCGTCGGTACCAGGCCCACGGGCCGGCGTGCCCCGGCCAGCGCCTCGCGCAGATCGGCCCGTGTGCGGACTACATGGGGAAGCGCGACCGGCCGAACCACGGCCTCAGAGGTCCCGGTCGAGCGGAATGCCGGGCCCCATCTCGATGCCTTCGGCCCGATCGAGAACGCTCCTGCCAAGGACCTCGTCCAGGATCGTTTCCTCCATCCGCGTACTCTGCTCGGGGCCGGGGAAAACGCCGGCGCGAACGTCTTCGCGGTATGCCTCGGCGGCGGATCGGATCACCGAGTAGAGCTCGGCATAGTGAGTGGCATGGCGCGGCGTGAAGTCGGGGTTGAGGCCCAGCAGATCCGTGATGACCTGGACCTGGCCGGAACAGCCCGCGCCGGCGCCGATGCCGATCGTCGGAATGCGCAGCCGCTCGGTGATGGCGGCGGCCAGCTGCTCGGGCACGAGCTCCAGGACGACCGCGAACGCGCCGGCCTGCTGGACCGCCAGGGCGTCGTGAAGGAGCTGGCGACCGGCCTCGCGGGTCTTGCCCTGGACTCGATGGCCGCCCAGCTGATGTATCGACTGAGGCGTGAGGCCGATGTGGGCCATGACCGGGATGCCGGCCCGAACGATCGACTCGATGGTGCGGGCGCTGCGCTCGCCGCCTTCGAGCTTGACCGCCCCGGCCCCGCCTTCGCGCATCAATTCGCCCGCATTCTCCAGGCTGGCCTGCGGCGTCACGCCGTAGGAGAGAAACGGCATATCGACCACTACAAGGGCCCGCTTGGTGCCTCGCACGACGGCCTTGGTGTGGTGGAGCATCTCCGCCATGGTGACGCGGACGGTGCTGTCGTAACCGAGCATCACCTGTCCCAGGGAGTCGCCCACGAGCAGCATCGGAATGCCGGCCTCGTCGAGGATGCGGGCCGTGGGGTAGTCGTAGGCGGTGAGCATGGCGATCCGCTCACCTTCGGCGTAAAGCCTGGCGATGGATGCTATCGTCAGCCTGCCGGCCTGCTGGGGCGAGGGCGCCTGGCTCATGAGGCCGCCTCCGGCCTCGAGGCGGCGGCCGGCCTGGCTCCCTGCTCGGTCTCGGCCACCGGCGAAGGCTCGGTCGAATTCTCGGTGGCCTCCCGGGCCGCGCCTCGAGAGTCGAGGCGGATCAGGATGCGATCGAGCAGAAGCTCGGCGACCTCTCGCTTGGTGAGCATCGGCAGCTGTTCCGGCGCGCCTTCCGGATAGTAGATGGTCACCCGGTTCGTGTCGGTGCCGAAGCCTGAGCCCGGCTCGGTCACGTCGTTGGCCACGAGCATGTCCACGCCCTTGGCCCGCACCTTGTCCGCGGCGCGATCGGTGGCACCGGTTTCGGCCGCGAAACCGACCAGGATCGGGCGCAGCGCTCCCGAGGCCCGAACACCGGTACGAACACGCTCAGAGGCTTCGGCCAGCAGATCCGGCGTGGCGTCCAGCTCGAGATTCATGCCGGCGGCCCGGCCCAGCTTCTTGTCGGACGCGGTCTTGGGGCGGAAATCGGCGACGGCCGCGGCCATGACCAGGACGTCGAAAACGGGGCCCTCGGGCGGAGTCAGGGCGCGGAGGGCGGCCTGCATCTCCGCGGCGGTTTCGACGCGAGCGACGTGAGCGCCGTTCGGCGGATCGACGTTAACATGGCCGAGGATGAGGGTCACCGCCGCGCCGCGGTCGAGGGCGTCCTCGGCGATGGCGATCCCCATCTTGCCCGTGGACCGATTGCCGACAAAGCGGACCGGGTCGATGGGCTCGGCGGTGCCACCCGCGGTGATGACGATGTGGCGACCGGCGAAGTCGATGTGGGGTGGGCGGACCGGCGTGGCCGGGGCCGCCGCAGGCTCGGCCACAGCCGGTTCGGCCGAAGCTTCGGGCTGGGCCGTAGGTTCCGGCTGGGCCGCGGGTTCGGCCGCCGCAGGTTCCGGCTGGGCCGCGGCTTCGGCCGCCGCAGGTTCAACGTTCGCGATCGCGACGCTCGGGGAGGGTGAGATGCCGCTCAGCGCCTCCACGGTCGCCTCGACGATGCGTTCCAGGGCGGCCAGCCGCCCCAGGCCATCCATCCCGGAGGCGAGCGGCCCCCGCTCGGGCTCGACGATCCGGTAGCCGAACTGGCGCAGCCGGACGAGGTTCCCCTGAGTGGCCGGGTGGGCGTACATGCCGCCGTCCATCGCCGGTGCCACGACCACGGGAACGGAGGTGGCCAGGCAGGCAGCCGTGATCGCATCGCCGGCTAGGCCATTGGCCATGGCGCCCAGCCAGTGGGCCGTGGCGGGGGCGACCACGATCGCCTCGACGTCGTTCGCGGCGCTGATGTGCCCGATCCGCCCGTCTGGCTGGAGTGCCAGGACATCGCTGTCGACCGGGTGGTGGCTCAGCGTCTCGAGAGTGAGCGGCCCCACGAACGCCGTGGCGGAAGGCGTCATGAGAACCCGTACGTCGGCGCCTTCGGCCTGGAGCAGGCGCAACAGCTCCACGGACTTGTATGCGGCAATCGAACCGGTGACGCCGAGGGCGATCCGACGCCCGGCCAGGCGGCCGCTGCCTTTCTTCATCGGGCGTCCTCCGAGATGATGTGGATGGAGCCGGCGGCGCTGCCCGTCCAACCGGCGGTGGTCTCGCCTGGAACCGCGGGCGAGCCGTTGGCCACGGCCCACAGGATGGCCAGCCCCTTGAGGGTGAGTTCCGGGTCGATGGCGTCCACGCCTGGCAGGTTGCGAACCCATGGCGCGCCGGACAGGCCACCGGTCAGGACGACCTGGATGGATCCTTCCTCGACCTTCTGGGACCGTGCCAGCTCCGATCGAATGCGCTCGAGCAGCCCGAGCGTCAGGGCCTGGTAGCCGAGGACGGCGCCCGACTGCATGGCCGACACGGTGTCCGTGCCGATCGCTCTCTTCGGCTCAGCCAGCTCGATCCGGGGCAGGCGGGCCGTCCGCGACGCGAGCGCCTCGAGCCCGATCTCCAAACCGGGAGTGATGGCGCCGCCGACATACCCGCCGTCGCGGGCCACGCAGTCGAATGTGGTCGCGGTCCCGAAATCTACGACGATCGCCGGGGCTCCATACAGCCGCCCCACGGCCAGGGCGTTCACCAGGCGGTCGGCGCCCACCTCGGCCGGCCGCTCGGTTCGAACGGGGATCGGCATGATCGCGGCCGTGGCCGAGAGCAGTGGCAGGCCTCGCTGCTCGGCCACCGTCTCGGCGGCGCTCGTGAGGGCCGGCACGACGGACGCAAGGCAGATCGCGGTGACGTCCGTAAGGGTGGCGCCGTCCAGGCGGAGCAGCCCGTCGACGAGCATCTCCAGCTCGTCCGGAGTAGCCGAGGGGTGTGTCGCCGCCCGCCGACTGGCCACGATCGCCTCGTCCTGGACCAGCCCCAGGGTGATGTTGGTGTTGCCGATGTCAAGCGCCAGAAGCATGCTCCGATGATACTGCCCCGCGGCGAGCCTCAGCCGCGTGTGTCCTTCTCTTGAGATGTCGTTCCGGCAGAGGATGCTATTCCGGACGCCGGTGCTGCCGAACTCCGGCTGAGCGGGCCTTATCGTCTTGTCCGGAGGGGCCCCCTGCGGTACGATCCAACGGTCGGTCACCGGCGCTTCAACCCGTCACCCCCGCTGCCCCAGGAGGAGTGGTGTCGTCCGTGCCGCCAGCGAAGTTCTTCGTGAATCGCGGCATCGTCTCGAGCCGGATCGACCTTCTCAATGTCCTCCGTCCCCTGGAGAAGCAGACCGTGGCTTACCGGCATTACCGCGGCCACGAGCTGGTTCAGCATGGGATGGGCTGGGTGGAGCGGATCGTTGCCGAGGAGCCGGAGACGTCGACGTTCTTCACCCCGCTCTCGATCTGCCTGAACGTGGATTCGTTCGAGCATCTCGAGTTCGAGACCCGTCCCGACCAGCTGCTCACGTATCGACTGGTGCAGGGGGACGAAGCCATCGTGATCGATTTCGCGCCCGGCGGCGTTGCGGCCGCCGGCCCGTTCGAGCCCCGTCAGCTCGAATTCGACACTTCGGGCTACGTCCAGATGGAGTTGCTCGGCCCCGACACCGCCGAAGGTGAGTAAGGGGACCCCAGACCAGCCGCTTCGGGAACCCCCGGCAACGGATGGATCTCGACCGTCAGGAGCGCAGTGGGCCGCGCCAGCGCGCGGTCGGCAGGAGAGACGCGCCGCCCGGGTCTGGGAACCTCCGGGTGGTCAGCGATCGGTTGGAACGACCAGCAGACAGCCGGAGGAGAAACCGTTGGATGCAGTCACGGGCCCGATAGCCCGCTACTTCAAGTTCGCCGAACGCGGCACGAACTTCCTGACCGAGTCCCGGGCCGGCCTGACCACGTTCATGGTGATGTGCTACATCATCTTCTTGAACGGCAGCATCATCGCCGGGCCACTTCATCTCGACCCGATCGCCGTTGCTGCGGGAACCTGCCTGTGCGCAGGCGTGTTGACGATTGCCATGGGCCTCGTGGCGAACTACCCATTCGCTCTTGCCGCGGGCCTCGGCATCAACGCCATCGTCGCTTACACCCTCGTGGCGCCGAAGGCCAACGGAGGCCTGGGCATGACGCCGGGGGCCGCGATGGGCGTCATCGTGGCCGAGGGCGTGATCATCACGATCCTGGTCGTCCTGGGTCTCCGGGAGGCCATCATGCGGGCGGTCCCGCTCGCGCTCAAGCGGTCCATCGGCGTTGGCATCGGACTCTTCATCCTGTTCATCGGGCTGTCCAACGGCGGCCTGATCGGCGGCTCGAATTCCGCCTATGGCGCGGTTCCTCCAGTAGGCCTTCGGCCGATCGTGGAACTCTCGCAGTGGATCTTCCTGGTTGGCCTACTGCTCACCTTCGTGCTGTACGCGCTGCGCGTCAAAGCGGCGCTCATCATCAGCATCGTGGCGACGTCCATCCTGGCCTTCGTCACCGGGGTGACTTCGGCTCCGCCGCACTGGACCGTGACGCCGGGCTGAGGCGGGCTCTTCTACTCTGACGTTCCTGGTGTCTTCACTCGGGTCGCTCTCATCACCGCCATCCTCACCATCTTCGCCATCATGCTGAGCGACTTCTTCGACACCATGGGAACGGTTACTGGAATCGCCGCCGAGGCGGGCCTGGCGAGCGAGGACGGCTCCGTTCCTGGTATTGGGCGGACCCTCTTCGTCGACTCCGTCGCCGCGGCGGTCGGCGGCTTCGTCGGGGTCAGTTCCAACACCACCTATATCGAGTCGGCGGCAGGCGTTGCCGAAGGGGGACGCACCGGTTTCACGGCCATCGTGACCGGCGTGCTGTTCCTTGTCGCGATCTTGCTTTCGCCACTGGCCAACCTCGTGCCTGGAGTTGCGACGGCTCCGGCCCTCGTGCTGGTGGGCTACCTGATGTTCACGTTGATCAAGGACATCAACGTTGCGGACCTGGAGTACGGTCTCCCGGCCCTCATGACGATCATCGTCATGCCGCTGACCTACAGCATTACGGACGGGATCGGCGCAGGTTTCATCACGTGGGCGCTGCTGAAGGTCGTCAAGCGGAAGTGGCGCGACATCCACTGGCTGATGGCTGTGGTTACTCTTGCTTTCGTTGTGTACTTCGCCCAAAACTGGATTCTCGTGGTCTGGCACTGAGCCAAGGCTCGTTCTGCGGCCGGCGCTCGTGAGGGCGCCGGCCGCCTCTGCTTTTGCGAGGGCTTCGCCCTCGCCATCCGCTAGCATTCGCTCGATGTTCGAACGCACAGTGCTGCTTGACGGACCACGTGTTATCACGTCGCGGCTTGCCGGGGCTCGCTCCGTATCGCTGGCCGCGTACGTCCTCGCCGGCTCGCGCCTGGAGTCGCCCGAGGAAGCGGGCGCGGCACACTTCATGGAGCACATCACCTTCAAGGGGACGGCGGCATATCCCACCACCCGCGCCGTCTCCGAGGCGATCGAGGGGATCGGCGGCAGCTTCAACGCCGCCACCGATCGCGAATCGACTGTCTACTGGGTCCGCGTGCCGCTCCGCGAGGCGGTGCGCGGTATGGACGTCCTGGGCGAGCTGATCGTCAGGCCGCACCTGAGGGGCGAGGAGATCGAGTCCGAGCGGGCCGTGATCGTCGAGGAGATCCGCTCGTATCTGGACGACCCCGGCGAGCACGTCCACACGCTATTCGACCTGGCCATGTTCGGCGACACGCCCCTGGGGCGCGAGATTGCCGGCAGCGAGGAAAGCGTCCGGGCCCTGACCCGGGAGAACCTGCGGGCCTTCTGGGCCTCGGCCTATCGTCCCGGCAACGTCGTGGTCTCGGCTGCCGGCGACATCTCGCACGAGGAAGTGGTAGCCCTAGCGGAGAGGGCTTTCGGCACGGGGGCGGCTTTCCGGCCCGTCTTCGACCCGGCTCCGCCCCTGCCCGCGGGCGACCGGATCGTCGTCGCTCGGCGACATACGACGCAGGCTCAGTTGTGCCTGGGTGTCCCGGGCTTGCCACGAGATGACCCAGGGGCCTGGACACTTGAGATACTTAGCGCCATCCTCGGGGATGGCATGAGCAGTCGCTTGTTCCAGTCCGTCCGCGAGGAGAAGGGCCTCGCCTACGACGTGAGCTCCTACATCGTCGACTATGCCGACGCGGGGGCCCTGGTCGTCTCCGCCGGCGTCGATCCAGCTCGGATCGGACCGGCTGTCAAGGCAATCCTGGCGGAACTTGCCCGGCTGCGCGACGAGCCCGTGCCCGCCGACGAGCTGGCGCGCTCCAAGGCCTACCTGGGCGGCCGGATGGAGCTCAGGATGGAGGAAACCCGCCACCTCGCCTCCTGGCTGGGTGGGCAGGAGGCGCTCCACGATCGGGTGCTCACGCTCGAACAGGCCCTTGCGGAGCTGGGTGCGGTGACCTCTGACGGGATTCTCGAGATGGCGGGGCGACTTGTGCGCGACGACCTGCTCAGGCTCGCGGCAGTTACGCCACGCGGCCGAAGGCGCGGACTGGAGGCGATGCTGAGACTGCCGGGAGGCACGGGGTGAGAAACGGTGCGAGGCCGCGTCGGAGATCGCCGGTCCGGGCGCCGGGTCCGGCGCAGCCGTCGGAGCCGCCGCCGCAGGTCGACGAATCCGTCGCTCAGAGCAGCGATGACGTTGTCGAGCTGCTTGTCCGCGTGCCGATCGAGGCGCTGGCGGGCGAGCCGCTGGAGCCGCCAGAGGAGGACGCTTCCCAGGCGGCCTCGAGGCGAGATACCGCTGCCGATGAGCTCGTCAGGCGCGGCGTCGCCGCTGATCCGGCCGAAGTCCTCTTCGAGGCAGTGCTGGAAGCTGTCGAGACTGCCGAGGTGGAGGCGAGGGCCGAGGTGCCCCAGCGGCCTCGCGCGGCCGCCCGCATGCCTGCCAGCCCGACGGACCAGGTCCGCTTCGCCCGACTTCACCTTCGGACCGGGTCGCTCTTGCAGGCCCGATCCGCGTTCGAGGCGCTGGCTGCGGAGAACCTTCTCGACCAGGCGGGGATCCTGGACCTGGCGGAAGTCCGCTGGCGCACGGGGGACCTGCCAGGGGCAGGCATCGCCGCGATGGCGTACGTCCGCGGGGGTGGGGATGAAGCCCTGGGCTTCGTGATCGCGGCCGAGGCTGCGGCCGCGGATGATCGCGACGCGGAGGCTCGACGCTACGCCGGACGAGCCATCGAGCGCAGCGTGCCCAGTCTCGATACCTACTTCGCCGGGGTTCCGCGCCGCATGATCTGGCCGGAGAGCAGCTGGACGTCGCCTGGCGCCGTGGAGATCGATTCGGCGGCCGTCGCGACTTCGACAGCGCCGGCCGAGGCGCCCCCGGTCCCGCCGAAGGGCAGTCTGCCGATCCCTGCGGTCGAGCCCGAGGCGGTCGAGCCGGAGGTCGCCGAGCCGGAGGCGGCGGTGCCCGAGGCGGCGGTCGAGCCCGAGGCGGTCGAGCCCGAGGCGGCAGTGCCCGAGGCTGCGGTCGAGCCCGAGGTCGCCGAGCCGGAGGCGGCGGTGCCCGAGGCGGCGGTCGAGCCGGAGGCGGCGGTCGAGCCGGAGGCGGCAGTGCCCGAGGCTGCGGTCGAGCCCGAGGCGGTCGAGCCGGAGGTCGCCGAGGCGGAGGCGGCAGTGCCCGAGGCTGCGGTCGAGCCCGAGGCGGTCGAGCCGGAGGCGGTCGAGCCGGAGGCGGTCGAGCCGGAGGCGGTCGAGCCGGAGGCGGTCGAGCCGGAGGCGGTCGAGCCCGAGGCGGTCGAGCCCGAGGCGGCGGTCGAGCCCGAGGCGGTCGAGCCCGAGGCGGCGGTCGAGCCCGAGGCGGTCGAGCCCGAGGCTGAGGTCGAGCCTGGAGTCGCACCCGAAGCCGTCGCCGAGCCCGTCGCCGAAGCCGCCGCAATCTCGGCTGCGGAGCTGCCCGAGCACGAGCCCGAGCCGGAGGCTGCTCCAGTGCCTGGGCCCGCGCCGAACGCGTGGGAGGGCGAGATTTCGGCCGGAGTCTCGGCCCTCGCCGCCGGCGACGCCCTGATGGCGGCCCTTCACTTTGCCGTCGCCCTCCGCACGGCGCCGGAATCCGCGCGGGCCGTGGTCGATGGCATAGGCGAGCGAAGCGACCTGCCCCTGGAGCTGGTGCGCGGCGACGCCCTGAGACTGCTGGGCAACGAGTCGGATGCCGATCTCGCCGACGCCTCCTTCGCCTCTAAGTTGGGCCAGCCCGCGCCCGCACCAGACGCCACTCCCGCGCCCGCGCCGGATGTCGCGCCCGCGCCGGATGTCGCGCCTGCGCCGGATGTCGCGCCCGCGCCGGATGTCGCGCCTGCGCCGGATGTCGCGCCCGCGCCAGAATCCGCGGGCAAGCTCGAGCCAGACGAACCGCCGCCGATCTACTGGGAGTGAGGTGCCGTCTCGGCGAGGTCGGGCGACCGGCTAAACTCACCCTCGGACCACCCAGCCGTAGCGAGATCCGTGCAGTGACCGAGCGAACCCTTGTCCTGGTCAAGCCCGACGGCGTCCAGCGCCAGCTGGTCGGACGCATCCTGGCCCGCTACGAAGAGCGCGGCCTGCGGATCGTGGGGCTCAAGCTCGTGAAAGTGGATCGCGAACTGGCGGAACGGCACTACGCCGTGCACGAGGGCAAGCCCTTCTTCGAGGGTCTCGTCGCATTCATCACCTCGGGCCCGCTCGTCGCCGTTGCGCTCGAAGGTCCGGGCGCCATCGCCCTGGTTCGGGCGATGAACGGCGCGACCAATCCGCTCGATGCGCTCCCCGGAACGGTCCGCGGGGACCTGGCGGTCGAGATGGGCCAGAACCTCGTTCATGCCTCGGACAGCGCGGAGTCCGCCGCGACCGAGCTCGACATCTGGTTCTCGGCGGACGAACTGATCTCGTACGGTCGCGAGATCGATCGCTGGGTCGTCGGGCCGACGGCCTGAGCCCACTTCACAGGGCGGGCGGCCAGAGCGGATGATTGGTCTGGCGCCGCACGGTCGCGTCGCGAGATCGCGGACGCCGTGCCGGTCAGTCTCCCGTGTCTGGTGCGGGTGACGCGCCGGCGGTCGCGGACGGGCTCTGGCTCGGCGTCGTCGTTGAGGGTTGCGGCGGCAAGGTGGTGCCCGAGGTCGGCTCGGCTGTCGGCGCCGCGGCCGGCCCGCTGCCGCTTTCGACGCCGCCCGGATTCGGCAGCAGGCCGGTGGTCTGGTCGAGCGTGATGCCGGACTGCGATGCGCCCGAGGCCCCGAACCCACCGAAAGCGACCACCGCGGCGATGAGCGCGGTGGCTAGCACGAGGGCACTGGCCTCGAACGGGCGATTGAGCCGCCAGGCCATGGCCAGCCGATGCCGGATCGAGAAGCGCGCACGTCGAGGCGGAACCCCCTCGGCCTCGGCCTCGGGCTCGACGGGCTTCGCCACCGGCTCGGCCTGGCCGAGCGGTAGGTCATCCGATGCAGGCACCGCGCGGGCAACCGCGTCCGCATCGGCCGACTCGTGTCCCAGCTGCGGCAGGCGTGGCCAGCGCGGCCAGTCGGCGCCGGCGCGGCGAACGGCGACCGTCGGCGGCAGCAGCCCCACGGCGAGCAGTCTCGCGTAGTAGGCGAGCGAAAGGAGGATCGCGGCCAGCCCAAGGAAGTCCATCCAGCCGGGGAGGCCCAGCTGAACGAGCGTGGCCCGCGCCTCGAAGACGGCGCTGCCGGGCCAGCCGAGTGTGGCGACCACGATGGCTACCAGGGCCAGCCCGAGGAGGGGTGCACGGCGCAGCCAGCCCCGGAGCTCGCCCAGGTTCGACGTCTGGAAGGCCCATGAGGCGGTCGCCACCCAGGCCACCAGAGCCGACTTGGCGATGACGAAGACGAGGAGCCAGAGCCGGGCCGCCGGCATGGCGTCGGCGTCGCGGGCCGTCAGGGCCAGCAGGACGAAGCCTGTGTCCTGGACGATGGAGTAGACCGCGATCTCTTCTATCTCGTCGTGGAGCATCGCGCCCACGGCTCCGAAGATGAGCGTCGACACCGCCACGACCTGCACGGCAACGACCGCCCGGTCGAGCCAGTCGCCGGGCACCCCGAAGATGCTGGCGTTCCAGCTGAGCGCGACCAGGCCGAAACTCGTCGGAATCCAGACCAGCGATAGGACCAGCCCCAGGCCCTCGCCGCTCCGGCTGAGCAGCGCTGCCGGTACGTGGAACGGCACCGCCCCCGATCTGACGGCGACTGCCGCCGCAAGGACGAGGAACGCCAGAGCGAGCACGAAGGTGGGGTCGTCGCTGTTCCAGTTAGTGTTGAGGATCGTGACTGCTGCCAGAAGAGAAGCCGCGATCACGAGCGCAAGAGTGCGCATCTCGGCGATGCCGACGGTCACCCCCAGGGGCGTCGACCGGATCCTGCTGGCCACGAGCGCGGCCGGGGCCGTGGCCGCGGCCGCGGCCACCACGGTGACGGTCGGATCCGTTGATGAAATGGCAATGCCGACTCCCGCGAGCATGGCCAGCGCCGCGGGCGCCAGCCGCTCGGGCCAGCCGGTTAGCAGGCCGATCAGGCACAGCAGCAGGCAGCTCGCGGCCAGCGCCGTCAGGAAGAACCCGACGAACCAGGAAGCGGCCAGCTGCACCTCGCCGACGGTCGTCGTGTCGTCCGGGTTGATCAGGAGGGCGGCCATCAGGGCGCCGGCCACGCTGCCGATGGCGACGAGCCGCGACAGCCGGGCGTATGGCTGGGCCAGCAGTCCCAGCAGCATGCCGAAGACGCAGACGAGCAGGAATGCGATCAGGGTCATGGCTTGTCGCCCGGGTTCGGGCGCGACCGCCCCGGCTTCCTGGTGGCGGGCTTCTTCTCGGCCTGGTTCGACGCCGGCGTTCGCCGGACGGGGCCGGCGGAACGGCGCCTGGGCTCGGGCTCCGGGGCCGCCCAGGCGGCCCAGGCGTCCGGCTCGATCGGATCCGCCGTCATCGGCCTGCGCGACTGGGACTGCCCCTCGGGTTCGGGCCGCGGCATGGGTTCCGGCTCTGCGGGGGCGTCGGCGAGGGGCCGGAACGCGCCGGAGACCACGGCGGGGGCGGGTATTTCCACGGGCCCAGGTTGGGCCGCTACCGGTTCGCCGGCTATCGGCTGGCTCGGCTGCGGTTCGGCCGTCAGCGGTTCGTTCGCCTGTCCGGCTGGCGCGGCCTCCGCCCTGGCAGTCGGAACGAGCACGCTCGTCGCCCCGGCGATACCGACCAGCAGGGCGGCCATGGCCAGCTGCTCCAGCGCCGGGGTCGGCCCCGACCAGGCGCCGACGAGAAGGGAGCTGCCGAGGGTCAGGAGCGCGACCCCGACGCCCATTCGAAAGACGTCCCGACCGGCCAGAGGCGCCATGGCCAGAGTCACCAGCGAGAACCCGGCGGCCTGGGCAACGATCGGGCCCGCCAGAGGATCGACGGGCTCGATGGCCAGACCGATTGCGAAAGCGGCCACGGCGACCGCTCCCTGGGCAACGAGACCAATCTCCGAACCGGCGCTATCCAGCGAGGCGGAGGTGACCGTCGCCCACAGCAGATACGAGGCCAGCATCGCTCCCAGGATTCGAGCCGTCACCGCCAGGGAATCGGGCAATGGCGAGGCCACGAGCGACGAAGTCACGGCTGCAAGCATCAGACCGAGCACGACGATCCGCCCGTCGCGGGCGGTCACAGCCGCCACGCCACCTATCACGACGGCGATGGCTGCCAGGACCGGCGGGTCGATCACGTGGCCCCGACGGGACGGGCGTTGGGGGCGCGCCGGCCGGTCATGGCGTCGCGCTTGGTGAAGCAGCCGGCGCCGGCGTTGCGGTGGCGGTCGCCGGCGATTGCCACGACGGCAGGATGCCGAACTGGTCGAGCGGCCAGTAGCGCAGCCAGGCGCGGCCGATCACGGTGGATAAGTCGATAGGCCCGAACGTGCGCGAGTCCTGTGAATCCGATCGATGGTCGCCCAGGACGAAGAGCTGGTTCTTCTCGATCGTCCAGGTGTGCTTCGCCGGATCCACCGGCTCGGTCGGCTGGCCGTCGAATACGTACGGCTCGTTCAGGGCCGTGCCGTTGACGAACACGCGGCCGTCGTGGATGTCGACCGTATCTCCGGCCACGCCGATGACCCGCTTGATGTACGGCGCGCCGGAGGGGTCCGGGGCCGAGCCTGCGGGTGGGTTGAAAACCACGATGTCGCCCCGATGGTAGCCATCGAAGAGGGGTGTCACCTTGTCCACCAGAACGTGCTGATTGGGCATCAGCGTGTTCTCCATGGATTCCTGCTGGACCTGGTAGGGCTGCGCAACGAAGGTCTGGATCGCGATGAAGACGATGAAGGTCAGGAGCAGCGTCTCGAGCAGCTCGAAGAGGCAGCCCAATGTGCGATGGCGGTTCACAAGTCCGCGAGTATAGGGGCTGTGCTATCGTCCTGCCCCGTGGATCTCCCGAGCAGGTTGAGCTGGCTGAGCAGCGGTCGATTCCTACGAGCACTGGGTCCACTGGCCGGCCTTGTCCTCGTCGCCACGGTTCTCTACACCGCGACCAGCATCGACCGCGTGCCCCCTACGTACCAGATCAAGCTGAGCTCCACGGAGCCCGGTACGGGCCTGGCCCTGACCCTGACCACGATCGATGTCTCCTTCAGCGAGAGGGTCAAGGAGGACATTGCCAGGAATGCTTTCTCGATCAGCCCGCCCGTCGATGGCTCGTACCAGTGGCAAGGCACGACGCTGATCTTCACTCCGTCCGGGAAGCTGCCCCTGGCGACGACGTTCAAGGTCCAGATGGCTCCCGGCGTCCAAGATCTCGCCGGCAACGCCCAGGGCAAGGGTCAGGACCTGACCTTCACGACGGTCGGGGCGCCCAAGGTGACGTCCGTCGTTCCAGCGCGCGGAGCCGCAGCGGTGCCGGTGGACGCCACGATCGAGATCACGTTCGATCGGCTGATGGACACCCAGAAGGTCCTGGCGGGCCTGAAGATCGAGCCCAACATCCCGTACACGGCCGCCTGGAACGGTCCGGTGCTGGCGATCACCCCCAAGGACCAGCTCTCCTTCGCGACGACCTACAGCGTCGAGGTTGACGAGCCTGCGGTCGACACCGACGGGACGCCGCTGTCGGCGTACCAGACGAGCTTCACCACCGTTGGCATCGGCCTCCACGTCAGCGCCTTGATCCCCGCGCCGAACGTGGCCGGGGTCAGTATCCAGACTCCGATCGCCGTTATCTTCGACGGTCCGATCGATCCCACAACGGTCAGCGACGCAATCAGCCTGACCCCGCCGGTGAGTGGCTCGACCCAGGTCGCGACACTGCCCGACGATCGACCGGCCACGATCCAGCCGACCGAATCGCCCTCGGCCGCTGCTTCATCCGCCGGCAGCGGAGACAACGTGCTGGTCTTCACGCCGGACGCGCCGCTGGCCGCCCACACCACCTATTCGGTGTCGATGAGCTCGGGTGTGCGTCGTACCAACGGCGAGGCGGCCTCCGCGGAGTCCTGGTCCTTCACTACCGGGGAGCCGACTTCCAGCGCTTTGAACCAGATCGTCTTCCTGTCCAACCGCGGCGGCGTGGCCAACGTCTGGCTGATGAACCCGGACGGATCGAACCAGCGTGAGGTCACGGCCGAGCTCGTTCCCGTGAGCGGCTTCGACATCAGCGGTGACGGCAGCACCATCGCCTACGGCGCCGGAGGCCAGGTCAAACGGATGAAGATGGACGGCACGAACCTGCAGGTTCTCACGGCGCCTGGAGCCTTCGAGTACGCACCCAAGTTCACGCCGGATGGAACCGCGCTGATCGTGGCGCGGCGCGACGCCACCGGGGCCGACCTCGGCTACTGGCGCATCCCGCTGGTCACCGGTGCGGATTCGAAACAGATCGCACCCGACGGCGCGCCCGGCCTCGGCAGCGTCACCCTGCAGGGCGATGGTCTCACGGGATCGCCCGGCGAACCGTCATGGGCGCCGCGGGTGGCCTTCTCGGCGGACGGCAATATCATGCTCGTCGTCCGCGGGCTGGACGGCGAGGTGGAGCTGGTCGACGTCACCGGGGCGAACCCGCCGGTACAGCTGGGTCTGACGGGCGACTCGCAGCCGATCTGGGATCAGCAGGACGGCGCCTTCTACGTCGTCGCCACATCCGACGGCGGCGCCAGCTGGTCGCTCTGGCGAGTCTCGACCAGCGGCGCCACGGCCAGGATCGCCCCCGCCGTGGGCGATCTGGCCATCTCCGTGGAGGGTGGGCTGGCTTCCGTGGTCAAGAGCTCCGATGGGTCGACACACATCGCGTACTCGGTTTCGGCCGGCTCTGCGAGCTCGAGCGTGCTCACGAACGATCCCATCTGGAGCGATGGCTCGCCGTCTTTCTCGCCCGACGGGTCGCTCATCGTTTTCGGTCGCTTCGAGACGGCCAGCCCGACGACTTCGGACGGGATCTGGATCATCGGACCCAACGGCACCGACCTCACGAACCTGGCCACGGACGGCGCCTATCCGCGCTGGATGCCGTAGGCGCCGAGCGCTCCGGCCTCCACGTCGCCAGCGCGGGCCATACGTCCCGAGTCGGCGGGACCATTCGCCCCGCTTCGGCGGCGGTGACTGCATATGCAGGGGGTCCTTCCGCAGTTTGACCCCTCCTTTGGGCCGTTGATACACTCCGCCCGGCCCGAGTATGCAACCACCTATCGGATCCGGGCTCCAAGCCCCAGAGGCGCGCCGTCCCGCCGCGCTCCATCGTGCCGTCAGAGAAGGAGTCGCTTGCCCCCTATGGACCCAAACCTGCTCCAATGGTTCATCCCGATCGCGGGGCTGCTCGCGGTAGGGTTTGCGATCTTCCTCGCCCGTGACGTCCTGTCCCGCGACACCGGGACCCAGGCGATGATGGATGTCTGCACCACGATCCAGGAGGGCGCGGTTGCCTTCATCAAGCGCCAGTACTCGACCATCGCCGGGCTGGCCGTCGTCGCCGCCGTCATCATCGGCGTCGTCATCGCGCTTCTCGAGAACACTCAGAGCGTCGCCGATACGTCGACCTACGGCTGGCCCCTGGGCTTCCGCACGGGCGGGGCGTTCCTGGTCGGCGCCGCCTGCTCGATGGCGTCGGGCATCATCGGCATGCTGGTCAGCGTCAGGGCGAACGTCCGCGTCGCCTCTGCCGCCCGCCGTAGCCTGGTCGAGGCAGTCCAGGTCGCCATGCGCGGCGGCGCGGTATCCGGCTTCCTCGTCGTTGCCCTCTCGCTGCTCGGCGTGTGGTCCATCTTCGCCGTCAACGGTGGCTTGGCCGGCGGCCAGAACACGCACGACGCGCCGTTCTTGATCGTCGGCTACGGCTTCGGCGCGAGCTTCGTCGCCCTCTTCGCCCAGCTCGGCGGCGGAATCTACACCAAGGCTGCCGACGTGGGCTCCGACCTCGTCGGCAAGGTCGAGGCCGGGATCCCCGAAGACGACCCGCGCAACGCCGGCGTCATCGCGGACCTCGTCGGCGACAACGTCGGCGACTGCGCCGGCCGCGGCGCCGACCTGTTCGAGTCCACGGCGGCCGAGAACATCGGGGCCATGATCCTGGGCGGCAGCGTATTCGTCTTTGCGCAGCATGCCGGCTGGCCTCACCCCGAGGCCTGGATCTTCTTCCCGCTCGTCATTCGAGCCTTCGGCCTCGTCTCCACGATCGTCTCGATGTTCTTCATCCGGGGCAAAGAAACCGAGAACCCGATGAACATCCTGAATCGTGGCTACTGGGTCACGACCATACTGAGCGCCCTGTCGCTGATCCTGGTAACCAACGTGATGATGCAGACTCCCGTCGGCGTGGCCGGTAGCAACGGCATTCCGGCCTGGGTCTACTTCTTCGGCTGCGGCATCGTCGGCCTGGCCACCAGCATCGCCTTCGTCTACATCACCCAGTACTACACCGCCGGAACCTTCCGCCCCGTCAAGGAGATCGCCGAGGCGTCCAAGACCGGTCCGGCCACCAACATCATCGCCGGAGTCGCGGTCGGCTTCGAGACGACAGCCGTCACCGCGATCACCATCGGTATCGCCCTGCTTGCCAGCAACTGGCTCGGCTCTCAGGCCAATCTGGTCGACGCGACCGGCAGGAACGTAGGCGGCGTCTTCGGCACCGCCGTCGCGACCATGGGCATGCTCATGACCTGCGCATACGTGCTGGCGATGGACACCTTCGGCCCGATCACCGACAACGCCGGTGGTATCGCCGAGTTCAGCCGCGCCGAAGCCGGTGCTCGCGAAATCACGGACCGCCTCGATGCCGTCGGCAACACCACCAAGGCTCTGACGAAGGGCTACGCCATCGCGTCGGCCTCCCTGGCCGCCTTCCTCCTCTTCTCCGCCTACATCGACAAGGTCAACCTGATCCTGGCAAACAGGAACCAGCCGCTGATGACCTCGGTTAACCTGGAAGACGTAGACGTCTTCGTGGCCGCGTTGATCGCCGCGATGCTGGTCTACTTCTTCAGCTCGCTGGCCATTCGGGCAGTCGGTACGACCGCCCAGGCGATCATCGTAGAGGTGCGCCGCCAGTTCAGAGAGATCCCCGGGATCATGGACTACACGGGCCGGCCGGACTATGCCCGCGTGGTGGACATCACGACCCGCGCCGCCCTGCGCGAGATGATGCTGCCGGGCATCGTCGCGGTCGCCACTCCGATCGTCGTCGGCCTCCTGCTCGGCTACCAGGCCGTCGCCGGTCTGCTGATGGTCGGAACGATCGCCGGCGTCCTGCTCGCCACCGTCCTCAACAACGGCGGCGGCGCCTGGGACAACGCCAAGAAGTACATCGAGTCGGGTCACCTGCTCGATGCCGACGGCAAGGTGCTCGGCAAGAAGACGCCGGCGCACGCTGCCGCCGTGGTCGGCGACACCGTCGGCGATCCTTTCAAGGACACCGCCGGTCCGTCGCTCCACGTCCTGGTGAAGCTGCTGGCCACGATCACCCTGGTCATGGCCCCGCTCTTCATCCGCTAGCCGGTGTCTTGCGGCGCGGGCCGGCGCTCGAGCGACCGCCGGCCCGCGCCCACTGCCCGGCCGCGCCGCCCGCTGTAACCCTCGCTTGCCGGAGCCCTGACGCCAACCCGTCACCAAGGAGAGCCGCGTGGACCTGTCCATCCAGGCCCTGATCATTGGGCTAGTCCAGGGCCTCACCGAGTTCGTGCCCGTCTCCAGCTCGGGTCACCTGATCCTGGTGCCGTGGGCTCTCGGCTGGACGGACCCTTTCATCGACTCGCTGGAGTTCACCGTCCTCCTCCACATGGGCACGCTGGTGGCGTTGATCGTCTACTTCTGGCACGACTGGCTCGTGCTGATCCCAGCGGGACTGGCCAGCATCAGAGATCGCTCCATCGGCGGCGATCCCGACCGCAGGACGGCGTGGCTCCTGGTCGTGGCCACCATCCCGGCCGTCGTCGTCGGACCCCTTCTCTCCGATACCATCGAGAACTGGGTCCGCGAACCGGCCCTGGTTGCGGCCATGCTCTGTGTCGGCGCGGCCATCCTGTGGCTGGCCGATCGGTGGGGCGCCAAGGTCCGAGACATGGATTCGATGACGTTCGGTGGCGCGCTCGGGATCGGCATCGCCCAGGTCCTGTCTCTCGTTCCGGGCATCAGCCGGTCCGGCGTCAGCATCTCCGCCGGCCTGCTCGAGGGTCTCAACCGTGAGGCGGCCGCGCGGTTCAGCTTCCTGATGGCCACGCCGGTCGTGGCCGGCGCTGGAGTCTGGGAGGCCCGCAAACTGATCACCGGAGAGGGGGGCACCAGCCCGGAGCTGCGCCTCTTGCTCATCGGCTTCGTGGCCGCCGCGACCTCGGGCATCCTGGCCATTCACTTCATGCTCGAGTTCCTGCGCCGCCGGCCGGTTACCCTCTTCGTGGTCTATCGTGTTCTCGCGGCCGCAGCGGTCTTCGTGATCCTGCTTTCGCCGCACGGGGCATGAGAGGGCGGATGATGCAGGCACCTACCCTGGGGGGCCGGTAAGCTTCATGGAAGTCATGAAGCAGCTCCGGCAGCGCGAGATCCGCGATCTGCTCGGCCAGCGACAGATTCGTACCCAGCAGGAGCTCGCGACCGCCCTGCGCGACCGGGGCTTCCGCGCGACCCAGGCGACCATCAGCCGTGACGTGGCGGAGCTGGGCCTGATCAAGTCGAACCGCGACGGGGTTCAGGCATACGTCGTGCCCGCCCGGGTCATCGAAGCGGAGAGCACCGGCGAAGAGCGGCTCCGGGCCCTGTTGCACGATCTGCCAGTCGAGATCCGCGAGGCGGGCCTGATTCTCGTCGTGAGGACGCTCCCAGGCTCGGCGCACGCGATCGCGGCCGCGCTCGACCGCACTCGCTGGCCGGAGGTCGTAGGCAGCATCGCCGGCGACGACACCCTCTTCGTCGCCTTTGCCGACCGCATGTCGATGCAGCGCATTCGCGGTCGCCTGCTCCAGCTGGGCAGCTGAGCCGTCACGTCCCGCACCCGCACGCGCGCGACACCACCGCAGGCATGGACCGGCCCCGCGGCTCGGGGAGGAGGAGGAGGATCCGAGCGGCGGGGCCGGCGTTGTTGCTGGCTTCTGGCCGAAGAATGGCCAGTTTCGTTTCAGGTTACCAGCCCTCATAGGTCCCTCCCCGTTCGGGACCTATGTTCTAGCCATTCGGGTGCTCGCCACCTTGAGTGGTCAGGGGGACCGGTCGCACCACTCGGCGGTTGGGGAGAGCGCTCGCACTGCCCGCTGCGCCTGCCGGCCGGGGCATTGGACTCCGGAAACGGTGCTCATCGCTTTGACATGGGGGAGGGGGGCGGCTAGGATACGCGCCGGCCGAACTTCAGGGCACCGCGACGGTGGCTCCTGAAGTTCTTTTCCTTATCCCGGGCCGTTGAGGTCCCGCCAGGGTCGTTTTCGACAGATACGGAGCCCCTCGCTGGTGAACAACAAGACTCAGTACATCTCGGAAGAGGGTCTGGCCAAGCTGCGAGCCGATCTCGAGGAGCTGGTCAACGTCCGTCGAGCCGAGATCGCCCAGCGGATCCACGACGCCAAGGAGCACGGCGATCTCGCCGAGAACGCTGAGTACGAAGACGCCAAGAACGAGCAGGCGTTCGTCGAGGGCCAGATCCAGCGCCTGGAGGCGCTCGTCAAGAACGCCACCATCATCGAGGGCGGCCACGGCACCGATCACGTCCAGATCGGGTCGACCGTGAAGGTCGAGGGCTCGGACGGCCAGGAGCAGTTCACGATCGTCGGCTCGACCGAGGCCAGCCCGCGCGAGGGCAAGATCTCGAACGAGTCGCCGGTCGGGCGCGCACTCCTCGGCAGGCGCAAGGGCGAGACGGTGGTCGTGCACGTTCCGGCGGGGGACTTCTCCTACAAGATCCTCGATATCCGCTGACCGGGGGCGGCTGAGCCGTGTATTGGGCCGACGAGCTGGCTGCGGCCGTTTCGGGCCGCCAGGTGGTCAACGATTCGAAGTCGCCCTCGGGCACCGTACACGTCGGCAGCCTGCGCGGCGTCGTCCTGCACGACGCCATATACCGGGCCTTGCGCCAGGCGGGGATCGAGGCCTCGTTCCTCTACGGCGTCGACGATATGGACGCCATGGACTCGCAGGCGCTGCTGACCCCCGACGCGGTCGAGCGCTACATGGGCGCGCCGTTGTCGCGCGTGCCCGCTCCCGAGGGGAGCGACGCGGTCAACTACGCCCGACATTTCGTGGGCGAGATCTTCTTTCGGATCTTCGAGCCGCTCGGTATCAAGCCCGAGTTCTACTGGGTCAGCGAGCTATATGCGGCCGGCAGCATGGACCCGTACATCAAGCTGGCCCTCGATCGGGCCGATCGAGTACGGGCGATCTACCTGCGCGTGAGCCACGTCGAGCGCTCGAGCGGCTGGCTGCCGATCCAGGTGATCTGCGAGCAGTGCGGCAAGATCGGCACCACGTACGCCACGGAGTGGAACGGCGAGACGGTCGCGTACAGGTGCCTGCCCGATCTCGTATCGTGGGCTCATGGCTGCGGGCACGAAGGGCGTGTTTCGCCGCTGGGCGGCCGGGCCAAGCTGCCCTGGAACCTGGAGTGGGCCGCCAAGTGGGGCCTGCTGGGCGTGACGATCGAGGGCTGCGGCAAGGACCTGGCCACGGCCGGCGGCTCGCGTGACCGCTCGGACGCGATCAGCCGCGAGGTGTTCGAGGTGGAGCCGCCTCGAAACGTCGCCTACGAGTTCCTCAACGTCGGCGGCCGCAAGATGTCCACTTCCAGGGGCCAGGGCGCCGCCGCGCATACGATCGCCGAGGTCCTCCCGCCCGAACAGCTGCGCTTCCTCTTCTTGCGCCCGCGGCCCAGCCAGGTGATCGATTTCGACCCCGAGGGCGAGACGATCCCGCGCCTCTTCGACGAGTTCGATCGGATCGCCGCCGCCACCGCCGGGCGCGAGGTCAAAGGCGAGTTGCCGGCCGACTACGAACGCCTCTTCGGCTACTCGCTGCTGGGCGAGTCCCCGGACGTTGCCGCGGCCGCCGCCGCATACCGGCCCGCCTTCGCGCATCTCGCTCTGCTGGCGCAGATCCCCGGCGTGGACATCCCGGAGCGGATGGCGGCCGAGAAGGGCGCACCGCTCAACGAGGTCGAAGCCGCCATCCTGGCCGAACGAACCGCCTCGGCCCGCGCCTGGCTGGATACCTATGCGCCCGAGAGAGCGCGTCTCGTCGTCCGCCACGATGCCGTGCCGGAGGAGGTGTCCGCGTTGGACGCGGTGCAGCGTGCCTACCTCGTCGCGCTGGCCGCCGCCGCAGCAGCGGAGAAGCCCGGCTCCGGCGACGCCTGGCAGGGCCTGATCTTCCGCGTAGCCGCCGAGAGGGAACTCGCTGCCGGCCGCGCCTTCGGGGCGCTGTACGCCGCTTTCCTCGGCCGAACCAACGGCCCTCGCGCCGGCTGGCTGCTGGCCAGCCTGGATCCCGCCTTCGTCGTCGGCCGGCTGCGGGCAGCGGCGGGGTAGCCTCGGCAGCGCAGACCCTTCCGCCGTCGCCCCGGCCGGAAGCCGCGCGCCCGCGGAGCCGATGCCCGGCTACACTCTGGTTTGAGAAGCAGATGCGGCCCGGCCGCCGGAGGAGACCACGGGAGTGAGAGAGGAATGAGCATCGGGCTGGCGAGGCTGCGCGAGGAGCCGGATCGGATCCGCCAGGGGGCGATCGACAAGGGCGAGGACCCGACGGTCATCGATCAGGCCCTGGCACTGGAGGGCAGGCGCCGCCAGTTGCTGAACGACACGGACGAGCTCAAGGCTGAGCGCAACGCCGCGTCCAGGCAGATCGGGGAGGCCATCCGCAAGGGCGCCTCCCCCAACGGCCCCGAGGTCGCGGTCTTGAGGCAGACCTCGACCGCAGCCGGCACCCGGATCGAGAAGCTGGACGCGGAGCTCGCCGCCACGGAAGCCCAGCTCGAGGAGCTGCTTCTGCGCATCCCAAACCCCGCGGACCCGGACGTGCCGGTGGGCGATGCCTCGGCCAACAAGGTCGTCCGAACCTGGGGCCAGCCTCTTCCGAAAGAGTCGACCGTCGATGGTCGTCCCTGGACGCGCCGCCCGCACTGGGAGGTCGCCGAGGACCTTCACATGCTCGACCTGGCTCGTGGGGCCAGGATCACCGGCTCGGGCTTCCCCGTCTACACTGGCCAGGGGTCGCGGCTCCAGCGCGCGCTGATCGACTTCATGCTGGACATCCACACCGCCGAGCACGGTATGACCGAGATCTGGCCGCCGGCCCTGGTCAACGCCGCGTCCGCGCGTGGCACCGGCCAGATCCCCGACAAGGAAGACCTCATGTACGTCGTCCCGCGCGACGAGCTGTACCTGGTGCCCACCGCGGAGGTTCCGGTCACGAACCTCCATCGCGACGAGATCTTCGATGCCGACCAGCTGCCGATCCGCTACGCCGCATACTCGCCCTGCTTCCGCCGCGAAGCCGGGGCAGCGGGCAAGGACACACGCGGCATCCTCCGGGTCCACCAGTTCGACAAGGTCGAGATGGTCTTCTTCGAGAAGCCCGACGCGTCCGGCGAGGCGCTCGAGTGGCTGACCGGTCGGGCGGAGGTCATCCTCCAGCGCCTCGGCCTGGCCTATCGCGTCCTCCTCATGGCCACCAAGGACATGGGCTTCGTGCAGGCCAAGAAGTACGACCTGGAGGTCTGGGCTCCCGGCGTCGAACGCTGGCTCGAGGTCAGCTCCTGCTCGAACTTCCGCGACTACCAGGCCCGGCGGATGGCGATCCGCTACCGGCCTGAACCCGGCGCCAAGCCCGAGTTCGTGCACACGCTCAACGGCTCGGGGCTGGCGCTGGCCCGAACGGTCGCCGCCATTCTTGAGAGTTACCAGCAGCCGGACGGCAGCCTGATCATGCCCGATGCGCTGGCGCCGTACATGCATACCCACCGGGTGGACCGCCAGGCCGGACTCTAGGCGACCGAGGCTGCTCACTGGCTCGAGGTCGTACAGGATGAACGCGGCGGCGGTTTCTGCCAAGATTGCGCCGCTCAGGCCCGCCGTCGGGCAGGTGTCTGATCGTGAGAAAGCCGGAGGAATTCATGGAAGCTGACGGCCGCCGAAGCGAACGACGGTGGGCAGGCCTCGGCGGGCTGGCCATGTTGGCCGGCTTCGCGGCGCTCGCCGTCGCCGGGTGCAGCGCCTCCTCGGCTACGCCCCAGACGATCTACGTAACGCCCTCCCCATCCCTGCCTGCGGCCTCCACCGCTCCCATTTCCGCCCCGACGGGGACGGCGACGGCCGCGCCCACGACGGCACCGTCCGCGGCTCCGGTCGCCGTGGCTCCAACGGTTACCAGCACCACGGTCAACTCGTCCGCGCCGGACAACAGCTGGACCGTCACCTTCCGTGAGCCGGTGGTATCCGGGGTTGCCGAGGCGGTGTTGAGCGCGATGAACGACTCGATCGACACGAGAGTCGGCGCTTACATCAGCTCGTTCAATGGGACCGAGCTGCCCGCCGTCGCCAGCGGCGAAGGTCCGAGCACCCTCAACGGCGACTTCTCGGTCGCGTACCTCTCTCCCTCCCTGCTGAGCCTGCGCTTCACCATCACGACCTACATCACCGGCGCGGCCCATCCGCTGACGGAGGCGGGGAGCATCAACTTCGACGTCAGCTCGGGCGCGGTGATCCAGCTCTCGGACCTGTTCACGAGCCCGGCCTCCGCTGTGCCGGTGCTCCAGACCCAGGCCCATGCCAAGCTCAGCGCATTGCTGGGCGCCGATCTGTCCTGGCCGGCGAGCGTCACCATGGCGGACTTCGAGACGGGCTGGGTCTTCACCCCGGCCGGCCTGGAGCTGACCTGGTCGCAGGGCACGATCGCCAGCATGGCGGCCGGCACGCCGACGATCTCCATCCCCTGGCCGTCGTTGGCGAGCGTCATCGCCACGCCCGGCCCGGCAGCCGGGTTCGTGGCCTAGTGCCGCGGCCGCCATTCTCGCCCCTCGCCGGTCATCGCTGAGGATGCTGCGCGTCCCAGAAAGGCTCATCTCGTGATGCGAGCTCCCGGCCGGCACTGGTGGATCCTGGGCGCGATGGTCTTCGCGCTGTTCATGGTCATGCTCGACATGACCGTCGTGACCGTGGCTCTACCCTCGATCCAGCGCAGTCTGAACGCGAGCGAGCAGAACCTCGAATGGACGGTGAACGCCTTCTCGCTTGCGCTCGCCTCCCTGACCATGCTCGGTGGAAAGCTCGGCGACAGATTCGGGCGACGACGGCTGTTCCTCGCCGGGCTGGTGATCTTCACCGCCAGCTCCGCGGCGTGCGCGCTCGCGCAAACAGACGGGCAGCTCGTAGCCGGTCGTGCCGTACAGGGTGTCGGCGGCGCCCTCATGGGGCCGCTCTCGCTGTCGATCATCGTGGCCGCCTTTCCGAGGGATCGCCTGCCCATCGCGCTGGGCATCTGGGCAGGCGCCTCGGCCGTCGGCCTCGCCATCGGGCCGCTGGTCGGCGGCTTCCTGGTCGACGCGGCCGGCTGGTCGAGCGTCTTCTGGATCAACGTGCCGATCGGGGCGGTGGGTCTCTTCGTAACCGCGTGGGTCGTGCCGGAGTCGACAGATCCGACGACGCGGGCGCTCGACCTGCCGGGTACCGCGCTCGCGACCGGAGGTCTGTTCGCGTTCGTGTGGGGACTCATCGAGACGAGCTCAAACGACTGGAGCTCGCCCGATGTGCTCTCTCGGCTGATTGTCGGGGCGCTGCTGCTCGCCGTATTCGTCCTTCGCGAGGCCGTCACAGCCGCGCCGATGCTTCCTCTCGGCTTCTTCCGAAGCGTGCGCTTCGGCACGGCGAACATCGTCATGCTCGCGCTCGGGTTCGCGATGTTCGGCGTGATCTACTTCCTGACGCTTTTCATGCAGAACGTGCAGGGTTACTCGGCGGTCGAGACCGGCATCCGTTCGCTGCCGCTGACTTTGATGGTCGTCCTCGTGGCGCCCCTGGCCGGCCGCTTCAGCGCGCGATTCGGCGCCCGGCCCTTCGTCGTCGTTGGCATGGTGCTCTGCGCGGTCGCGATCGTCGGGCTCTCCCGCCTGGCGCCCGCTTCGCCATACGCCGACATGTGGCCCTGGCTCGTCGTCTTCGGCGCCGGCGCCGCACTGACTATGCCAGTGCTCGCGGCGACGGCGATGGCTAGCTCGGATGCCGCGAAGTCCGGGGTGGCATCCGGGATGCTGAACACGTCGCGCCAGGTCGGTACCGCACTGGGCGTCGCCGTCCTCGGTTCGATCGGCGCCACGGTCGCCCGCGGCGACTGGGTGAGCTGGACGAGCGGCCTGCCCGCGTCTCTTCAGCCCGGCGCGCATGCTCTCGAGCCGCTAGTAGTCCTCGGTCGAGGCGGCCAGATCCAGAGCATCGCCTCGCAGACGGTCGGGCCGGCCGGTGGCGCGCTGGCGGCTCAGCAGGCAGTCCAGGCGTTCAGCCACGGGATGACACAGGCGTTCGTCATCGCGGCTGGCGTGGCGCTGGTCGCCGCCGCCGTGGCCGGCATCGGTCTCGCCCAGCGTCGCCGTGCCGCCGCTGCCGTTCAGTGACGCCTACGGCACTGGAGCGGCTGACGCGACGGCGCCAGCTCGGTCAGGTTGTCGCCCTTCCCGTCCTGTCGCCCTTGCCGTCGTACCAGCTGCCGAAGTGCCTCGCATAGAGCTCGTCCAGCAGAGTGTCCGCCTCGTCGGCCAGCGCGCCGAACGCGCCGACGAGCCAGCGTCCCTCAGCGGACACGGTTGAGCCTCCGCCACCTGCGCCGCCGGTCCGTCGCTCGAGCAGCGTGACGCCGAGGTGCGCCTCCGCCCGATGCACGATATGCCAGGCCTTGCTGTATGCCAGGCCCATGTCGGAGGCGGCCCGGCGGAGCGATCCCGTCGCCTCGACCCGGATGAGCAGCTCGCGGATCCCTCTCCCAAAGACAGGAATACCCCGGTCCTGCAGCCAGATTCGCTGGGCGGGACGGATACCTGCAGGACCTGTTTCTACGACGGGTGCGCCTGAGCTGGCTCCGGCCATCGACCACTCCTGCCGAGCGTTATCCTCAGAAAACGATAACGCTCCGCAGCGGCAGCCGTCGGCCGAGTTCGCCAGCGAAGCCGTCTATCGGCCGGTCCGAGGCCCGGCCGAAACGGGCGCCTCTTGGGCAGGTGCGACCGCCTGTCGGGCTCCCGGGTCGGTGGCGAGAGAGACGACGACGATACCGAGGAACGTGGTCGCGGCGCCGGCAAAGTCCAGCAACGTGAGCGGCTCGCCCAGCAGGAGCCAGGACGACGCGAGGCCCACGACGGGCACGGCCAGGAAGCCCATCGTCGTTGCCAGCGGACTGAGCGCTCGCGAGATCGACTGGCTCAGCCAGAAGGCGAGCGCGGTGGCGAGCGGGCCGCTGTAGAGCACGGCGGCGACGGCACTGGGCTCCCAGTGGATCGGCCGACCGACTTCCAGCAGGAGCGCGGCGGCCACAAGCGGCACGAGCGCCACCAGCAGCTGCCAGGGCATGAGGTCGAGCGGTGTCCCGCGCCACTCATGGCGCCGGATATGGATCGTGGTCGCCGCCCAGAGCACGGCGCTGACGATGAGTCCCGCGCTGCCGAGCAGCTGCCCGGAGGACTGCCAGTCGATGGCCTGCGGGTTCAACAGCAGGCCGATCCCGGCCAGACCAATCAGCAGCCCGGCAACCTGCCGCCCGGCGCCACCGGCGCGCAGTGTTGGGAGTTGGATGAGCGCCACCCAGAGGGGCATCGTGTAGACCAGGATCGACGACCGGCCGGCGGAGATCAGCGGCAGGGCAAAGTTCATGAGCGCGATCCCGGCGGCCATCTGGCCGATGCCCACGGACAGGACGACCGGGATGTCGTGGCGGGAAGGCAGCCGCAGGCCGCGCCGCGCGGCCAGCACGGCCACGATCACGGCCAGCCCGGTCGCAACCCGAAGGGTGCCGTAGGTGAACGGGGGCAGGTCTCGCAGACCGATCTTCGCCACCGGCCAATGCACGCCCCAGACCAGCGCCAGGCAGGCCAGCAGCAAGTAGGGCCGTGCTCGCATGCCGCCCAGTCGCGCTCGCATCCCGTCTGGCCGCCTATGCGCCGCTCGCGACCAGGCGCTCGATGGTCAGCGGCGTGCCCGGTCGCAGGACCGGCACGGTCGTGCTGACGTCGAGCCGGGCGCAGAACGGGACGTCGTCCCCGGCGCCCAGCCCCGTGACGAGCCGGCCGGAGATGGAATCCCGGAGCGGGGTCAGCAGGTCCGGATAGCTCGCCTGCAGCTGGACCGCGGCCTCGGCCGCCTCGGTCAGGCTGACGTCGGCGCCACGCGACCGGAGCGCTTCGCTCAGCCGCTCGACGAAGACGCCGGCCGTCACGCCGTCGTCGAGGGCGAACCGGCCGAGGGTGCCGGCACACACGATGCCGACCCGCGCGCCCATCGGCTCGGCCAGCTGGACCGCTGCCTCGGCGCAGGCACGGGCGTTCAGCAGGCACCCGACAAGCGTCGCAGGCGCGCCCGCCACCCAGCTCAGCACCTTCGTCCCGTTCGACGTGGACAGGATGACGACGCGTCCCCTGACGGCGTCGGCGCTAGCCAGCGCGGCGGGGGAGTTGTCGAAGTCGAAACCGGGCGGCGCGTAGCCGTGCCGCTCTCCGGCCAGCAGCCCGTCGTGCTGACGCGCCAGGCGTCGCGCCGATTGCAGGCCGGCGGTGACGTAGAGTCGCGAGCAGCCCAGGTCCAGGAGCGTGGTGATCGTGGAGCTCGCCCGCAGCACGTCGATGACGATGCAGACCGTGCGGCTCCAGACGCGTGCCTCGGACGGCACCAGCGCCACGTCTATCTCCATCGACCTGGGCCTCCGTTTTGCGCGGCCCGCCCGCGACGCACGTCGCGTGCGACGGCCGGGCTACAGATAGGGCGGCGGGGCGCCAGTCCCTCTGGGCCCCGCCGCCCTGGTTTGAACGGCTTCGGCTCGACCTACGCCACGGGGGCGGGGGCGAGCTTCAGCTGCTTGAACTCCTTGACCTGGCCGCGGATCGCCCGCTCGGTCGGCAGGCGCTCGATGCTCGAGGCACCGAAGAAGCCCTGCACGCCCGGCATCCGCGCGAGCGCCGTCCCGACGTTTTCCGGTTCGTCGAATGGGCCGCCGTGGCAGAGCACGAGGATGTCCTTGCGGACCGAGCGACCGGCCTCGGTGACCGTCATGACCCGGTCGATCGCCTGGTCGAGCGACAGGGCGACCCCGGCGCCGATCGTCCCGGCCGTGGTCAGGCCGACGTGGGCGACCAGCTGGTCGGCGCCGGCTTTCGCCATGGCCTTCGCGTCGTCGGCATTGAAGACGTAGGGCGAGGTGAACAGGTCGATCTCGTGGGCCAGCCGGATCGCCTCGATCTCCTTGTCGTAGCCCATGCCGGTCGCTTCCAGGTTGGCCCGGAAGTTGCCGTCGATGAGCCCGACGGTCGGGAAGTTCTGGACGCCGTCGAAGCCTATGTCCTTGAGCTGCTTGAGGAAGACCGGCATCAGCCGGAACGGGTCGGTCCCGTTGATGCCGGCGAGGACCGGCACGTCCTTGACGACGGGCAGGACCTCGGAGGCCATCTCGACGACGATGCCGTTGGCGTCGCCGTAGGCGAGCAGGCCGGCGAGGGAGCCCCTGCCGGCCATCCGGTAGCGTCCCGAGTTGTAGATGATGATCAGGTCGCAGCCGCCGGCTTCGGCCATCTTGGCCGAGATGCCGGTGCCGGCACCGCAGCCGACGATCGGCCTGCCGGTCGCGGCCTGGGCACGGAGTCGCCGTACCACCTCGGCGCGAGGAATGAATGGCATGGCCGCTCCTCCTTGTTGGGTTGTCGCAGTTCTCTGGTACGCCTAGCGCTTGGCTATCATCGCCTGCAGGCGATCGACCATAGCGTCGGCAAAGGCGGGGTCGTTGATGGCGAGGTCGAGCTCGACAAGCTCGACCTTCGAGCGGTCGAGGTTGGCGCGGATCGCGCCGAACAGCGCAGCATCCGCCACGGGGTCGTGGAACGGCATGCCCTCGACGTCGATCGCGCTCACGCCCTTGAGCGGGACGAACAGCGCGGTGGGTCCGGTGGTCTTGTTGAGCTTCTTGGCGATGATCTCGCCGAGCTTCGCGCACTCCTCCGGCGTCGTGCGCATGAGCGTCACTTCGGGGTTGTGGATGTAGATGTTCCGCTTCTCGAACTTCTCCGGAAGGGTGTCACGAGGGCCGAAGTTGACCATGTCCAGGGCGCCGAGCGAGACGATCTGGGGAATGCCGGTCCGGCCGGCGGCGTCAAGGCGCTCCGGTCCGGCCGACAGGATGCCGCCGACCAGCTCGTCGCACCATTCGGTGGTCGTGACGTCCGCCACCCCATCGAAGACGCCGTCGGAGATGAGCGCCTCGAATGACCGGCCGCCGCTTCCGACTGCGTGGAAGACGAGCACTTCGTAGCCGCTCGACTCCAGCCGCGCCCGGACGCGGTCGAGGCACGGCGTCGTGACGCCGAACATCGTCGCACCGATCAGCCGCTTCTCCTCAGCCTTCGGCATCGTCTGCTCGACCATGCCGCCGATGGCTCCGGCGGCGTTGGCGAAGATGCGACGCGAGAGGCGGTTCAGCCCGGACACGTCGACGACGGAGTGCATCATCGTGATGTCCTTGACGCCGACGTACGGGCCTACGTTGCCCGAGGCCATGGTCGACACGATGACCTTGGGGATGCCTACTGGGAGCGCCTGCATGGCTGTGCTCCCGATGGACGTGCCGCCCGAGCCGCCCATGCTGATGACGCCATCGAACTTGCCTTCGGCGAGGAACTTCACCGCGAGCGCCCGCGCACCCAGGCCCATGGTCTCGATGGCGTGGCCCCGGTCCCGCTTCTCGCGGAGCTCGGCGAGCGAGCCCCCGCCGGCCTCGGCGGTTAGGTCGGCGGGGCTGTCGGGCTTGAACGTCGGCTCGCCCAGGATCCCGGCGTCCAGCACGAAAGTGTTGAGCCCGCGAGCGCGAATCAGGTCGCGGACGTAGGCGTACTCTCGACCCTTGGTATCCAGCGTGCCGATCAACAAGACGGTCTTCGCCATAGCCTCTCCTTCACGCGGTTCGGATGCGGGCCCATTGGCCCGCCCGCTGCAGATGCTCCGACCGTTCGCCCGTCGCCGCCGAGCGCATCACACATCGGAAATCGGGGCGGCGACTGCGGAACGGCCGCTTCAGATTGGCTGCCGCTGGAGGACCGGACTCGCGCGTGCAACCGGCAACCGCGAGCCTGTCCGGCACGGTACGAACGACCCGGGTCCCTCCTGGCGAGAGACCCAACCATCACGAACGCTTCTCGCCTCCGGGGCGCCTCGGCCGGGTTTCGGCCGCTCGCCGCCGCCCCGTTCGATGGACGGCGTCATGCCCCTGTGGCGAGTTCATCTCTGCGCGGCCACCTCCTTTCCCGCGGACCGGCAGATCGCTGCGACCTCCTCCGCCACGCGGGCCGCGGACAGGCCGTACAGCTCGAGCAGCGCTGCATTGGATGCCGACTCGCCGTAGACGTCCTGCATGCCGAGTCGCTTCACGAAGGTCGGGCGGTGCTCGGAGAGGGCCTCGGCTACGGCGCCGCCGAGGCCGCCGATGACGGTGTGCTCTTCCACGGTGACCACGGACCCGGTCCGGTCCGCGGCTGCGACGATCGCCGCCACGTCGAGTGGCTTGATCGTCGGCACGTGGAGCACGTGCGCGTCGATGCCCCGTGCGGCGAGCAGCTCCGCGGCGTCGACGACGCGCGGCGTCTGCGTACCGGTGCTGATAAGCGTCACGTCGCGACCCTCGCGGACCACGACGGCTCGGCCGAATTCGAACGAGTACGAGCCGTCGAAGAGCCGCTGCGTCGCGTCACGCACCAGCCGGACGTAGACCGGCCCGTGGTATGAGGCGCACCAGCGCAGGGCCTGAGCCGCCTCGACGTCGTCGGCGGGACAGACGGTGACCATGCCCGGCATCGCCCGCATGATCGAGACGTCGTCCACGATGAGGTGCGTCTTGCCGGTCACGCCCGTGAAGAGCCCGGCGTAGCCCGGAGTGATCTTCACGTTGAGTCCCGTCTGGGCAATGAGGACGCGGATCTGGTCCAGGGGCCGGACCACCGCGAAGGCGACGAACGTGCTGACGAATGGGATCAGACCCATCGTCGCCAGGCCGGCGGCTACGCCCAGCATGTTCTGCTCGGCGATGCCCATCTGGAGATACCGATCCGGGTGGCGGTGCTCGAAGATGTCGGCCCTGGTGGAGCTGCCCACGTCGGCGTCGAGCATGACGATGCGGGGGTCGGTGTCGGCCAGCTCGCTGACAGTTTCGCCGAAGACCTCGCGCATGGCGCGACCCAGGGGCAGTGTCATCGCGCGCCTCCATCCGTGGCGGCAACGGTTTCGCCCAGGTCGGCCATCGCCGTGGCGAATTCGTCCGTGGTGAGCGGCCGCGTGTGCCAGTAGTAGTGGCCCTCCATGAACGAGACGCCCTTGCCCTTGACGGTGTGGGAGATCACGACCGTCGGCCGGCCGTCGCCTTGGCGCGCGCGCTCGAGGACGGCCACGACGTCGGGCATGCGGTGGCCGTCGACCTCCAGGACGCGCCAGCCGAAAGCAGTCCACTTGGCCACGAGCTCGCCCGGCGTCTCTGGTGGCAGGCGGCCGTCGGGTCCGTCCCCGGCCCAGCCGTACTGCTGGAGCTTGTTGTGGTCGACGATCGCGATGAGGGTGTCGAGACCGTAGCGGGCCGCGACCATGGCCGCCTCCCAGACCTCGCCTTCCTGGCACTCCCCGTCGCCGAGCATGACGTACGTTCGGACGTCGCCCCGGCCGGTCAGGCGTGCTCCGAGGGCGATCCCGACTGCGGCCGAGATGCCCATGCCGAGCGATCCGGTGGACATGTCCAGCCCGGGCAGCTTGGTCATATCCGGATGCCCTTGCAGCCGCGTCCCGGCTGAATCGAAGGTCGCGAGCTCCTCGACGGGGAAGTAGCCACGGAGGGCGAGCGCCGCATACAACCCGATCGACGAGTGGCCCTTGGAGAGAACGAACCGGTCGCGATCCGGCCAGCCGGGCTCCTCGGGCCGTATTCGCATGACGCAGAAGTACAGGGCGGCGAGCATGTCGGCCGCGGAGAGCGGCCCGCCCAGGTGCCCGGCCTTGGCTTCGTTCACGGCGCGAATGATCTCCACGCGGATGCGCCTTGCGGTTTCCTCCAGCCGGCTGATCTCCGCGTCCTGCGTTGTGGTGGTCATGACGCTTCCTCTGGAGCGCAGCCCGCGCCCCGGAGGACGGGGCACGGCCGCGGGCGAGAATTGACCGACGAAGCGCGCGGATCGAAACCGTCCGACGCCACGTCACGGAAGCCGTAGCTGGGGCCGGGAATGAAGACGTCTGGCTCCGGCATCGGATTCCTCGTGCTCATGACGGAAACCGAGGTCGGGACGGGAGGTTCTCGGCAGTCGTAATCAACAATCGATCCTACTCCTCAACGCGCTCGACCGAAAGCCGGCTCGGTCGGAGTGAGCCATCATGTCCAGGCCTCTCTCACCGGAAGGGACGCCAGGGCGCGGACCACGAACTCGATCTGGCTCATGCACGCGACTCGCCAGATCCCGCTGTCGATGAATGCCCGATGCTGCTCCGGAGTGCGGATCTCGCGGCCGACCAGCGCCCGGCAGTCGACTGCGCCGTGCTCGGCCCGGAAGTCGTCCATGAGGCGGGCGATGACCTCGCGGGCCAGGCGCTTGGCCCGTGCGTGACTCCTGAACCGGCGCGCGGCCAGGAGTCCCACGGCCAGCGAGGCTCCGGAGATGGCGCCGCAGACGCCGCCGCTGTAGGCGACGCCCCCGTTGAGGGCCATCGCCGCCGAGGGGTCCAGGGGATCGGGCAGGCCGAAGGCCTCCTTGAGAACCATGAAGGTCGTCTCGGCGCAACCGAATGAGTTGGACTCGTCGAGGAAGAGGGTCCTCGCTCGAGCTGCTGCTTCGTCAGCGGTCATCTCCGGCGGCTCTCCCCGTTGCTGGCATTGCCTGGTCCCGAGCCCGAGCCCAAGCAGCCCCTGGCTGCCGACTCGGACCTGCGACCGGTCAACCCTTCGTCTTCTTCTCGTAAGAGCCGGGCACGACCGGCGGCGTGAAGACGCAGAGAAGTTCGAGCGGCGCCGGGCCGTCGCACTCGGTGGCGTGGAACGTCCCGGCCGGGATGAAGACCGCAACGCCGGCCTCGAGCTCGGCCGGGCCCGCGTCGCAGATGAGCCTGCCCCGTCCGGAGAGGCAGTAGACCGTCTCCTCTGCGGCCTCGTGGACGTGGCCCGTGGGCCGCGCGCCCGGCTCGTAGACGGAGACGCCCATCGAGAGGCGCCTGGTCGGGGCGGTCTGAGGGCCTATGTAGGCGTGCCAGTTGCGACCGGGCATGGGCGTGATCGCGGTCTCGGCCCGGCTCATTCGCGTGAACATGACGTCCTCGCTTCGTCGCGCGGCGTGTCCATCCGCCGTTCTGGCCGACCTCAGCAGGTCGGATGCTCGATGTCGTTGCGTGCCCGTCAGGCCCGGCCGGCGGCGGCCTCGTCGGAGCGCCGGCGACCGGACAGCCGGATGAGGTCCTCGTGCAGCTCGAACCAGACGCTGTGGTAGCTGTCGACGCGCGGCGAGGCCACGAACCGCTGGTCGCCGTCCCGGGCGTGGGCCAGGGCGCGATCAAGCCGTTCGCGGTAGCCGGCCATCCGTCCGAGCTTGTTGCCGAGCGGGGTAAGCCAGTCGACGACCTCGCCGTGGAGAGCGCCGAGCTGCTCGAGTATGGAGGCGTCGTAGGCGGCGTCGGCATGGTCATTGAAGACCTGCTCGCCGCCGACGTCGCGGAGCTGCCAGGCTGTGACCAGGTCCTTCAGCCTGCAGTCGAGCAGGAGGAAGCGATCCAGGGCGGCCGCGCAGGTCTCCTCGCCTCCGCTGCGGTCGCGATCCGCGGCGAACACGTCGAGGGCGCGCAACCTGCCCTCTCCCGTCAGCCGGAACGAGCCCGCCACAACCTCCGCCAGGCCTTCGGCCACGAAACCGTCCACGAAGGGCCGGACCTGTTCGGCAGTGCTGGACAGCGTGGTGGCCAGGCCCTCGGGCGTGACCAGGCCCTTGATGAGGAGACCCCGGAGCACGTCGTCGGCCGTCAGCTCGGCAGTTGTCGGTGCCTCGGCCGGCGCCTCCGCGGCCGGCTCACCTTCGGCTTCGCCGATCGGGATGCCGAGCTCCTTCGCCCAGGCCAGCAGCGTGGCCGCCTCCGGCACGATGGCACAGCTGCCGTCGACCTCACCGGCGAATATCTCGCCGGTGCTGCCGTCGATGGTTATGACGTCGCCGCACGGGAAGGTCCTCCCGCCGACGGCCATACCGGTCTCCGCCACCTCGATGGCGCTCGCGCCGACGACCGCGGGGATTCCCCAGCCGCGGGCGACCACGGCCGCGTGGCTGGCCAGCCCGCCGCGGGCGGTGAGGACCCCGGCGGCGCTGGCCATGCCGTGGACGTCGTCCGGCGACGTCTCGGATCGGACGAGGATGACGGTCCGACCCGCCTGGGCGATCGCCTGGGCCTCGTCGGGCGAGGTCACGATCTCGCCGTGAGCCACCCCCGGTGAGGCGGGCAGACCGACGGCCAGCGGCTCGGGCCCGCCTTCGCGGCGGATCGAGGTCAGAGGCGGATGAGCGAGCTGGGCGGCCACGCGCCTGACCGCTTCCTCACGGGTCAGCGGGAAGGCAGGATCCTGGGCCATGTCGACCGCCATCCGCAGTGCGGCCTGGGGGCTTCGCTTGCCGACGCGGACCTGGAGCATCCAGAGCTTGGCCTGCTCGATCGTGAACTCGATATCGCAGAGGTCGGCGTAGTGGCGCTCGAGCTGGGAGGAGTAGTCCCGCAGCTGGCGGCCCACGGCCGGCAGCCGAGTGTCAAGCACAGAAACGGGCTCGGTCTGGTGAGTGCCCGACACCACGTCCTCGCCCTGGGCGTTGAACAGGACGTCGCCGTACAGCGTTGGCTCACCCGTGGCGGGGCTGCGGGTGAAGAGCACGCCGGTGCCGGAATCGGACCCGCGGTTGCCGAAGACCATGGTCACGATCGTGACGGCAGTGCCCAGATCGTCGGCGATGTGCTCATGCTTTCGGTAGGTCCGGGCGCGGTCACCGTTCCAGGAGCGGAAGACCGCCTCGACTGCGCCGCGAAGCTGCAGCCAGGGGTCCTCCGGGGCATCCGCGCCGACGATGTCGCGGTACATCTCCTTGAACCGGCGATGGCAGTCGGCTGCGAAGCTCGGATCGCCGGAGACGGCCGCGAGTCCCGCGACCGTGGCATCGTTCAGTCCCAGGTTCAGGATCGTGTCCATCATTCCGGGCATTGAGACGGGGGCGCCCGAGCGGACGCTGACCAGCAGCGGGTCCTTGGGATCGCCAAAGCGCCGGCCCACGACCGCCTCCGTGCGGGCCATGTGCTCGCGCAGCTCCTGGTCGAGGCCCTCCGGCCAGCCGCCTGCCAGATAGGCGTTGCAGGTGGCCGTGGTAACCACGAAGCCGGGCGGGACGGGCAGCTTCAGCTGCGTAGCCATGACGTTGAGACCCGCGGCCTTGCCGCCGATCAGGTTCTTCAGATCCTGCTCCGGCAGGCCATGGTCGTGGTCGAGGTCGAAGACGAGAGTCACGGTCCCGGGTGTCCTTTCATTCCGCCCCGCGTTTCGGGGTGGCCGGTCGGTTGGCATGCCGGGCGACCGCGGACGCTTCGCCTCGGCTGTGCCGCTATCAGGTGATTGCCGTTCAGCGCGTGGCGCCTGGCGGGGTCGCCGTGAGCTTGTCCCATAGCGATCCGGCATTCAGCGTCTGGATGTAATCCATCATGTAGCCCTGGCCGATGTCGACCGGGCAACGGTCGGCGAAGCTCACTCGGGCCATCGTCTCCTGGCGAGACCAACCCTTGGCTACGGCGTCCGCGACCGCCGTCTTCCACTCGAGGAGCGTCGCCCGCTGCGAGTCCACGTACTTCTTCGTGGTGACCGGGCCGTGCCCGGGGACGACGCGATCGACGTCGAGGGCGCGGATGCGGTCGAGGGAGGCGATCCACTGATCCACGTTCGAGGTCATGAGCCAGGTCTGGCAACCGGAGAAGATCGTGTCGCCGGTAAAGACGGTGCGCTCCTCGGGGACGTGGACCGCGATCTGGCCGGGCGTGTGACCCGGGGTGTGGAGGCAATGGAACGTGTGGTCGCCGACGCGAAGCGTCAGGTCTCCGGTAAAGACGATCGTGCCCTTGTTCGGGTCGGCGTAGTACTCGTCCCGGTCCGGCCACAGCGCCACGCCCTCGGGATCGTCGAGATCCGTGCCCTTGCCAGCCGGCGTGGGGAGAGCCTCGTAGGCGTACGCGAACGGGTCGAGCTCGGGGTAGACGACCATGAAGAGGTCGTAGACGCCCTGGTGGTTGACGACCGTGCCGGCGCCCTTGAAGTAGTAGTTGCCGAAGATGTGGTCGACGTGGTGCTCGGTGTTGATGACGTAGCGGATCGGCCCGTGGGATTCGGCTTCCTTGCGCATCGCCACCGCCTTCGTGGGCAGCTGGGGCGTGTCGATCACGACGACGCCGTCCGTGGTGACCACGTAGCTCGGATTGCAGCCGCGCAGCTTCGTCTCGGTGAAGATGTTGCCCGACACCTGCTCCATTTACATGGCTCCCTTGTGGCCGCTATTGAGTCGCAGTGAGGCCTCCGTCGATCGTGAGGACCTGACCGGTCACGAACCCCGAGGCGGCGGAGGCAAAGAAGAGGACGGCCCCGACGAGATCGCTCGTCTCGCCGACGCGGCCGAGCGGGACCCGGTTGACGAGGTTCGCCTTGAAGGCCGGGTCGCCGAGCAGCATCGCCACCTGGGGCGTGTCGACGAAGGTCGGGGCGATGGCGTTGACAGTGATGCCGTGCTTCGCCCACTCGGTCGCCCACTGGCGAGTCAGCGAGCTGACGGCGCCCTTGGCCGCCACGTACGCCGAGTACCCGGCGTTGATTCCGAGCTGGGCTCGGACCGAGCTGATGTTGACGACGCGGCCGCCCTGGCCGGCTTTGATCATCGCCCGTGCCGCGGCCTGGGTCGCCACGAGCGTGCTGCGCAGGTTCAACTCCATGATCCAGTCCCAGGCATCGCGGGGGTAGTCTTGGGCGTCGAAGAGGACCTTGCCCGCCCCGCCGCCGACGGCGTTGACGATGATGTCGAGCCGGCCGAAGCGTTCGACGGTCGCGGCCACGATTCGCTCGGCCTCAGCCTCCTTGGTGATGTCGGCCGCGAAGGCGAGGCATTCGGTCCCGGTTTCCCGGACCTTCGCGGCAGCCGCCTCGGCATTGCCCTGGTCGATGTCGCCGACGACGACCTTGGCGCCGGCCGCACCGAGGGCCGCCGCGACGGCCGATCCGATCGCTCCGCCGCCGCCGGATACGAAGGCGACGCGGCCGTCCAGCCGGAAGGCATCCAATGGATTCATCGCTCTCACTCCTGTTATCTGGTCGCCAGCGACGGGCGGCAGATGCTCAGTTGCCGGGGAAGACGAGGCTCAGCGCGCCGCGCTTGCCGGGCTCGGGCCAGCGAACGGTCACTTCCTTCTGCTGGGTGAAGAATCGGATTGAGTCCTCGCCCCTCATCTGCAGGTCGGCGAAGGCCGAGCCGCGCGTCCCGCCGAACGAGAGATAGCCGGCGGGTACCGGGATCGGCACGTTGATACCGATCATCGGCACGTCGACCTCCAGCTCGAAACGGCGGG
>JBEKCH010000003.1:0-77418 GCA_050014975.1 Candidatus Limnocylindrales bacterium
AACGGCAGCTCATTTGGTCGCTTGTCTGCTCATTCGTTTGGCCATCCGTGCCTCACTTAGTTACGGCGGGGCCTGGCTGTGGCCGATCGGCTGTCACAGTCGTCCGCTAGCTGTTCCAGCCTTGCGTGAGGTGGCACGGGTGCCGGGTGAGTGGTCGGTGACCACTGCACGGTGGACGGCGAGGGTCTGCAAGGGCCAGCTCGCAGATCCTCGTCGGCTCGCTGGTGGGTGGGCGAGAGCTCACCTCCCTCTCGCCCCCCCTCTAGACTTTTCGTGATAGCGCTGCCAGCGCCGGATAGAAGGGACGGTATCAGTTGATCGGAGTGGCTGCCCCCGTTGCGAGCGGACCCGCGGCAGTTCTGGCTGCAAGGAAATGGGATTTCGATGCGCTGGCTGGTGAACGTTGGGACGTGCTCGTGGTGGGCGGCGGGATCACCGGGTGCGGGATTCTGCTGGACGCTGTGAGTCGCGGGCTGCGAGCCGCCCTGATCGAGCGCGACGACATTGCGGTCGGGACCAGCAGCCGCTCGTCGGGCCTCATTCACGGCGGCCTCCGCTACCTCGAGCAGTTCCACATCGGCCTCGTCCGGGAGGCCCTTCGCGAACGCGCCCTGCTACTGAAGCTCGCGCCTCACCTGGTTCGACTCGAGCCATTTCTGTTTCCGGTGTATGGCGGCCCGTGGGCCCGCCCATTCTTCGGGACGGGGCTCACCATGTACGACCTGCTGGGCGCCTCTGCCGACGGCGGATTCCACCGGCACCTATCGGTCGAAGACTCTCTGGCGGCCGTCCCGGGCCTGCGGCGCAAGGGCCTGCGGGGCGCATTCCTCTACCATGACGGGCAGGAGGACGACGCACGATACGCGGTCAGCGTTCTCCGTACAGCCCGTGCGCGCGGGGCCCTCGCGCTGACGCGGGTCAGGGCCCTGCGCGGCATCGAGGAGAACGGCCGCATCGTCGGATGCACCGTCCGCGATGAGATCGCCGGCTCCGAGCTTGATATCCGCGCCACCTCCATCATCGACGCAACGGGCGTCTGGACGGGCCGTGCGGATGGACCGTTTCCGTCCACGAACGATCGGCTGACCAAGCCCAGTCGTGGCACCCACCTCGTCGTCCGGCGGGATAGGATTCCGAGTCAATTCGGGCTGACCCTGCGAATACCGCATCGAGTCTGCTTCCTGGTCCCCTGGCCGGATCGATGGGTCATCGGGACGACGGATCACGAGGACCACGGTTCGCCGGATCGACCGACCCCTACGCTGGCCGAGGTGGACGAAATACTGGAGAACGTAAATGGCACGCTCGACGTTGGGCTGACGCGAAGCGACGTCGTGGCCGCGTTCGCGGGTATCCGACCCCTTGCCACAGACCCGGGCGGATCGCCGGGTTCGACCGTCAAGGCGTCCCGAGAGCACAGGATTCGCACGGAGCCAAACGGCCTCGTCCGGATCAGCGGCGGCAAGTTCACGACTTATCGCCTGATGGCCGCTCAGACGGTCGACGCCGCGATGGGGCCGGCGGCAGCCAGAGCCCACCCATCCCCCACGGCTGAACTTCCGATAATCGGGGCCGCCCCCATAGCCGAACTCAATGCTCTCGCCGCGGCTCTCGCCTCCCAGGCGAGCCTGGATCGTGATCGAGCGGACCGGCTCGTCGCCCGCTTCGGTACCCAGGCTTCGGAGGTCGTGGGCCTGGGCCGGGAACTCGGTCTGCTCCGGCCGCTGGGACCCAACATCGCCCATCTCGAAGCCGAGGTAGTCTGGTCCGTCCGAGAGGAGAGTGCCCTTTCAGTCGACGATTTCCTCGCGCGGCGGACGCGGCTGGCTCAGGATCTGCCCGACCGCGGAGCGACCGTCGCCCCGCGGGTGGCCGAGTTGATGGCAGCAGAACTGGGTTGGTCCGCGGCCGAGCGGGACCAAGCCGTCATGGCCTTCCTGGCTTCGGCCCACCGCGAATACGACGTCCCAGCCGAGGCTTAGGGCCCGCGGCGCCGCCGTTGAGCCCGACCGATCCGCTGACCAAACATGAGGAGCAATACGGTGATCTCAGCGCCTCATCGAGCCTACGTGGCGGCCCTCGACCTCGGGACCACCAGCAGCCGCTGCATCATCTTCGACCGGGCCGGATCGCCGATCGGCGTCGCGCAGCGCGATCATCGGCAGATCCTGCCCCAGCCCGGGTGGGTGGAACACGACCCGCTGGAGATCATGGCTCGGGTCGATGAGATCGCGCTGGGCGCGATGGCCGCGGCCGGCGTCACTCCATCCGAGCTTGCCGCAGTTGGGATCACCAACCAGCGGGAGACGACGATCGTCTGGGACCGCGCGACGGGCCAGCCGGTCTGCAATGCCATCGTCTGGCAGGACACGAGAACCGCCGGCATCTGCGATGAGCTCGCGCGCGAGGGCGGACAGGACCGGCTGCGTGCCAAGACGGGGCTGCCGCTCGCGACCTACTTCTCGGGCCCGAAGATACGCTGGATCCTCGACAACGTACCGGGTGCCAGGGCTCGCGCTGAGGCCGGCGAGCTCCTCTTCGGCACGGTGGACACCTGGTGCATATGGAACCTGACGGGCGGTCCGCACGGCGGACTGCACGTCACGGACGTGACGAACGCCAGCCGTACCCTCCTGTTGGACCTCGAGACGCTGCAGTGGGCCGATGAGCTCCTGGGCCTGCTGCGCATCCCCCGCGCCATGCTGCCCGACATTCGTTCGTCGAGCGAGATTTACGGAACGGCCGTCGGCTGTCTGGCCGGCGTACCGATCGCCGGCGATCTCGGCGACCAGCAGGCCGCGCTTTTCGGCCACGCCGGGTTCCGTCCGGGCGATGCCAAGAACACCTACGGGACAGGCTGCTTCGCATTGCTTAACACCGGAATCACCCCCGTCCGTTCGCGCCACGGTCTCATCACGACAGTGGGCTACCGGGTGGCGGATCAGCCGGCCGTCTACTGCCTGGAGGGTTCAATCGCGATCGCCGGCGCGCTCGTCCAGTGGCTTCGGGACAACCTCGGTCTGATCTCGACGTCGGAGGAGGTTGAGGCTCTTGCCCGAACGGTGCCCGACAACGGCGGCGTCTACTTCGTACCGGCGTTCAGCGGCCTTTTCGCCCCGTACTGGAGGAGCGACGCACGCGGGGTCATTGCGGGTCTCACGCGCTATGCGACGAAGGGTCACCTCGCTCGCGCGGTGCTCGAGGCCACGGCCTGGCAAACGCGAGAGGTGCTCGACGCGATGTGCGCCGATTCCGGCACCCCGCTCGCCGAACTGCGGGTCGACGGAGGAATGGTCCGGGACGACCTGCTAATGCAGATCCAGGCCGACGTGCTCGGCTTGCCGGTTGTCCGGCCCCGGGTGACGGAGACGACCGCCCTGGGTGCCGCATACGCGGCGGGGCTCGCGGTGGGCCACTGGTCGTCGATGGACGAGCTGCGTGGCCAGTGGGTCGAGGACCGGCGCTGGCTGCCGCAGATGGCCGACGACCGGCGCGAGCGGGAGTACGCCAACTGGAAACGCGCCATCGCCCGGACCCTCGACTGGGTCGTGCCGGGTGACGTGGACTCCGCCGGTTGAGGACCGGCCTCTTGAACTCGACTTCTGGGCCCGGCTGGACTCCTTCGGCCTGCCTCTGGCGCGAACCGTCGAACCGGGACCGGGCGCCGAGGCGGCGCCCGGCAGGAACCGCCAGGCTCGATTCGAGGACCAGGTCGCGGGGCTACCCAGTTCGGGCTAGGCTTGGCGTTCCGAATCCCTCCTGGGCAGCCGCGATGAGGATCCAATGACGCCAGCCGCGCCAGCCCGACCCAACCCCCCGGCTGCGAAGGCGCGGCTGCTGGTGGTCGGCGGTGGAGCGGTCGGCTCGTTCCTCGGGACCCTGCTCGCGCTCGACGGATACGACCTCACCCTGGTCAGGCCGTTCGGGCCCGGCCTGGGCGCAGGCCCCATAGTTCTGGTCCGCCCCGACGGTTCGCGCCGTTCCGTAGTGGTGAACCGCGTGCTCCACGTGGAGGATGCCGACGAACCGGACCTCATCCTGGTCGGGGTCAAGATGCCGGTCATGGCCCAGGCGCTCGCCCCGACGCTGCGCTGGCCGCTCGTGCCGACGCTGACCGTCCAGAACGGCATCGGCGCGGAGGAGATCGCGGCCGAGATTCGCCCCGACGCCCCGCGCCTCGCCGGCTCGCTGACCGCCCCGATCGAGCTGACACCGCAGGACGAAGTCCACTGGCTCGGCCGCGGCGGCATCGGCCTGGCCGCCGTCAACGAGGCCGCTCGGCCGTGGCTTCGAAGACTCGTCGGAGACTTCACCACTGCTGGGCTTCGCGCCGCCGAGGTGGCCGACGCTCGAGCGATGAAGTGGTCCAAGCTGCTAGCCAACCAGATGGCCAACGCCGTCGGCGCGATCCTCGACATGGATGCGGCCAGCGTCTACCGCGAGCCGCGCCTCTTCGCGGTCGAGATGGCTCAGCTGGCCGAGACCGTCGCCGTCATGAAGCGCCTGGGACTCCGGCCGGTGGCACTGCCGGGCGCTGCCGTGCCGGCGCTGGCCCGAGCCACGCGTCTGCCGAGCCGTCTCGTCCGCCCGATCGCGACTCGCGTCGTCGGCGGAGCCCGTGGCAGCAAGCTGCCGTCGCTTCGCCTGCACATGCGGTCACTCGGCACTGCGCCCGCCATGGAACCTACCGAAGTGGCCTGGCTGAACGGCGCGGTCGCCCGCTACGGCCGGCAGCTCGGCGTCCCGACTCCAGTGAACGCCCGCCTTGCGGAGCTGGTGGAGGATGTGGCGGCTCATCCCGACCGCCGTGAGTGGCTGCGACACCGCCCGGAGCGGCTCCTGGCCGAGATCGCCACACCCGGAACTGCCCACTAGGGGCCGGGCCCCGTCGCCGATTCGGCGCTTCTATACTTGGTGGCGATGGAGACCATCGACCTCGTCCGGGTCGCCGTCGCCCTGGTCGCCGGCTACCTACTGGGCGGCATTCCATTCGGGATCATCGTTCCCCGCCTCATCGGGGGGCCCGATCCGCGCACCATTGGCAGCGGCCGCACAGGCGGGGCCAACGTGTCGAGGGCCGTGGGCTATCGCTGGGCGGCCGTCTCGGGACTGCTCGACGTGGCCAAGGCTTCGATCGCCGTGCTCTTCGTCATCGCTATCGGGGGCAACCTCGTGGCCGAGGTCGCGGCCGCGCTGGCGGCGATCGTGGGCCACAGCCGCTCGCCTTTCATCGGCCTTCACGGCGGCCGCGGGGTGGCGCCGGCGACCGGCGGCGCCCTGATCCTCGCGCCGCTCATCCTGGCGGTGATCTTCCCCGTCTTCGTGATCGTGATCCTGGTAACCCGGATCGCCTCCCTGGGCTCTCTCGGCGCCACCCTGATCGGTGGTGCGGCCATGGTGGCAGTGACCGCGCTCGCGCCTCTTCCCCCGATCTACTATGTGTATGGGATCGGCGTGCCGGGCCTCATATGGCTATTCCACGTCGACAACATCCAACGCCTGCTGGCGGGTCAGGAGCGGCGCCTCGGCCGCTCCAGGAGCGAGGGATCGCACTGAGCCGAACGTGATGTCGAATACTCTTTCGATCAGCCGCAGTCGCCTCGCGCCCCTCCGTACGGGCGGGACCACGGACCTCTCGTTGCGCCTTGCGGGACTTGTTCCACCCCGCGGGTTACGGATTGGTACCTGCCACGTTCGGCGTATCTTCATCGGGACTACTCGTCCGATCCCTCCCGTAGGAGGTCCCGCAGTTTCCCAGGAACCAACAGGGGATGTCATGGGAACGGACATCGATTTCATCGGTTTTTCCGGTGATTGCCGGGTCGAAGGGCGAGTAAACCTCGACGACGCGCGGTTGGCCGACCTGCTCAATCGACGCAAGACCATCACCGTCCACGACGTCAAGCTGGTCAGCACGGCCGACGGTCATACGCAGGAATTCGACAACCTCGAGATCTCCCGCGACGAGCTCGACATCGTCGTGGCCAGCGGTCCCCGCGGCGACCCGCAGAGACGCCTCGCGACCAAGCCGAATGGCGTGACCGTGAAGCTCGGCCCCTACTACGCCAAAGGGTTCATGCACGCCCCGCCGACGGCGAACCCGACTCGAAGCCTCGACCGCAAACCCGTGATGGTCGCGATCACGGACGCTGTGCTCGAGTACGAGTTCTGCAGCGAACCGGTCTCGCAGTGGTTTCGCACCCTGCTGGTGAACCGTGAGCTGGCGATCTCGCTGCGCATGGTGACGAGCTCGGGCGGACTACAGCCCGGCGCCGCCTAGCCCGTCCGAACCCGGCCTCGCCCGGTCCCCGGCCGGCTCGCCCACGCGAGCCCTCACCGTCTCCGCGTCGGCGGCCGCCAGCGCCCGCCCCGGCAGATCGCCACAGGCAGCGACTTGACCTTCGGCGCCGTCCCGGGCGCTCCGCTATCGTAACCGCCGCGCCCTCTGACTCCGTCTAACCTGGCATGATGGAATCCAACGGGAGCCAAGGCAGGAGAATCTGCTCTGTCGATGGATCACAGCCCAATGAGCACCGACGCCCCGACCTTCCCGTCGATCGTCGGTCTTGCGGCGTTGCAGGACCTGGACCTCCTGCTCGAGGGCATTTCTGACCTGAAGGTGCAGGGCCAGATCTGCCGCCAGGTCATGGATTCGCGTCGCAAGCTCCTGGGCACGGAGCACCCGGCCACGCTGGAGGCCGAGGCCCGCCTGGCCGCGATCAGTCTCGCTCTGGACGACTACTCCAACGCCCGCGACCAGTACGCCATCCTGCTCGAGCGCTGCGAGCGGGTCTTCGGGCCGCGGCACCTCGATACGCTCTCAGCCGCGCACGGCCTGGCCGTCGCCCTCTCGTACCTGGACCGGGCGGAGGAAGCCCGCCCGCTCTACGAGCGCGTCGTTTCTGGCCGCCGCAACTCCCTGGGCCCCGAAGATCCTGCCACGCTCAGCGCCCTGCACAACCTGGGCCTGACCCAGCGGGCCCTGGCCGACGACGTGTCGGCGCGTGGCACGTTCGAGTCGCTCCTCGAGGCACAGCGCAAGACGCTGGGCCCCGACAGCATCGCGACCATTCGGACCATGGCCAACCTGGGAAGCGTTCTGATCGCAATCGAGGACTATCCACGGGCTTGCCAGGTTCTGGCCGAACGCGTCGAACGGAGCCGCCGGGCCCTGGGACCCTCGCACCCCGACACCCTGGAGGCGATGCTCAGCCAGGGGCGCGCCCTGGTGGGAGCCGGCGATCGGGCCGCGGGACGCGCGTTATCCGAACAGGCCCTGGCCGAGACGATCGCGATCCTCGGACCCAACTCGCCTCCGACCCTCGCCGCGCGCGGACAACACGGCCGGGTGCTGCTGCGCCTGGGCGACGCGGCTGCCGCGGCGCGGGTCTACGACGACCTGTATCGCCGCCTCAAGCTCAAAGTCGGGCCGGAGGACACTTCCACCCTCGACGCTCTCGCCGGCCTGGCCGACTCGCTCGGGCGGTGCGGCGAGCATGGCCGCGCCCGCAAGCTCGACGAGCAGCTGTGGGAGCAGCGCCGGCGAGTCCTGGGCGCGGACCACGTCGCTACTCAGTGGGCCCTGGGCGAGCTGGCCTGGAATCTCGAGCAGCTCGGCGAGCCGATCCTGGCCGCGGCGCGGTTCCGCGAGCTGGCCGAGGGTCGCCTCCAAACGCTTGGCCCGGAGGCGCCGGACACGATCTGGGCTCTCGAGGGCCTGGCCCGCGTCCTGGCCGGCGCGGAGTCCCATGCCGAGGCTCTGGAGGCCTTCCGCGTGCTGTATGAAACGCAGGCTCGGATCGTCGGCCCCGAGGGTGACGAGGCCCTGGTGGCCCTGGAGGGTTATGCCCGGGAGCTGGGGAAGGTCGGCGAGCTGGAACGCGCCCGCGCTCGATGGCAGGAACTGGCCAACGACTACGAACGGAACCACGGCCCCAAGGACGAGCGGACGCTCGAGTGCCTGGTCCGGCTGGCCGAGACCCACGAGATGCTGGAGGAGCAATTCGCCGCTCGAAGCATCTACGAGCGCATCGCAGGGCCATACGGTCCACTCCACGCCGAGAGCCGCGACAAGGCCGGCGCCGACGATCCACGGACGATCCGTCTGGGCCTGAACCTGGGATTGACGATGGCGCGCCTGGGGCAGCTGGAGGCGGCCCGGGCCATGTACATCACCGTCATGCAGAGCATCATCCGCGTGCACGGACCGCACCATCACCAGGTCGCGGACGTTCAGTCCCACCTCGGCGACGTTCTGTTCAAGCTGGGCGACGCCGCCGGCGCGCGGGCTCGCTACGCCGAAGCCCTGGCCCTGCTGCGCAAGCAGCCCGGCCTCGAGGACCCGGACGCCCTGGAGATCCTGGGTCGCGACGCCGATGCCCTGGCTGCCCTGGGCCACAAGGTGGCCGCCCGCAACCAGGCGCGGAGCGTGGTCGAGATCTACCGCCGGACCCTGGGGCCAGACAACGCGCTGACCAGGCGGGCCGAGGCGCACCTGGGGCGGCTGACCCCGCGCCGCGGCAGGGCCGGCGGAGAGCGCTGAGGCTCTCGAGCTCGGCCTGGCTCTAGCCTGCGCGCTCCATGGCCTGCTCGAGATCGGCGATCAAGTCGGCTGCGGTTTCGATGCCGACAGAGAGCCGGATGACGTCGTTGCCGGCGCCGGCGGCATCGCGCTGCTCGTCGGTCAGCTGGCGATGCGTCGTTGAAGCGGGATGGATTATGAGCGAGCGCGTGTCGCCGACGTTGGCCAGGTGCGACCACAGCTCGACCGATTCCACGACCTTTACGCCCGCTTCGTAGCCGCCCCGCAGGCCGAACGTGAAGACCGAGCCCGCGCCCTTCGGCAGGTACCGATCCGCGAGTGCGCGATACGGGCTCGAGGGCAGGCCGGCGTAGCTGACCCACGCCACCCGCGGATGGCCGACCAGAAACTCGGCGACCGCCCGCGCGTTCGCCACGTGGCGTTCCATGCGCAGCGGCAGCGTTTCGATACCGGTCAGGATGTAGAAGGCGTTCTGGGGCGAAAGGGCCGGGCCCAGGTCGCGCAGCGCCACCGCCCGCGTCTTCGTGCAGAACGCCGTCTCCCCGAACTTCTCGTAGAAGATGAGGCCGTGGTAGGCCGGATCGGGTTCGGTCAAGGCGGGGAACTTGCCGTCGCGGGCCCAATCGAACTTGCCCGACTCCACGACGATCCCACCCAGCGACGTGCCGTGCCCGGAGAGGAACTTCGTCAGCGAGTGGACCACGATGTCGGCGCCCCACTCGAACGGCCGCCACAAGTACGGGGTGGCGAGTGTGTTGTCGACCACGAGCGGAATGCCGGTCTCGTGGGCGATGGCGGCCAGCGCCTCCAGATCGACCACGACGCCGCCCGGATTGGCCAGGCTCTCGGTGAAGATGAGCCGGGTCCGTGGAGTGATGGCCGCGCGAACCTCGTCCGGGTTGCGCGGATCCACGAAGGTGCCGTGCCAGCCCAGTCGCGGGAACGTGTGCGTGAACTGCGTGATCGACCCGCCGTACAGGTAGCGCGAGGCCACGAACTCGTCGCCTGGGCCCATGAGCGTGTAGAAGGCAAGCAGCTGCGCCGAGTGGCCGGAGGCCGCCGCGACCGCCGCAGTCCCGCCCTCCAGGCTCGCCACCCGCTCTTCCAGGGCCGAGACGGTGGGGTTCCCCAGGCGCGTGTAGATGTAGCCCGCCGTCTCCAGGTTGAAGAGCGCCGCCGCGTGGTCCGCGTCATGGAAGACGTACGAGGTCGTCTGGTAGATCGGGACGTTCCGGGCTCCGGTCACGGGATCGGGCGCCGCTCCGGCATGGACGGCTCGGGTCTCGATGCCATAAGAACGGGAACGGGCTGGCGCGGTCATGGTCATCTCCGGCGGGATTGCTTGCGGGTGCTGGCTGGGAACGGACGCCCGACTAGATTAGGCCTACCGCGCGATCGGCGGCCGGCAGCCGGCACGGCGGGCGGGCACGGCGCGCGACGGACGGGAATTTGCAGGCATAAGGCTTGCGCAATGCACCGCGATGGCCCACACTTCGCCGCCAATGAACGCCGACGCCTTCAGCCACCGGGAGTGTTCGCGCCAGGCCTCGAGCCTGCGCGGTTCCATGATGTCCATGCCCGGGCGGCCCCGAAGTGCGGAGGACGGGGTCTGAGGCTCTCGCTCGCCTGAGCGCAGCGGGGCCGAGGATCGGTCCCGGGGCCGCGGTTTCCTGAACGGAACCGCGGTTCTTTGTTTCTCCGGACGACACGACGGGCAGCCGCCTGCCAGCACCGCCCTCGCCCCAGGGCTCCCGGGACCCGTCTCGCACCAGCGCCGCCTGATCGGTGGCGCCGTCCCCAGGAGGATCCCGTGTCCGACCAGAAGGCTCCCGCTTTCCGCCGCGAAACCCTCGCCGTCCACGCCGGCCAGCAGGTCGATCCAACGACCAGGGCCCGCGCGGTCCCGATCTACGCCACCACGAGCTACGTCTTCGACAACGCCGACCATGCCGCCCGTCTCTTCGGGCTTCAGGAGTTAGGGAACATCTACACCCGGATCATGAATCCGACGACAGGCGTCTTCGAAGAGCGCCTCGCCGCTCTCGAGGGCGGTGTTGGGGCGTTGGGCGTGGCTTCGGGACAGGCGGCCGAGACGCTGGCGATCTTGAACCTGGCCCGCGCCGGCGACAACGTCGTGACCAGCGCGTCGCTGTACGGCGGGACCTACAACCTTTTCCAGTACACGCTGCCGAAGTACGGCATCGACTTCCGCTTCGTCGACGGCTCGAAGCTCGCCGAGTTCGAGGCGGCGATCGACGGCAGGACCAAGGCCGTATACGTCGAAACGATCGGCAACCCGCGCCTGGACGTACCCGACTTCGAGGGCATCGCCGCCATCGCCCACGAGCACAAGATCCCCGTCATCGTCGACAACACCTTCGCCCCGTTGCTCACGCATCCGTTCGAATGGGGCGCCGACGTCGTCGTCCACTCCGCCACCAAGTGGATCGGCGGCCACGGAACGGCGATCGGCGGGGTGGTCGTGGACAGCGGCAAGTTCGACTGGGCGGCCTCGCCGCGCTTCAAGGCCGACTTCGTGGACCCGGACGACTCCTACCACGGCGTCAGCTACACCGCCGCGTTCGGCAATCTGGCCTACATCCTCAAGCTCCGGGTCCAGCTCCTGCGCGACCTGGGCCCGGCGCTGAGCCCGTTCAACGCCTTCCTCTTCCTCCAGGGCCTGGAGACGCTGCCGCTCCGAATCGAGCGCCACAGCTCCAACGCCCTGGCGGTCGCCCGGTGGCTCGAGGGCCACCCGGCCGTCGAGTGGGTCAGCTACCCCGGACTGGCGTCGCACCCGGCCCACCAGTTCGCCCGCAAGTACCTCTCCGGCGGCTTCGGCGGCGTGGTGACCTTCGGCCTGAAGGGCGGCGTCGAAGCCGGCCGCAGGCTCATCGACTCGGTCGGGCTCTTCAGCCTGCTGGCCAACGTCGGCGACGCCAAGAGCCTGATCATCCACCCCGCCTCCACCACTCACCAGCAGCTCTCGGCCAAGGATCAGATCGCCAGCGGCGTGACGCCCGAGCTGGTCCGGATCTCGGTCGGGATCGAGCACATCGACGACATCATTGCCGACCTCGATCAGGCCATCGGCGCCGCGACGGGCATCCGCTCCGCCACGGGGACCGCAGTCGGCGTGGCGACCCCGCGCGGCGCCGCCTCGTAAGCCGGCGCCGCGAACGGGAGTACCGCAATGACACCGGCGAGTCGTCGGCCCGCGGAGGTGCGGGGCGGCCCTGCGCCCTCGGGTGACCCGGCGAGCGACGCAGCTACCGGGCCGGACTTCGTCCCGGCCGATCCCGGCGTTTCCATCGCACACGCGGACTCCGGTTTTCGTAGCCTGTCAGACGTGGATCACTCGCCCGACCCCCAGACCGGCAACATCGTCTCGCGCTGGCTGGGTCGCTTCGTGCTGGAGTCCGGCGCGATCCTGCCGGACCTGGTGGTGGCCTACCGCCACGACGGCGTCCCGATCGGCGAGGGTCGCCAGATCCTGGTCGTCCACGCCCTGACCGGCTCGGCAGACGCTGCCGGCGACTGGTGGGCGCCGATCATCGGGCCGGGCCAGGTGCTGGATACCAGTAAGTACGGCGTCATCTGCATGAACCTGCTGGGCGGCCGGTACGGCACCAGCGGTCCGATCTCCCGAAACCCGGCGACGGGCAAGCCCTACGGCCGGGCCTTTCCACGGGTGACCATTCGAGATCAGGCTCGAGCCCAATGGCGTCTCCTGGACGCGCTGGGAATCGGCAAGCTCGCCCTGGCGGCCGGCGGGTCCCTCGGTGGCATGGTCGCGATGGAGGTGGCGCTCGAGCGACCCGGCGAGATCAGCCGGGTCGTGCCGATTGCCGCGCCTGCCCGCATCGGGCAGCTCGCCGTGGGCTGGGACAACATTCAGCTCGAGATCGTCGGCAAGCTCGGCCTGGATGGCCTGGACCTGGCCCGCCAGCTGGCGATCACGACCTATCGCAGCGAGATCGACTTCGAGCAGCGCTTCGCCGGGCGCGTGGAGGCCGATGGAACGCCTTCGGTTGTCAGCTACCTCCGCCACCAGGGCCGGAAGCTGCTCGAGCGCTTCGACGAAGACACGTACCGGACGCTCGTCCTGGCCATGGACAGCCACGACATCGGCCGCGGCCGAGGCGGCACCGTCGCCGCGCTGCAGCGATTGGCCGCCTACGGGACACGGCTGACCGGCGTGGGCATCGAGGGCGACATCCTGTACGGCACGAACCAGGTCCAGGAGATGATCGCGGCCGCAGCTGCGGCCGGGATGGACGCGGCCTACCGCGAGATCCACTCGACCAAGGGTCACGACGCCTTTCTGGTCGAGTGGGACCAGCTCACTGCCATCCTGGCGGAAGCGCTCAAGTAGGGTCGCGCGCCCGGGCCTCGCCAGTGGGCCGGCGGCCGGCGAACGGCCCGGGCGGCCAACCGGGGCGTGGGTGGCCGCATGGCAGCAGCCGTCGGGCGGCATACTGGCGTGGTCGAACCTTGCCGGGAGAACGAGATGACCAGCCACAGCCGGGGGGGCCGGCGTGGCCGTCGGCTTCGCACCGCGGTGATCGGTTCCGGCTTCATCGGGCCGCATCACGTCGACGCCGTGCGGCGAGGCGGCTACGCGGACGTGGTCGTGCTCGCCGGTCACACCGCCAGCCACGTCGAGCCCAAGGCGACGGCCCTCGGCGTGGGGCGCTGGACGACGGACGTAGATTCTGTAATCGCCGATCCGGCCATCGACGTGATTCACGTCTGCACCCGCAACACCAGCCACGTGCCGCTCGGGGAGGCGGCCCTCCAAGCGGGCAAACACGTCGTCATGGAGAAGCCCCTGGCCGTGGATTCGGCCGGCGCAGCGCGGCTCGTGGCCGCGGCCGAGGCCGCGGATCGCCACGCCGCCACGACCTTCACTTACCGCGGCTACCCGATGTTGCGAAAGGCCCGCGCCCTCGTTGAGGCCGGAGAGCTGGGCGACATCCATCTGTCCAGTGGCGCGTACCTGCAGGACTGGCTGGCCGAAGAGACCGACTGGAACTGGCGCGTGGATCCCGCCCAAGGTGCCTCGCGCACCGTGGCCGACATCGGCGTCCACTGGTTCGACACGCTCGAGTTCGTCTCGGGGCTGCGGGCCGAGGCCGTCTTCGCCGACCTGGCCACGTTCCTTGCCAGGCGGCAGCGGCCAGTCGCCGAGGTGGAGGCCTTCGGCTCCACGGCCGGGCCCACCGAGACGGTCCGGATCGAATCGGAGGACGCGGCAGCCATCGTCATGCGCCTGACCGGCGGCGCTCGAGCCGTCTGCCTGGTCTCGCAGGTGAGCCCCGGCCGCAAGAACGGGTTCACCCTGGAGCTCGGCGGGTCGCGGCGCAGCCTGGCCTGGGACCAGGAGCAACCCGAGCGGTTGTGGCTCGGCTCACGCCGGGAACCGGCGCGGCTGATCGCTCGAGACCCGGCCGAGGGCTACCACTCGCCTGGCATACCGCCATTGGCCGCCGGTCATCCGGAAGCCTGGTCGGACGCGCTGCGGGACCTGCTGCGGCCCTTCTACGCCGCCGTGGCTTCGCGTGTGCCGCCATCAACCGTGCCGGCCTCGGCCGCGTCGCTCGGCTACCCGACCTTCGCCGACGGTGCCCGTGCCGTTCGATTCGTCGATGCCGTGCTCGAGAGCGCCCGATCAGAGCGTTGGGTGGATATCTAGGGCGGCTAGGGAGGCGGCGGCAGGAAGTAGCCCGTGAGGTCGACGATGAACTGCGTCGACGACCCGGACTTGTCCGCCTCGTACACGACGCTGATCGTCCCGTCATCGCTCAGGGCCACGTAGAAGCCGTTGGCCCGGTTGTCGCCCTTGGGGAAGTTGAGCGTCGAGATGCCGGGGATGACTCCGGGGTCGAGCGCCGGAGCCACGGTCAGGTAGCCGAGATAACTCTGGCCGGTTACGGTCAGGTTACCGCTGATCCCCGAGGCGTTGGCGGGCACGCCAGCACGGCCGGCTACCTGGACCGTCGCGGGCGTGGCCCGGGGTATCGGGCCGGCGAACGGCAGGTTGTAGCGGGTGTCGACCAACCGGATGGGCTCGAGCGGGACGAACTTCGAGCCGCTGGTGCCGTTCACGAAGTAGCCCGTGACATCGAACAGGAGATCCGCCGTTGAGCCCGCGGGACCGGACCACACGGCACTCAGGGTGCCGTTATCCGCCAGCTTGACCGTCACTCCGTCGGCGCGGGTGTCGCCGGCCGGCGCGTTCACGGTCGAGCAGGCGAGCTTCGTCGGGTCGCCGGTGATCGAGGGGCCAACGAACGCCCAGCCTTTGCCGGTGGGCTTGACCAGCGTGAAGTTGCCGGTGACGGCCACGGCATCGTCGGGCACGCCGGCCTGGCCAACGACCTGGAAACTTCGCGGCACGTTTGTGACGAATCTGCTAAGGCTGACGCCTGTGCCATTTCGACTGTCCAGGATCCGCCCCGGCGGGAGTGGCATGAAGGTAGCGCCGGTGTCGTCGGCGGTGAAGTAACCGGTCACGTCGAAGATGGCCTGGGTCGTGCCGCCGCCGATGTACACGACGGAGAGCATTCCATTGGCGTCGAGGGCAACCGCGACGTTGTTGGCCCTGTTGTCGGCGCGCTGGAAGTTCAGCGTCGACGACGAAGGCGAGACCGTGAAGACCGGGCCGATGGTGAGGTAGCCGAGGGCCGTCTCGGCCGTTGCGGTCAGGATGCCCGTCACGGCGACGACGTTGGCATTGAGCGGGACGCCTCCGCGGCCCGTCACCTGGAAGCGGCGCGGCTTGTTGGGATAGAACGCGCCGCTCAAGCCGTTTCCGTAGCGAGTGTCGAGAATGCGGGTCGGTACCACGGGATGGAAGGTCGTCGCCGCATACGTGATCCTGGCTGGGGGCGGCGTGTAGATCTCGCAGTAGGCGATATAGGAGTCGGCCGCCGGGCCGTGGCCGCCGACGACCATCACGCTGCCGTTCGCGAGGGCGGTGGCAGCCTGGAAGCGGCGCCCGTGAGCCAGCGCTCCGGTCGTGCTCCAACCGCCTGTCGTCGGGTCGAACAGAGCGACGGAGGTCAGAGCCTGGCTTGGGCTGGTCGCGTAGCCGCCTGCGGCGATGACTCGCCCGTCCGGCAGGACCGTCATGGTGAACGCGGCGCGAGCCGTAGGCATCAACGCGGTCAGGGTCCACTTGCCGGTGCTGGGGTCGTATGTTTCGGCGGTGTTCTGGGCGACGCCGTTGGCGTCGGTGCCGCCGGCCACCAGGATGCGGCCATCCCTGAGGAGGACCGCCGCGCCGTCGACTCGAACCTTGCTCATCGCCTGGCCGGCCGTCCAGCCCGACCCCGGCGTGTAGATCTCGACCGACAAAAGGGCCGAGCCCGGAGAGAGCGACCCGTCGTCGCCGCCGGCCACGAGCACGTCGCCATTGGACATGGTCGTGGCCGTGAACGCGTAGCGGGCCCCGGGCAGCGCCCGTCCGGCGCTCCACGTTCCGTTCGAGGCGGAGTAGATGTCGACGGCGCCGGTGACCAGGCTGTCACCGCCGTCGTAGCCGCCGATCACGAGCACGTCGCCATCGGCCAGCGAAGCGGCCGCGCCGTAGGCGTGGGCGTGGGTCATCTCCGGCGTCTGGGTCCAGGTTCCGGCGACGGGATCGAAGAGATCGCCGTACATGTAGTAGCTCATGTCATCGGCTCCGCCGGCGAACAGAGCCTTACCGTTTGGCAACAGGGCGGCGACCTGACCGGCGACGGGCTGACCGATCGACCCCGCGCTTGCCCAGGTGCCGCCAGTCCAGCGCTCGGCCGAGGCGGTGAACGACGTGCCGTCGGTCCCGCCGGCGGTGATGACGGAGCCGTCGCCCAGCAGCACCGCCGGCGCGAACCCGCGCGCCTGAGCGAGGCTGCCGGTGGCTGTCCAGGCACCAGGGGTTGGAGTGACAGCGGCGGCGGTCGTGGCCGGCGTGGTTGCGGCGACGCCGACGAGGATCAGGACGGCCAGGATTCGGCCTGTCATGCTGACTCGGGGCATTTCTGTCCTCCGATCTCTGGGCTCCCAAGCTGGCCGGATTATGGGCCGGCAGGGCCCAACTGACGGGCGGCCGACGTCTTCGAGACGGCACAAATGGCGGCGGACTCGGTCGGTGCCGCTGCTCGGCATCGGTTGCCGGGCAGCGGTGGCGGCCGGCATTCTATGCCGGCACGAGTCCAGTGTGCCGCCCCGGCGGCCCCAAATGCAACCCGAGCGACGGCACGCCGGGCCCGCACGGAGGTCACGGAGTGCCCAGACAGGGCCGTCACGTGACAAGCAAACCCGTTCCGTGCTACAAGAAGCGGAGTGACCAGCCCCGGCAGCCTACCCCCCCGAACCCCGATGGCCCGCGCATCGGGTCGGGGCTGGCCTGCCTCCCGAGGGGCACGTTTTGCGTTGCCCGCCGTGGCTCTCGCCGCCCTGGTTGTAGTCGCGGTGGTAGCCGTCGGGGACGGGCCGGCCTTGATCTCCCTGGCCGCCTCCACGGCGACGGCATCCCCCACTCCGACGTCGGTCGCCACGACGGCGGGCATCCCGACGCCGACGCCCACGCCGGCGCCGACCCCCACTCCCAGTCCCAGCCCGACGCCGTATTCCGGCCCACCAACGCCGGCCCCGCCTTCCAGCCTGACCGGCTACGTCTGGCCGCTCGTCAACGCCACGGTGACCCTGCCCTTCGGACCCAGCAGATTCGGCGATTTCCTGGTCAACGGCCAGCTGTTCCACGACGGCGTGGACATGGCGACCTATTGTGGCGACAAGGTCATGGCTGCCCACGATGGGATCGTCCTGACGGCGGGACGGGATTACGTCGACTTCATGGGCTGGCAGGGGGACCTGACCGCCTACAAGAAGAAGTTCTCGGCGCCCAGCTGGAAGGCCTCGCTGCCGATCGTCATCGTCATCGACGATGGAGATGGCTATCGCAGCATCTACGCCCACGAGTCCCGGGCGGTCGTGGTCGCCGGCCAGCACGTCTCGGCCGGCCAGCTGATCGGCTATGAGGGCGCGACCGGCGATGCCACCGGTTGCCATGTCCACTTCGGCATGTTCAGCCCCCTGGAGACGGCCGTTTTCGCGAACCTGCCGCAGTACATCCAGGAATACCACCTGCCGGCCACCGAGACGGCGCGCATCGACCCGTTGCTCGTCCTGCCCTATCGCGATGATGTTCCGGAGATGCGTACGCTGCGTCCCGCCGATGCAGCCGCCTGGGAGTCCGCGCATCCTTCGGCAAGCCCTTGGGACTAGGGCCAGGTCGCCCGCGGAGCGGCCGCGCGATCGATCGGGTCAGCCGGCGCGCCGATACCGCCTCGCCACCAACGAGTAAGCGGGCAGTCTGCCCAGCGACTTGCTGAGCGGCCCCGCCGGCGTGCCGTCGCGACCGACTATCGCCAGCAGCGAATCGGTGGCGTTGGCATCGGCCGGCCGAGCGTCTATTTCGGCCAGGTCTACAACCTCGCCAGCCCGCGCCTCCAGCCCGAGCTCCTGGGTCGCGGCAACACGAGTCGCCTCGCGCTCGGCTGCCTCGTAGCTGCTGCGAATCTCGGCTACGGTGCGCCATCTCGAACGGCGCAGCAGGATCGCCTGCCAGACCCGCCCCAGCTCAGCCGTGACCGTGCCGTCGCCCGGAGCCGGCTTCTTCGAGATTGCCTCGCCCCGAGCCCAGAGGGCGGCCTGATGCAGCAGGGCATACTCGTCCAGGTCGGCGTACTGGCCGAGTGCCTCCGCCGGCGAGGCATCGCCGAAGATCGCCAGGATGCTGGGCCGGAAGACCTCGGCCAGGTCGAGGTCGATTGCCCGGACCGAGCGGTGGAAGTAGATCTGCTCGTACATGAAGAGCCGCGCGGTCAGGAACATCTCCAGTGCTGCCAGCCCGGGTTCGTAGAGGGACAGCCCGCGCGGCCCTATGAAGCTGTATCGACGCAGCCGCTCCACGTCCACGGGCCCCGTAGCGACTCCGATCAGATAGGCGTCGCGCCGCACGTAGTCGAGGTTGTCGACGGTAAAGACGCCCGAGAGCAGAGGCTGCAGCCAGCGCAGCCAGCGCGGCATGCTCGGATCCGCCAGCGCGGGCTTGGAGACCAGGAACGAGACCCAGCGCGGGTCGATCCGTTCGTCCGGCCGCAGGGAGTCACGCTCGGGGACCACGCCGGGGGCACGGCGAATGGCCGTAATCGTCTTGCTCAGTTCGCGCTCGATGATCAGCGCCGAGAGATCCTCGTGGGTCAGGCTCTTGCGAGCGCCACGCCGAGGATCGTCCGGCGCCGAGAAGTGGCACAGGAAGTGATCGTCGAAGAAGTGGGCAAAGGGCCCGTGCCCCACGTCGTGCAGCAGCCCGGCCAGCCGGAGCGTCTCGACGACCAGACCTTCGGACGGGGGCGGCGAGCCGGGGTCCGCCTCGGCCAGCGCCGTCCGAAGGCTGGGGTAGAGATGGCGGGCCCACAGGCCGGCTTCGTGCATGACGCCCAGGCCGTGGGTGAAGCGGCTGTGCTCGGCCGTGGGGAAGACCCAGCGGGCGCTCTGCAGCTGGCTGATGCGGCGCATCCGCTGCAGCCAGGCCGAGTCGAGCAGGTCGGCTTCGGCCGACTCTTCTTCCGCAACGCCGAGCTCCCGCGCACGTTCGGGCGTGAGGCGCTTGGTCAGCTCGATATAGCCGTGGATCGGGTCGCTGAAGAGGTTGACGGCCCACAGCAGCGGGTGCGGCCCGGTCCCAGCGGACGCGCCGGGTCCCTCGGGGGCCGGCCGTGGCTGCTCCGAGGCTCGCGTGGCGCCGGGCTCCAGCTTCATAGGACAAGCGTAGCCTCCCGCGCCCCGGACTACCGCGCAACTCCACTGCCGCGGGAAGAGAGGGCCCGCGCTTGGAGCGAGGCGCGTTGCGCGGGATCACGCGCTTCTAGTACCGCGCCGCGGCAGCTCTGTAAGTGGCGGCTATCTCGTCCCGCAGCTCCGTCGGCTCCAGCACCTCGACCTGCGCGCCCCACTGCAGGATCCAGCGGCTGATCTCGAGAGTGCCCGAAACCCGGCACCGCCACAGCACGCACCCGTCGGGTTCACGCAGGACCTGCTCCGTCGGGTGCCAGGTCGTCTCGGTGACCAGACCCGCGATCGCGGCGTCGAAGCGGAGCACGACCTCGACCTCTTCCTGGTCGGCGATGAGACCCCAGGCCCGACCCAGGCCCTCCTGGACCAGGCGCGGGTCGGGCGGCTCGAACCTGTCCGGCGTCAGCGACAGCTCCAGGATCCGCTGCAGCTTGAAGGTTCGGATGGCCTCGCGCGACTCGTCGAAGCCCATCAGGTACAGCGCGCGTGTCGTGGCCGAGACCTCGAGGAGGTACGGGCGAACGCGCGACCGTCGGGGCGGCCGGCCCGGACTGTACGTGGCGGCGTCGTAGGTGAGCTCCACGATTCGCCGCTCCGCCCAGGCGCGGGCCAGGAGCCGCAGGTGGCGCGTCAGCCGCTCGTCCGGTAGGCGGCTGGCCAGGAGGTCGATCGTCCGCTCCAGGTGCGGCGCCACGGCAGGCGGCAGGATCGCCGCCAGCTTCTGGAAGGCGGCGCCCATGTCGGGCTCGTAGCGGTCGGCCCACTGGGCAGTGAGCCGTGCGGCGATGAAGAAGGCGACGGCCTCGTCCAGCGTCAGGCGCAGCGGCGGCAGGAATGCCCCCTCGACGATCCCCCACTTGCCGCCCTCGCTCCACAGCGGGAGGTCTATCTCGCCTTCCAGCGCCCGGAGATCACGATAGACGGTCCGCCGCGACATACCCACGAACGCGGCGATGGCATCGGGCGAGGCGCCCTCGGGGTGAGCCTGCAGGTAGCGGATGACCCTGTAGAAGCGAGCCAGTCGGTCGTGCTTGGCCGACGCTCGATCTGACGACCGATCGAAGGCCGGCTCGACTGGCGGCATGGAGGCGCCCCCGGAAGCGCGCCCAGCCGTCCGCTCGGGGGCGCGGCGATCCGTGGTCGGCATCGTCACTGCCCGCTCTTTGGCGGCGCGATCGAAACCGGCTGGCCCCGGTCGGTGGCGGTAAGCGTGACCTGGACCGTCGCCAGCAAACCGTGAGGCAGGATCGCCTGGGCGTCGCCGTTCACCGATCCCTGCACCATGCCCACTTCGCCGTCGCCGAAGACCCAGAAGTCGAGCTCGCCCCGCCAGGCGGCCATGCTGGCGTTGCCAATGAGCCAGAACACCTGCGGGAACGAGGCGCCGAAGGTCTGGCCGTCGATCGCCACGCGACAATGCCGGGCCTGGGCCTCTTCGACATACTCGAGCCCGCGGTCTTCTGCCGTCGCACGATTCCCCGGCGAGAGGGCCTGGCCAAGCATGGTGGTGTCGATCAGCTCCGAGTCGAGCGACGCCGGCGAGACGGTTCGCCAGGATTGCCCGGGATCCTGCGTCCACGCCGAGGAGCCGATCCTGATGGCTCCATACTGGCCGAAGAGATCCGGACGTACGACCTGCGCGGTCCACGAGATGTCGCTCCCGGAACGCATGCCGGTCAGATCAACGGTGCCTATGGATCGCCCATCGACATTGCCTTGAATGTGAAGATCCAGCTGCGCGGTCGTGGCGGCCACCAGCACGTCATCGCATTGGGGAGGCGTGAGCTCGGGCGAGGTGGGGCCGAAGCGTGAGTAGACCGACGGCCTGTCGCGCAGTGCCGCGTTATCGGCCAGGCTGGCCCCGGCGAAGGCGGCCCCGATCAGGGCCGTCGCGGCCAGCCCGAACCCGATCGAAGCGGCCATTCGCCTGGGGCCGATCCCCGTCTCGGCGATCAACTGGCGGCTGAGACCCAGGCCGGCGAAGATCGCCGTGGCCAACAGGGCCGCGGCCCACGGGTACACCACCTCCGCCGACGGCAGCAGCGGCTCCGAGTTGCGAGCCATCACCTGAGCGGCCACTCCCGCGATCGACGGCACGAGCAGCAGGCCCGCCAGGAGCCCGAGCCAGAAGATCCCCGCCGAGCCGCGGCTGCTCGTTACCAGGGGCGGCCAGATGACGGCAGCCACGCTGACCAGCAGCGGCAGCGAAGCGGTCACGCCGACGAGCATGTCCAGCGGACCGCCGGGTCGGTATGCGATCAGGACGACGCCGCCGCCCGCAGCCCAGAGAACGGTGAGGGCGACGGCCAGGAGCCGCAGCTCGAACAGGCGGACACGCACGCCAGCAGTCTAGCGGTGCCCAAGGCCATCCGCGCCCCGAGGTTCTCTGTCGGGCGTGGCGGCGTGCCTGCGCGGGCTGGTTTGCGGGAGCTCCCAGCCAGGATGGGCGGGCATCCATCACCAGATCCTACTAGTCCAAACGTACTATCCCTGGAGGGCAGGTATCGGGAACCCTAAGACGTGCTGGGTATCGTGCCGGGGTCCTGTCCCGCCGAACTTCCCCTCAGAGCGGCCCGAGGAAGAAACCCGGTCGCCGGTACCACACCAAAGGTCGAAGGGTTCTCGAGATGGCAGGCACGGCGGACCAGGCGAGCACAGGCCGCAGCGGTCGCACCGAAGGACGACCGACACGAGCTCGCGGTCGCAGCCCCCGCGGGCAGGCAGCGCCTATGCCTCGGGCCTGATCGGCTACGTCTCCGGCTTGCCACGAATCGTTCGCCCTGGACGATGCCCCAGATCAACGGCGTGGTCTTCCGTCGCGCCCAGTACCTGGAGACCACGTGGGGCAAGGCCGAGCGAAGGCCGGCTGGCCGCCGACCGACCGACTGAGCGGCGAGAGACAACCCGCCACCACACAACCGAAGAGCTTGCCCGCCGTTTCGGGGCCTCCTCCTCCACCCCGAAACGAGCGTCTGTCGAGGCGGTGTCCTTTCTCCCGGGGCGCCGCCTCGACGCTTTCCACCAGGTCGCACCGCCGATTGGGCAGGGCTACCATGCTCGCCGTGACCGCTCATTTCGTCTCGCTCCTGACCGATTTCGGCCTGGCCGATCCGTCGGTCGCCGCGTGCAAGGGCGTGATCCTGGGCATCGACCCGGACGCGTGCCTGATCGACGTCAGCCACGGCATTGCCCGCCACTCCGTCGCTCAGGGCGCCGCGATCCTCTGGGCAGCGCTGCCTTACCTGCCGGTCGGCGTCCATCTGGCAGTCGTGGATCCGGGAGTCGGCACGGAGCGGCGCCCGATCGGCCTGCAGACGGGCCGGGGCGACCATCTCGTCGGACCGGACAACGGTCTGCTCCTGCCCGCGGCCGAGCGGCTTGGCGGCATCGTCGCGGCTCATCTATTGGAGGCCGACGCCTACCGCCTGACCCCGCTCAGCCGGACCTTCCACGCCCGTGACGTCTTCGCTCCGGCGGCCGCGCACCTGGCCCGGGGAGTGGCGCTGGGCGCGTTCGGACCGCCGCTGGAGCCGTCCACGCTGGCGCAGCTCGAAATGCCCGCTCCAATTGCCTCCGGGGGTCGTCTGGAGGCCAGCGCCGTGTTCGTGGACACCTGGGGCAACGTCCAGCTGCTGGCCGAGCTGTCCGACCTGGAGACCGCGCTGGGGCGGGTCGTGCCCGGCGACGAGCTGGCGGTCGAGGCCACGGACGGGTCGTCGCCCAACGGCCCGACGGCGATAGAGCTGCGCTGGCGGCTCACCTACGGCCAGGCCGAACCGGGCGAACCGCTGCTGTGCCTCGACTCGTACGGCCGCCTGGCGCTGGCGGTCAATCTCCAGAGCGCCGCCGAGAAGTTCGGCCTCGGCCCCGGTCGCCGGCTGCGAATCGGCCGCCGCTGAAGTGCCCCTCGTCGGGCAGCGCCATGGCCACCCTGGCTCGCGACCCGGTCGCGAACGGCACTTCCGCTCGCGGGCCCCGCGGGCCCGGCGCTCCCCGGCGCTCAGGGCCTCGCGCGCATAAGGAAACGCCCGAAGGAACCTTCTCGCTGCGTGGGCTTTGATGTCATCGCCGCCACTAGCAGTCGCTCGACCCCTTCGGGCGTGGCAGGAACGCTACGCAAGAGTGAGCTCGCCTTCAATCGGGTTTTCCACCGGGAAGGCATTTCTGCCAGGTGAGTTGTCCACCGCTCATTCACCGGGCCCGCACCCCAAGGTGCCGCCTGCGCGCAGCAAGTCAGCCGCAGCTGAGGCGAACGAAAGGGCGACGCGGTCGACCGGTCTAGGCGGTGGATCCGCCGGACTCGAAGCGGAGACGGGTATCCATGCCGATCGCGGCCGGGATCCACGGCTCCTCGGCGATTGGGGCCACCAGGGCATTGGCCAGGGCACGCAGCGTGCCGGGCGGCACCGGGAAGACGGCGGCATCGGTGCCGGCCGAGGCCCAGACGACCGGGTAGGGGCACAGATCCGGGTCCATCACGATTCGAACGTCGTGGCCGTGCCCGAACGGCGGGATCCCGCCGATCGAGAAGCCGGTCAGGTCTCTCGTCTCGCGAGCCGTGGCGCGCCGGATTGCCGCCTCGCCGGTCACCGCCGCCAGCTGCGCGAGGTCCACGCGATTGCGTCCAGAGACAAGGCACACGATCGGGACCAGCCGCCCGCCGGCTCGCGGCGCGACGAAGACCAACGACTTGACGATCTGACCGAGGTCCGCGCCAACGATCGCAGCCGCCTCTTCAGCGGTGTGCGTGGATTCGTCGAAGACGGTGATGTCGAGCTTGACGCCCTTGCGGGCGGCAACTTCGACAACGCGCTGGATGGCTGGATGCGAGAGGTCGCTCACGACTGGAAATCTACCATGTGTTCGACTGGGCTTTCCCTGAGAGTATCGTCACGCGGGTCACGATCCAACAGTCCGAGATCGCGGGCCCTTCAACCTAAGGACCCTGATCGGGCGCCCCTGGTTCCCCAGTCTTCTGTAATCGATACGATCCGGGCCGCCCAACGGATCGTAGCTGCCAGAACTTGTCTTCGCACGGCCTGCGTGCAACTTGGGAACCGGGCTGGCAGGCGGGCCCCGGGCGGGTGTAGAGTCAGCCCACAACAGAAAACACGACAGGGGAGCGCCGGCGGGCGCTGAGAGTGCGGAGCGGATCCGCAGACCCTTGGAACCTGATCCGGGTAATGCCGGCGAAGGGAGTCAAGCACCGAGCACCTCTGTCGAGTCCGATGGAGGTGTTTTCATGCGCACTGGGACGGCCAAAGGGACAGCTCTGGGGCGCACCCATCCGACCTCCCAACGGACGAAGCGGGCGCCCGCAGCCGGGCAGATATGCGTGCCCTGATCGTCGCCGACGGAGACGTTCCGAGCCGCGCCGCGCTGGACGCGGGCTGGCCGGGCTGGGATCGCGCCGTGGAGCTCGTCGTGGCCGCCGACGGCGGTTGGGAGAGAGCCGCCACGCTCGGCCTGCGGCCGGCGCTGCTGGTTGGCGACGGCGATTCTCTGCCCGAAAGCCGCCTCGCGGAGCTGGCCGGGCAGGGCGTCCCGATCGAGCGCTCCCCCACTGCGAAGGACGAGTCGGACGCGGAGCTGGCGCTCCTGGCCGCGCTCCGGCGGGGGGCGATGCAAGTGACGATCCTGGGGGCGATGGGCGGGCGGCGCTTCGACCACGCCCTCGCCAACGTGGGCCTGCTGGCGCTGCCGGAGCCGGCGGCCGCGGAAGTGGATCTGCTCGACGCATCGACGCGGGTGCGCCTCCTGCGCGCCCCGGCGGTCAGCGGGGCGATCTCCCGGCTCGAGCTTCCCGGCGTCATCGGCGACCTGGTCTCGCTGCTGCCGCTCGGAGAACCGGCCGAAGGCATCACCACGGTCGGGCTTCTCTACCCGCTCCTGAACGGAACCCTGCGCGCGGGCCCCGCGCGCGGGCTCTCCAACGTGAGGCTCACGGCCGAGGCGAACGTCTCGCTCCGCCGCGGCAGCCTGCTGGTCGTCGAGACCAGAGTCGACACACAGGCAGGACGATTAGGAACAGGAGATCTAATGTGAAAGCCTTTCCAGCCGCCGGGCCGTCCGTCGAACTGTTCCGCTGGCGGACAGTCGACATCGTCGTCGTGGCGCTCCTGGCCGTCGCCTTCGGCGTCGTCTTCTGGGTTTGGGGCACCTACGTCTGGGCGTGGGGCAGCTTTCTCGGCCCCCAGACCGAGTCCCTCATCACCGGAGTCTGGCTGCTTCCCGCGGTCGTCTGCCCGCTGATCGTGCGCAGACCGGGTGCGGCGCTCTTCGGCGAGCTCGTTGCCGCCTTCGTTTCGGCGATGCTCGGCAGCTACTGGGGCCTGGATACCCTGCTGTCCGGGCTGCTCCAGGGCGCTGGAGCAGAAGCCGTCTTTCTGATCACGATGTACAGGGCGTGGAATCCAGTCGTCGCGATCCTGGCCGCTGCCGGCGCCGGGATCGGCGAGGCCAGCCACGACCTGATCGTCAGCTACGGCGCAATCGACATCGCCGGCCGGGCGGCCATCGGCGCGGCCGAGATCGTCTCGGCCATCGCGATCGTCGGAGTCGGCGGCTGGATGCTCGTTCGGGCGCTCCGACAGACGGGCGCGCTGCAGACGTTCCCATCCGGAGAGTGAAGAGCGCTCGGGGCGTTCGACCCGCGACGGGGAAAGTCGCCCCACCCGCGATCGAGGCAGCGGGGCTCGGCTGGACCTACGCCGGCAGATCCCAGCCCGCCATCGAAGGCCTGACATTTCGGCTGGAAGCAGGGCGAGTCCTGCTGGTTCTCGGCCCGTCCGGCTCGGGCAAGAGCACCCTGGCTCGCGCCCTCGCCGGCCTGGTTCCGCACGTGCTGCCCGGCCGATGGCAGGGCGGCCTGCGGGTCGGCGAGCTTGAAGTGGCCCAAACGCCGGCCCGCCTGCTGGGCGAGCGAGTCGGCCTCGTCTTCCAGGACGCCGACAGCCAGCTCGTCATGTCGCGAGTGGACGACGAGGTCGCCTTCGGCCTGGAGAACCGGGGCTGGCCGCTCTCCGCCATGGAGAGTCGCGTCCCCGTGGCGCTCGGGGACGCGGGGCTGGCCGGCTTCGAGGCCCGCCAAACGCCGACCCTCTCCGGAGGCGAGAAGCAGCGCCTGGCGATCGCCGACGTGCTCGCAGCCCTCCCGGGGCTGCTGATCCTGGACGAGCCCACGGCCAACCTCGATCCCCCCGGGATGCATGCCGTCTTCGAGCAGCTGGAGGTGCTTGCCCGGCGCCGCGAGCACACGATCGTCCTGATCGAGCACCGGCTGGAGGCGGCCCTGCGTCTGGCCGACGAGGTTCTGCTGATCGACGACGAGGGTCACCAGCTCGCCTTCGCGCCCGCCCGGGCCGTCGGCCGCGAGGCCATCGAACTGCTGGAGCGCTGCGGCGCCTGGGTGCCGCGCGCCTGGCAGGAGGCGGGCGCCCCCGAGCCGGCAGCTGCGGGCCGCCGGTCTGTCGAGGCCGGCACGGTCCTGCTGGAGGCCGTCGGCGTTCGCATCGCATATCCCGACGACGAATGCGGGCAGCATGTCGCCCTGGATGGCGTCTCCGTCTCGGTTCGAGCCGGGGAGCGCATCGCCCTGGTGGGACCGAACGGGGCGGGCAAGTCCAGCCTGCTCCTCGCCATGGCGGGGCTGCTGCGGCCCAGCGCAGGGACTGTCCGCCTCCGCGCGCTGCCACGGAAAGGTGAGGCGGCCGGACCCATGCGCGATCCGGCACGACTCCGAGCCGACGAGATAGCGGCCCGCATCGGCCTGGTCTTCCAGGATCCGGAGCTCGGGTTCGTGGCGCGGACCGCGCGGGATGAGGTGGCCGCCAGCGCCCGCGTCATGAGTGGTCGCGACCGCTCCGCCGACGCCGGCCACGACCACGGCGCCGACGGAGTGCTGGCCCACTTCGGCCTGGGGCACCTGGCCTCGGACGACCCGTTTCGCCTGAGTCAGGGTGAGCAGCGCCGCCTGAGCCTCGCCGCCCTCGCCCTTCGACCACCGGCGATCCTGCTGCTTGACGAGCCCACGTTCGGCCTGGACCGGCGCGGCACCGAGGCCGTGCTCCGCCTGCTCGAGGAGCGCCGGACGGCCGGGCAGGCCCAGATCCTGGCCACTCACGACCCGCGGCTGCTGCCGGCGTGCGACCGCGTCGTCGCCCTCGATCGCGGCCGCGCCGTCTTCGACGGCTCGCCGGACGCGTTCCTGGCGGCGCCGCCGTACGACCCCGCCGGGCCGTGGCGTGCTGGCGTGGCAGCCGGCGTGGCAAGCGGCCGGGCGACGCCGCAAGACGTGACGGCGGCACGCGAGCCAGGTGCCGGATGAGCGTGCTTCCGACCCCGCTCCGCCCGACCCGGCCAGCTTTCCTGACCCGGACGACGCCGGTGGCCCGTCTCGTGGCCGGCATGACCTGGCTCCTGGCCAGCATAGTCACCCTCGATCCGATGGTGCCCGTCAGGCTGTCCGTGGCCGCCCTCGTCGCCCTGTGGCTCTGGTCGGGGCTGCCACTGCGCCGAATCCCCGGTCGGCTTGCCCCGCTGGGCTTCGCCATCCTGAGCCTCACCGTGTTCTCGATCCTGCTCTCGAGCGCCAACGGCGATCGCACGCTGGCAACGGTTGCCCAGTTCGGCCCCGCCCGAATCACCGGTCCCGCCATCTCAGCCGGCCTGGCGATCGGGCTTCGGGTCGTGGTGATCGCCCTGACGACGCTGCTCGTCTTCGGCCCATCCGACCCGACCCGCATGGCCGACTCGCTCGTCGAACAGTGGCACCTGCCCGATCGCTTCGCCTACGGAACGCTGGCTGCCCTGAGAGTGGCGCCGTTCATGGCCGGCGACTGGGCCACGATCGGGGCCGCTCGTCGCCTGCGTGGCCTGCAACCCCGCGGACCGGTCGCACGAGTCCGCGAATCCGGCGGACGCCTGCTGGTGATGCTCATCTCGGCGATCAGGCGCGCAGAGCGGCTCGCCCTGGCCATGGACGCGCGCGGCTTCGACAGCGGCGTCCGGCGCACTCACTTCCGCGTCCTGCGCACGACCTGGCGAGACTGGCTGACCATCGCCGTCGCCTGCGCCGTCGCGGCAGCCGCGCTCGAGCTCCCGCACTGAGGGGTCGCCGCGCCACCGTGCTAGCCTGCTTGCATGAGCAACATCCCGACGGTGGGCGAGTTCGCCCCCGATTTCGAGCTTCGAGACGACGAGGGACGGCTCCACCGCCTCTCCGATAGAAAAGGCCAGTTCACGGTCGTGTACTTCTACCCGGCCGACGACACGCCCGGCTGCACGAAGGAGGCCTGCTCCTTCCGCGACTCTCACGCCTCTTTCGGCGACGCCGGCACCGAGGTGTGGGGGGTCAGCCCCCAGGGAGCCGCCAGCAAGGCGGCCTTTCGAGCGAAGTACGGACTGCCCTTTACGCTGCTGGCCGACGAGGATCACGCCGTGGCGGACCTGTACGGCAGCTGGGCAGAGAAGCAGAACTACGGCAGGACCTACTGGGGCGTTGCCCGCAACAGCTTCCTGGTGGATCCGGATGGCCGGATCGCCTGCGTCTGGATGAAGGTCCAGCCCGAGAACCACGCCGGCGAGGTCCTGGCCGCGCTGAGGCAGGCCCGCGCCGCGATCGCCTGACGGCGCGCATGGAGCTCCCCGAGGGCAGGCGCGGGCAAGCGCGGGCAAGCGCGGGCATAAAGAGAGGCTTTGCTCGTGGGGGGAGACGAGCGAAGCCTCGGGCGGCATGATAACTCTCGCGCACGCCTCTCGTGGGAGGGGACACTGACCTCTCGACGCGGGCCGCGAGTTCATTCGCTGCCGACCGACCAGGCGAGTTGTGCGGGCCTGGAACCAGGAGAAGGAAACGCCCATGACCGAAGAGAAGCCGTCCCCCCACGACTGGCGACCCGGGCGATTCATGGTCATCGTTGCTCACCCCGACGATGCCGACTTTGGCCCGGCCGGAGCAGCCTCGGCCTGGATCGAGGCGGGCGCCGAGGGCTGGCTGGTTTGCTGCACCTCGGGCGATGCCGGCGGAGAAGATCCCGAGGCAAACCCGCTCGAACTGGCTCAAGCGCGCGAGGAAGAACAGCGCCTGGCGGCACGAGTGGTGGGCTACGCGGGCGTCAGCTTCCTGCACCAGCCTGACGGCAACCTGGCCAACGATCTCCCCCTGCGCGAGATGCTCGTCCGCGAAATCCGGAGCTTCCAGCCAGACGCGGTCTTCGCCGGCGACCCGGAGGTGGTGATCCACAGTGGCGGCGGGGTCAACCACACCGACCACCGCGCGGCGGCCATGGCCGCGGTGGACGCCGTATTCCCGGCCGCGCGCAACCCCATGGCCTTTCCCTGGCTGACCCGGCAGGGGTTGCCGGCCCACCGAGTGCGGCGCCTGTATCTGATGTGGTCCAACCGGCCCGACGTGTGGATTGACGTGACGCGCACCGCCGACCGGAAGATCGAAGCTCTCCGGGCGCACGCCAGCCAGCTCCACGATCCCGAGGCGGTGTTCGGCCGGGTGCGTGCGCGGCTTACCGAGCAGGGAGCAACGATCGGCGTCGACGCAGCCGAAGCCTACCGGCTGGTCGTGCTGGACCAGGACCCCGGGCAGAACGCCGAGCGCGCGGAATCCGCGGAAGTCCAGGCAACGCTAGAGGCCGACGAGCCGACCGTCCGCTAGATCGGACAGGCCGGCGATGCGGCGGCCCCGGGACCGCGTGGCGCCCGGTCGCGAGCTTCCTCTTCGTCGCGCCCGCACGGCGCGGGCGCGTCAGGCCTTAGGGGCGGCGGTTTGCGCGCGGCGCCCGCGGTTCGTCCGCCGGTCAGGTGTGAGCAGGCCTACAAGGAATCCGTCGCCGTGCTTTCGCACTGCAATATCGACGTTGGCCTCCGCGGCAACGCGCAGCAGACGCTGCCTGATGGTGATCGCCTTCTCGTTTGGATCCAGTCGAACCGCGAAGACCTGCTCCGGACCTTTGAGCTGGGCGATCAGTCGCTTGAACTGCCGCTGCTGCTGCTCGCGCTCCTTTGCGGCGGGGCTCAGCTCCCGCGCCGGCCTTGTCGCTTTGTCCATGAGCGCCGGATCGGCCTTGCGAACTGTGACCATAGTGTTCCTCTCTCTCCAGTCCACGGTCCGATTGATATGTGTCGCCGATAAGCCGACGATCGTGTCGACTATACCCCCTTATACAAGTGTGGCCATAGAGCATCTCGCAATGCGTCGAAGTGTGAATGCCAGCTCGATCCGTGAAACATGCATAACTCTCGATCGCCGCTAAGTGTGAGACGTGCGATTGTGCAGTCAGCGCTCGACTTGCCGGGCAGGCGAGCCGCTGGGGGGCGGATCCCGCGGCCGCCTCGCCACCGGCCTGCGGAGTCGGTCCAGGACGGTCGTGCCGGCGGGCAGGCACGTCCCGGCGGGCCGGGCTAGACTTCCAGCGCGTCCTCGCTGGACGCTGTTGCCCTGAGCAAGCCGGTCCTGACGCGTGCAGCAGGTGATACACGATGAGAGTTGGCGTAGCCCGAGAGATCGCCCCGGACGAGCAGCGCGTGGCGCTGGTTCCCGAGTCGATCAAGAAGCTCCGCGACGCCGGGATGACCATCCTGGTTGAGCGCGGCGCCGGGGCGGCGGCGCATTTCCCGGATCAAAGCTACGTGGAGGCGGGCGCGAAGATCGTCAATACAGCGACCCTCTACGCGACCAGCGACGTGATCCTTCGGATCCATCGGCCCACGCCGGCCGAGGCCACGATGCTCCACGAGGACCAGGTCGTCATCGGCCTGCTCGCCCCGCTGCTTGACCCCCACGCCATGGCGGGTCTGGCCCGCCACCGGGTGACGGCTATCAGCCTGGACGCCATCCCGCGGACGCTCAGCCGCTCGCAGGCGATGGATGCGCTCTCGTCGCAGGCCAACGTCGGCGGCTACAAGGCCGTTCTAATCGCGGCCAACGCCTTCGGGCGCTACTTTCCGCTCCTCACTACTCCGGCCGGCACGGCCAAGCCGGCCAACATCCTGGTCCTCGGGGTGGGCGTCGCCGGGCTGCAGGCAATCGCCACGGCTCGCCGGCTGGGGGCGATGGTGAGGGCCTACGACGTGCGCCGCGAAACCAAGGAGCAGGCGGAATCCCTGGGCGCCCAGTTCGTCAGCCTCCAGTCCGCGATCGAGGCCACGGGCCAGGGCGGCTATGCTCGAGCCCTGACCCCGGCGGAGCAGGCGGCCCAGCAGGCCGAGCTGAACGGCATCATCGCTACCTGCGACATCGTGATCACCACGGCGCAGGTCCCCGGGCGCCGTCCCCCCATTCTGGTTACACGCGCCGCGGTCGAAGCCATGAAGACCGGCTCGGTGATCGTCGACATGGCCGCCAGCGAGCTGGGCGGCAACTGCGAGCTCTCCAGGCCGGGCAAGGTCATCACCACTCCCAATGGCGTGGAGATTTACGCCCCCACGAACCTGCCGGCGTCGATGCCGACCGGAGCCAGCATCTTCTACTCACGCAACATTTCCAACCTTCTGCTCAACTTCGTCGCCGACGGCAAGCTCAACCTCGATTTCGACGATGAGGTCACGGCAGCGACCGTCATCACCCACGACGGCAAGGTCGTGCAGGCGGCGACATTGAGGCTGCTCCAGCCCGCTCCCAAGGGAGGCGCCCAGGCATGAACGTCGGAACTCTGATCAGCGACCTGACGGTCTTTGTCCTGGCGATCCTGCTCGGCTTCGAAGTGATCAGCCGCGTTCCGGCGACGCTTCACACGCCGCTCATGTCGGGCACGAACTCGATCCACGGCATCGTTCTCGTGGGCGCCGTGGGCCTGGCGGCGGCGGCCGACAACCCGCTCACCGCCGTTCTCGCCTTCGTCGCCGTGGTCTTCGCCGCGGCGAATGTCGTGGGCGGGTACTGGGTCACAGATCGAATGCTGCAGATGTTCAAGCGACGCCCGGTCCCCAAGGCCGACAAGTCCGCCAACTGAGGAGGAGCCGGCCATGACCACGACCGATCTGGGATATCTCGTAGAGTTCGCCTTCCTCGTCGGAGCGGCCTTCTTCGCGCTGGGCCTGCACCTGATGAACTCGCCGGCCACGGCGCGCCGGGGCAATCGCCTCTCCGCCACGGGAATGGTCATCGCCGTAGTATCGGAGCTGATCTACGTGGCCAACCAGGGCATCGGCCCCGGCAACTGGCTGATCATCGGCGGCGGTCTGGCGATCGGCGGCGCCGCGGGCCTGCGTATGGCTCGCACGGTGGCCATGACCTCGATGCCCCAGCTGGTCTCTCTTTTCAATGCCGTCGGCGGCGGGGCGGCCGCGCTGCTTGCCATCGACGACTTCACCCGGCTCAGCAGCCAGCGGACTCCCGATGGCGCGCTCGCGGCCCTGGACGGCTGGCTGGTCTTCTTCATCCTCGTCGATGTCATCGTCGGCTCGGTGACCTTCACCGGCTCGCTGATCGCCTCGGCCAAGCTGATGGGCCGGCTCAGGGGCCAGCCGATCATCGTTCCCGGCGGGCGGCTGGTCTCGGCCGTCGCGATGGTCCTGGCGGTCAGCTGCTCCATCGTGCTGATCCTGGCCGGTTCGGGGCTCTTCAACTACGACACGGCGGTTCTGAATCTGCTCTTCGTGGTCGCGCTGGTCAGCGCCCTGGTCTTCGGCGTGACGATGGTCCTGCCGATCGGCGGGGCGGACATGCCGGTCGTGATCTCGCTCCTGAACGCCTTCACCGGCAGCGCCGTCGCCATGGCTGGCTTCGTCGTGGGCAACGTGATCCTGATCGTGGCCGGTGCCCTCGTGGGGGCCTCGGGCGCCATCCTGACCAAGCTCATGGCCGATGCCATGAACCGCTCGATCGCCAACATTCTGGTCGGCGGCTTCGGCGCCGGTGAAGGATCGCAGGCAGGCCTGACAGGCGAAGGCGGAACGGTCCGGGAAGTGTCGGTGGACGACGCCGCGATACAGCTCGCCTACGCCAGCAAGGTAATCATCGTCCCGGGCTACGGGCTGGCGGTTGCCCAGGCCCAGCACGGCGTCCGCGAGCTGGCGGACCTGCTCGAGGCTCGCGGCGTCGACGTCTCCTACGCCATCCATCCGGTGGCCGGCCGAATGCCGGGCCACATGAACGTGCTGCTCGCGGAAGCGAACGTGCCGTACCCGCAACTCAAGGAGATGGACGAGATCAACCCCGAATTCGAGAGGACCGACGTGGCCCTGGTGGTGGGCGCGAACGACGTCACCAACCCGGCCGCCCGAACGGACCGCTCGAGCCCGATCTTCGGCATGCCCATCCTGGATGTGGACCGTGCCAGGTCGATCATCGTCCTGAAGCGCTCGATGGGCCGTGGCTATGCCGGGATCGACAACCCACTCTATGTGAATCCCAAAACGGGAATGTACTTCGCCGACGCCAAGGCCGGCCTGGCCAAGCTGATCGCGGCGATCAAGGCCCAGTAGAGGCAACCCCGGCGCTCGGCTCGATCCCGGCCCGTTGCTTCTCGAGGCCGGACCGGGGCCCGGACGCCCCGAAGCATGCGTCAGGCTTCTTCACTCCGGGTGATCGCCTCGACCTCGACTTCGGGCAGGCGAGCCTCGCCACGCGGCCCGGCTCGAGTCTGCTGGCCGCAGCGCAAGACCGAATTCACCGCTCGACCCTGCCGATCGCCGGCCACCGAGCGCGCTCGGATGGCGTGCCAGAGAGTCTTCTGGGCCCGCCAGGCCACGTCTGACCCGGTGCGGGCCAGTGCCCCGCTTGGGGATTCGGGCAGGTACCCTCCGTACTGATGGGCCATTGTGATTCGCAGGCCGGCAGCGATATCGTTACCGCCGCTGCGCGCGGCCTGCGCGGCGACATCCCAGCCGGGGGACAATCACAAGGAGTCGGCGGTGAAGCAAGCATTGCGACAGGCGCAATGGACGTTCTACGCCCTGGCTCCGGTTCTGCTGGTGCTAGACCAAATCTGGGGTAAGCGCTGGTTCTAGACCGGACGCGCCGCAAGAAACCCGGGCATCTGCACCCGGGTTTCTTCGTGTCTAGCGATCGGTCAGCCCAAGCCTGATCGCGGCAGCGGCCGCCTCCACGCGGCCCGACACCCCGAGCTTGGTCAGGATGTTGCTGACATGGACGGCCACGGTCTTGCGGGTGATGAAGAGCTGCCGCCCGATCTCGGGATTGCTGCGACCCTCCGCGATGAGCGCCAGCACCTCCAGCTCCCGCTTGCTGAGTCCGAAGTCGTGCTGCGCCTGCTGGCTGACCGAAGCGGCGAAGTCCGCCGCGACCCCGGTCTCCGGCCTGGCCGGTACGCCGGCGAAAGCGCGCGAGGGCCCGGCACCGGCCGTCCGGCCCGTCGGGGTGGTGATCGCGGGCCGCTCCGCGAGGGCCGGGCGGCCGGCCGGTGCCCGCGATGGCCCAGGAATCGGTTCGATGCGCGCATCGAGGGCCGCTTCGATATGCCTGGGCAGAGGGAGCATCGCGCGGCGGGACAGCTCCGCCACGGCGCGAAGGAGCGGCCACGCACCCAGTGAGTAAGCGCCTTCCGCCGCCGCCATCAGGGGCTCCCTGGCCACGGTCCGAGTCGAGCGGCCTCGGGACCTGTCCAGCAGGGCCTCCGCCTCCCGCCAGCGCGCCCGTGCCGCCTCGTACGGATCACCCAGATCTGCCCAATCCGCGGCGAGCTGCGCCCAGGTAGCCGGATCGTCGTGGCCCTCGACTCGCACCCGGAAGGCTCGAGCGAGCCGGATCGCCAGATCCGCCTGACGTCTCGAGCCGAACTTCGGCGAAACGCCGCAATCCCTCACTACAGCCTCGGCCTGCAGCACGATCGGCAGGCTCCTCTCCCGGGCCGCCGCCAGGGTAGCGAAGTCGCGCCGCCTGTGGGCGTCCGCGGCAATGGCCGCGTCGACTTCCAGGCACGTCGCGGCCATGCCCGCCATCAGCAGCCAGTCCTCCGTGTCGGTGACCTTCTGCCAGCCACGCTCCGCAGCTCGGCGGGCGTCGACGAGGTCTTCCTGCCAGAGGGCGTAGGCAGCAGCCGTCTGCTGGGCGGGCACGGCGAACTGGGGATCTTGGACGGTCTCCAGGGCCAGCAGCACCTGCCCGAGCAACCGTCCGGCCGACTCGCCAGCGCCCATCGCGACCTCGACCGTGGCCAGATTGAGCAGTGGCGAAAGGAACCAGATCCCGACCGGATTCCAGTTCAGGGCATCCAGGCAGAGCCGGCGGCATTCCTGCCAGCGCCCCATGAAGTAGAGCGACTCAGAGGCATTGGCCCGCAGGAAGTTGCCGTAGACAGTTGCCTGACCCTCGCGCTCGGCTTCGGCGATGCCTTCGTAGGCGATCGCGATCGCCTCCTCGCGACGGCCCAGCAGATCCAGGACGGTGGTCAAGTTCGCGTAGACCCGGAACAGGTCGTCGAGGCGGCCCAGCGCGGCGGCTTCGTCGCGGGTCCGGCGGAGCATCTCCACGGCAGGTTCCGGCTCGTCGCCCCAGGCCTCTGCCACGGCCAGCGTACAGGAGGCATGGAGCAGTTCCGGGCGGGCCCCGTCGCCGACGGCGCGAGCGACCCCGACCGCTTCCTGGGCGTAGCGCCTGGCTTCCGAGAAGACACCATCGAGCATTCGGGATTGCGCGAGTGAGGCGAGCACCCGCGCTCGGGCGGCACTCGGCTCGCGGGGAACGAGATCGACGGCTCGCTGGTACGCGGCCAGCGAGCCTTCGTGGTCGCCGGAGGCGCGCCGATAGCGGCCCAGCTGCTCCATCACCAACCCGAGCGCCAGCCTCTCGCGTGGGTCGTCCAGGGCTGCCGCCGCGGCCTCGCAGTAGGCCTCAGCCCGACCCGGGTCGCCGGCCGCGAAGGCGGCTTCGGCCGCACGCACGTACAGGTCCGGCAGCCGGGGGGCGCGGTCCTCGAGGCGAACGATCTCGTACAGCGCCAGGGCCGTCTCGTAGTGCGCGAGGGCATCCGCTCCGGCATCGAGCGCCTCGGCGGCCGCGGCCGCGGCCAGCGCCATCTGCTCGGCCTCGGCCAGCTCGTGCGCGGCGAGGTGGTGGGCCAGAGCGGCGGCCGGCTCGAGCGCCGTCGCGCCCGCACCAACGGGCGGCGCGCCCGCGCCGGAAGACGCCACCGCTTCCGCGGACGCTCGTTCGGCCGGTATGCCGACGGTCGTCGGGCGGCCCGATGGGCCCGCCGCACGGTCGTCCGCGACACCCGCGACAGTTTCCCTCTCCCCGCCGGGCGCGGCCCTGGCCCGGCCGGCTGCCGCGAGCGCCGCATGATAACGACGCCGCGTGGCGGGCAGAAGATCAGCGGCGATCGCCTCGGCGATGAGCTCGTGGCGGAATCCGATCCGCCTCTCGCGCCCCGAGCCGCCGGGCCCGCCGTCCACTTCCTCGAGGAGGAAGCCATGCTCGATGCCCTCGGCGGTCCCGGCTCCGATGTCCGTGTCCAGGCCTTCGCCCCTGCGCGACCCGGCTGTCGATCGGGGCGGTCGCGCGGGCGCCCTCCGCTCGAACTCCGTGGCCATCGCCAGGAGCATCGGCGCGCTTACGGGAGATCCGGCCAGAGAGAGCAGCCGCAGCACCCGGCGGCACTCCGGAGAGCGAAGGGCGGACCGCGCCGTCACCAGCCGCTCGAAGGAGCCGGCCAAAGACACTCCCGAAAGCTCGCGGCGAGCCGCCAGCAGCTCCTCGGCCACCAGCGGGTTGCCGCGGGAGCGCTCGGCGACAAGCAACAGCGTCGTGGACGAGGGCCGCCCGCCCTCGATCGCCTCGATCAGCTGGCCCAGTTCCGCCCGGTCCAGGGGGCTGACCTCGGCGTTCACGACCGAAGGCGTGGTAACCAGCGCGGAGAGCGTCGCCCGCAGCGGATGGGAGCGCAGCAACCTGTCCGGCTGGTAGGTCAGCACGAGCATGACCCGTTGCCCGCGTGACACCCGGGCCAGGAAGGTCGCCAGACCGCGCGTGGCCGCGTCGGCGTGGTGCATATCTTCCAGCAGCACCGCGACGGGCTGCTGCTCGCCGAGCCGCTCTAGGAGGCCCAGCACCGCCTCGAACATGCGCGCCTCGCGCCACTCCGTGGCCACGATGCGGGGCCGGTCGGGCAGGACCCCGAGAGCGTCCAGCCTCGGCCGCAGGCCTGGCACCAGGCGGACAATCGCATCGCCGGTGGGACCCACCAACGACGCAAGCGTTTCGTCCGGCATGGGGACCAGCAGGTGTTCCAGGGCTGCGGCGATCGGGGCGTAAGGTATGCCGGATGTGGCCGGCACGGCCACGCCGTGAACTGCGGCGAAGGGCTGCGCCAGGACCTCGATGCGACGCCGTGTCTCGGCCAGCAGTCGGCTCACGCCGAGGCCCGCCGTACCGGAGAGGATCAGGGCATTGGGCCTGCCGTCGGCCGCGCTCTGCAGTCCGATGGCAATTCGTTCGAGCTCGCGGTCGCGGCCCACGAACCAGTCGCTCCAGAGGCGGCGCTGCGAGAAGCGTCCTTCGGAGCCGTGGCTGCCGCTTCGCTCCATGCTGTTCGTCATGGCCTCGACCGATCCCAGTAGCGGCGCCGCTGGTCCCGACGCCTCGTCCTTTCCCTCGGCCCGCCTAGGGTACCCGCTGACGGTACTTCCTCGGGCAGCGATTCCGTAGCGGCCGAGAGAGCGGACACCGGGCCTGGTAGGCTCGTCGCGTGAGCCCCAGGCACCCCGGCAACACCCTCAACGAACTCTCCGGGGAGGCGTGGCTGTACTTCACCAAGTCCGTGTGGGGAACCGCATACCCATCCGAACTCGGCCATGACCTCCGCAAGCGGCACGGTGCCAACAAACCGCCCCGGCTCATGGCGCGCCTGATCGAGTTCTTCACGAGCAGCGGGGAGCTCGTGCTGGATCCGTTCGCAGGAGTAGGCGGGACGCTGTTGGGGGCGGCGATCGCGCGCGGGCCGCGGCGGGCGATCGGCATCGAGATCGAGGCGCGCTGGGTCGAGATCTACGAATCCCTGGTGCGCAGCCTGGCGGCTGAGCGGGACGGTCGCGGCCCGGTCCTGGCCGATATCGGCTCGAACGACCCGGGTGGCGAGCGATCGTTCGACCCTTCGGGTCTGCAAATGCGCCTGGGCGACGCGACGATCATCCTGCCGGAGCTGGAAGCGGAGTCCGTCGACTTCGTCGCCACGGATCCACCGTACAACATTCAGCTGCCCATCACGATGGCTGGCGGGAAGCTCGCGGCGAGGCATGCCAACCGCCGGACGGATTACTCGATGGTCACGGACCAGACCGGCGACCTCGCCAACAGCGCCGACTATCGGACGTTCCTCGATCGCATGGAGAACATCTTCGGGCAACTTGCGCGCGTCCTTCGGCCAGAGCGGTATGCAGCTGTGATCGTCCGTGACGCCTATCAGGAGGGGCGCTACATATTCACCGGCGCGGATCTGGCGGAGCGCGCGACTCGCGCCGGCTTCACCGCGAAGGGCGACGTGATCTGGTACCAGGCCGGGACCCGCTTGAGGCCTTACGGCTACCCGCGCTCTTACGTCCCGAACATCGCGCACCAGCATGTTCTGGTTCTGCGGCGCGAGAGGATTCGCTCGAAGCCCCGTCGGACGGGACGATGACGGGCTGCGTCTCGACCGGCTCGATGGGCAGTTCCGGGCCCTGAACTGCGAAGCCGGCCCGCTCCAGGTAATCACGAGCGAGCGCCACGGCAGGCGCCTCGATCGCCGTGGCCGCGGGCTCGACGGTGGGCACCACGGTGGGCTCGACGGTGGGCTCGACTGCCCCGAGCTCTGCCGCAGCCTCGACGACCTGCTCGGGCTCCCATGCGACCGACGCTACCTGCTCCGCCGGCTCGGCCTGACGAAGGAGGTCACCGCGGGCGCGCATGTAGGCCTCGAGCAAGCCATCGACCTTTTCTTTCGGATCGGCCGCGCCTGGGATGTCGGCCCGGGGCTCGAATGGCTCGGCGCTGCGATCGGAAGCGGACTCCCGCGGGGCTTTACCGGCCGGCCCGATGGCCGCCGGAACCTCAGTCGGCGGCTCCGAGCCCGGCTCGCCGAGGGTCATCCGATGGACCCAACCAGTGCGCCCGTCGGGGCAGAGGACCCGCCAGTAGACGCCGCGGCGCTCCAGGAGCTGGACTTCGTCGCCGCGATCCAGGACGCCAATCTCGGCGGCGCGGACCTCGTCCGGGGAATCGAGCAATCGGACCAGGCGATAGCGGATATGGCGGCGCTCGTAGCTCTCGAGAGGGCGCACGCCGGCCGCCTCGAACGAGAGGTGCGGCGCCTCCGTCACCACCCGCAACGGGTCGGTCTTCCTGACCTGCTGCAGCGAAGGCCGGCGCCAGCGAGGCAGCAGCGACTCGTCGACGACTCGCAACCCCGGCGCCGCTCCCGTATCCACGCCGGAGGCCGCCGCTGTGGCGAGCTGCAAGTCCGGTTGGGACTGGTCGCCGTCGCGCCGCCGCTTGCCGAAGATCACGAAGGCGGCCCAGGCGGCTCCACTGGTAGTTGCCGCGGCGATGCTCGGCGCCAGCTCACGCAGGAGCGTGGGCAGGGAGGCGCTGCGGTACGGCGCCAGCGGATCGACAAAGACGGGCTCGACGCCGACGGCCGTCGCGCCGTTCGTTTGCTGGACGCCGCCGCCGGCGACGTTGCTGGTGGCGCCCTGACCGCCGACCGTCCCCACTGCCCCACCCGTGCCATCACCGGGATCGGCGTTGCCGTTCCGAGCGGGCTGTCCGCCCGCGGCGCCGGGTGCGTTCGTGGCTGCGGAACCACCCATGCGCGGGCCCGATTGGCTGGGGTCGCCGGGAGCGGGAGTGACTGCGCCGGCGGGCGCCGGGGTGGCATGCGGTCGAGGAGTGGCCTGGCCCGCGCCGGGCGCTGGAGAGGCATCGCCCGAACCGGTTCCGCCGTTGTCGCCGTCACAGCCGCGGCCCCCGCGGGCGCCGGCGATCGGGGTAGGGGCAGGCTTCACCGTTGCCGTGGCCGCCGGCGTTGGAGTGGAAGCGGGCCGGAGCCTGGTAGTGGAAGTGGGTGCCGGACTCGACCCGGGGTCCGTGACCTGGACGTCGCCCGCCCAGAGCACCTCTTCGGTACCGACGGAATCGGTCGCGCGAAAGGCGACGGCGTGCCAGCCGACGGCCGGAGTCATGGAAACCGTGTAGCGCACTCCGGCGGTGAAGTCAGCCGAGCCGGCGATCATCGTCTTGCGGGCATCGCCGATCTGTGCCACTACGGACTGAGGCGCGCCGCCGGCATCGGTGTACGTGACCGCCAGGATCACGGCCCCGCCGGACTCCACCTGGCGCGGCGAGACGGAGGCATTCGAGAGGTGACCGGACTGGTGAGCCGCGGCGCCGCTGATCGCCAGGAGCAGCAGCAGCAGCGCAAACGGCGACGCGACCAGCCAGCTGGCGCAGAGCTTGACATGGCGCCGTCTCGACAACTACGCAATCCTCCGCGGACACACGAGCCCGTCTGATTCTGGACAATGGGACCGCCGGGGGGAGCGGGCAATGGTACGGGCGTCATGGCACCCATGACCGGGCTCGAAGCCTCTGCCGGTCAACCTCTCAAGCCGCCTTGTAACCGCCGCAGAGGACCGGTCGCTGGACCGGTCAACACTCCACCGAACCCCACCGGTGCTCCGCCGAAGGGTCCGATTGACCCATCTGGGACGGGCCCGATCGACCGGTGCGCAGACGCACCGGGTTGGACCGCGGTGACACCGGGCAACTGGTCATGGGACGTAGTGCCGCCGAGGCCGCTCTCGACCTGCCGCGCGAGATCCCCCTGCTGCCGGTGTTCCTCTTGAGCGAGGGGACCCGGCCACGCTCCGCACGAACGGCCTTTCGATCCCGTCCTATCCGTTCCCGGAAGACGCCGCCCGCGCGCTGGCCCACGCCGTTCGATACGGCATCTGGGCTCAGATAGCCGAGGGCGTCGTCCCTCGGTACGGCGACCTCCGCACATCCGCACCTCCGCACCTCCGCACCTCCGCACCTCCGAGGGCAAGGCTCTCATCGCGGATGTCCTGGCCTCGCCACAGGGCATCGGCGAAGACGATTCGCGCTGGCTGCTTCCCGACGAAGTCGCGAAGCTGCCCGACTGCTACCGCATCCCGATGGCGGCGTGGCGCCTGGCGGCCACTCCGGAAGACGCGGGCGCCGCCGGGGCGGAGCTCGGCGGCAGGGTGGCGCTCAAGCGCGGCCGAGGTCAAGGCTCAAGCGTCGAAATGGCCGCGCGCATCGCCGCGCAGGGCACGAAGGTCGAGGAGTTCTTCGCCCAGGGGATGGTCCCGTCCGGCGGCGTGGAGATGCTCGTCGGCGTCGTCCACGACATGCTCGTCGGCCCGGTCGTGGCCTGCGCCGCCGGCGGCACGGCGGTCGAGGTCATGCAGGACGTCAAGGTCCGCATCACGCCGCTGACCGACAGCGACACCCACGTGGCGGATACCTCGTTGCGTACGTTCCCGCTCCTCGACGGCTTCCGCGCCGCGCCCAAGCGCTACATGGCCGGCCTGGAGGAACTGCTCCTGCGCGTGGCCGCCATGGGGGAGCAGCACCCGGAGATCGCGGAGATGGACGCCAACCCGGTCATCGTCCGCCCCGAGGGCGCGGTCATCGTCGACGCGCGCATCCGCATCGAGGCAGCCAGGAGTAACGCTCCGCCGGCTACCGAGCCGGCATCGTCACCGCCGGAAACGCAGGCCGCCTCTCTTGAGGCGGCCTGCGCGGCTGTTCCAGCCTCAAACGCGATCGATCAGCCGGCGACCGTCCACCCAGCCACGCCAGCCGTTGATGGCCCGAACGAGAGCCCAGGCGCCCGCGCGCGACTCCACGACGAGCTCTAGACGCTCCGGCAGGTTGAGCATGGGCGGGCGCGATGGGTCGGGGGCGTTCCACGCGGCCATCCCGCCGGGGGGCACGAGGTGCGTCGGGGCCCAGGTCGGGGGACCAGGCGGTGCCGCCGGTGCCGGCGCGGCCGCCGGGGCGACCGGCTCGGGCGCAGGAGTGCCCGGCGGCTCGGACACCGCCTCCACCTTCGCCTCAGCAGCCGCCTCCACCGTCGCCTCAGACGCAGGCTTCACGTCGGCGACGGGAGCAGCCGCAGCCAGGGACGCGGCGGCCGTCAGCGGAGCCGCGACCGGCGCGGCGGCCGGGGCAGCCGTGGGGACCGGCGCAGGAGCAGGCACCGAAGCTGCCGCAGGAGCGCCCACCGGGCCGGCGGCCGGCGCGTAAGCCACGGGGACGGGGGTCGCGGCATAGGCTGCGGGGACGGGGGTCGCGGCATAGGCTGCGGGGACGGGCACCGGAGCCGTCACGAACGGCAGCGCTCCGATCCGCTCGCGAATGCCGCGGATCTTCAAGCGTTGCGCATCGAGGGTCGGATCGATGACTGAGCCGACCCGGCTGCGGGTCATGGCGTACTCGATCTGGGCGGCCTGGAGCTGCCCGGTGAGCTTCGAGCCCATTGGGCCGCGCAGCCGCCGCGCCGCAGATCGAGCCACCCGCCGGGACATCAGGCTTCCCAGCGACTGGATCTCGGGTTCGGTGATGACCTGCGGATCGGGCTCGCCGGCGACGATGGCGCGGAAGTTAGTCTCTTCGCTGCGGGTCGCCAGCACGACCATCACGACGAGCAGGATGAGGAACGGCAGGCCCTTGATCGCACCGTACTCGGTCCACTGCACGACGCTGGGTTCGCCAGCGCCCGAGGCCACGTTCAGAACGGACATCATCCACGGCGAATCCCAGACGAAGTGCGCTCCGGCGCCCGCCACGACGAGCGCCACGAAGACGAACAGGCGCTTTGAGAACGCCGTCTGACGGCGTGTCACGAAGTACGCGAATCCCATGCCGGTCAGGCCGGCGAAGAGGACGTGGCTATAGAGCCCGCCGGCGACCACCCTGATGAGGAATGTGTCGATGACGGGCCCGGTTTGATCCGTGCCCCCGAACGCGGCAGCGGCGTTGATGAAATAGGACACGTCTTCGACCACCGTGAAACCCAGGCCGATCATCGCGCCGTAGACGAAGCCGTCCATGACCCCGTCGAATTCGGCCGGGACGATCAGGAAGAGGACGACGACACCCGTCAGCTTGAGAGTCTCCTCGGTGACTGGCGCGATGATCGCCGCGCCCCACTGGGCCGTGAAATCGGCGGGAGTGATCTTGCCCAGGATCGAGAGCCAGGCGTCGTTGGCGTAGCCGGCCAGGCTGGCGGCAACAACGCCGCCCCACAGCAGAGCGGCCGCCAGCATCAGCTTTGGCTCGCGCTCGAACAGATCGAGGCTATACACGATGAGGAAAACCGGGGCCGCGTAGACCAGGACCAGCGCCCATGACAGGGTTAGGGCGGTGGGCAGCTGGGTCATGACCGACTGCTCGTCGAGGAATAGGTAGCCGCCGATGCCGAGCAGGACGAGGTAGAGCCAGAAAGCCGGCTGACGCGGCTGGATCAGTGAGGCCTGGACACCCCAGCGCGGTGCCGGAGCGGCCGGGCCGACATTGGTCGGTGCGACGTAAGCGCTCATTGACCCACCTCGACGCTGGAAACCATGGCTTTGACGTCATCGGCAATGTCGTACAGGCCGCCTTGAGGCGTGACGGCTTCGAAGACGACGGCGTTGTCGCCGGCAATCAGGCAGATGATCTCGCCGTCCACGGTGCCGGATCCCGATGGGCCCGACACAACCGCCTCGAAGCCGGCCATGGCCGCCTCGAAGCCGGACACGGTCCCGTCCTGCTCATCGGTGAACGAGACCTGAGCGGTTTCCGAGGAGATCGAGTCTTCCACCTCGTGGAGGGCCGCGCTGGCCGATCCGGTGTACGACACGGCCTGAACCGTGAGCTGGTCGTTGGCCTTCTGAAGCACGACGCCGTCCACGCTGCCGTCGTCGGTGCGGACCCAGCCGGGTGCGGCGGTGATCGTGACGCCGTTGCCGACGTCCACGGTGCCGGCGCTCGGGGCGGCGATCACCTTGTCCAGGCCTATGCCGCCCAGCACCACGGCCGCGATGATGGCCGCGACCACGACCGTGGGCAGCCATTTCTGGCGGTCGAAAAGCGGCTTGCGGGCGACGGCCGGGACGGCCGCGGGAGCCCATGCGGGCTGACCGTAGCCGGGCGGGGGGTACCCGGGCTGACCGTAGCCGGGCGGGGGGTACCCGGGCTGGGCCGCCGGCGCGGGCTGGGCCGCGGACCCAGGAGCGACCTGGGCCTGCTGCTCCAGAACCGCGGCCACCGGCAGTTCCGGTGGGCCGGCTGCGGGACCGGTCGCCGCCTGGGCCGTACCCGCCCACGGCGGGGGCACGGCGGGCACTGCCCAGCGCGGTGCTTCCGCCGAGTCGACACGTTCGCCGTCCTCGGCGTCTGGTTGCGCCGTGTTGGGCACGTCGGGAGGGAGGGAGCTCATCGCGGACGATCCTCTCGCTGCTCGCCGTTACGGGCGAATCTCCGGCCAGTCGACGGTTGCTGAAACGCTGCCAGGAAGCGCGCTGCAATCGTACGAGGGCGAGGAACGCTTGGGGAGCCCCGAAAACTAAGCGCTGCCTTGGGTAATCGTCAGGGCCGGCGGCTGACCGAACGGCTCAAGAACCAGGCTCCCGGTCGTCGCCGTCGGGCCATGCCGGACCGGGATCGTCCTCGAAGCCGTGCCGCCGCGAAAGCGGCTCGCTCGACTCCGCATCGCGTTGTCGGCGACGTTCGGCCCTTCCGGGGAACAGCGCGTCGAGCAGGGCCCGGTACTGGTACGGGTTGGCCAGGCCGAACAGGATCGCGATCGCGGCGATGTAGAGGTAGCCGGTTTCGATCGCCAGGGCCGCCACGAGAGCGCTCGAGACGATGCTCGCGCCAAGCGCGATAACGCGACCGCGCTCGCCGAGCGCGACCATCGTCAGGTGCATGAGGACGTGGCCACCGTCGAGCCCGGCGATCGGCAACAGGTTGAAGATGCCCCAGCCCATGTTGACGAAGATCCACATCCCGACGGCAAACCGAACGTCCGGGCTCTGGCCCGCCACGACCGGCTCGAGCGCGAGACCGGCGGCGCCCAGGACCAGGCCGACGCACGGCCCCGCCAGGGCCACGACCAGCATCTGGCGATCCGGAAGCTTCGCCGCGGCCTCCTGATCGTTCGGGACGGCGAGCCCGCCCAGGGTCCAGAAGCGGATCGACGACTCGAGCCCGTAGCGCCTGAACGCCAGGGCGTGCCCGAGCTCGTGAAGCAGGATCGCGGCGGTGCCGAAGACCACCCAGATCGCCAGGTAGATGCCGGCGAACCGCGAGATGTACCCCAGGAGCAGCAGGAAGGCCGGAAAGGCGAGGCCGATCGTGATCGGGAACCCGAGGACCCGAACGGTTATCGCCATGGTGCTCGCTGCGCTCCTGGAAGCCCGGCCCAGGCCGGTTGGGAAAGGTCCAGCTTAGTCCAGCGTCAGCTGGAGGTAGTCGCCCGTTCGAAAGCCCATGGCCTCGTACAGCGGCCGGCCATCGCTGCTGGCGCGAAGCCAGATCCGGCGGACGCCCGCGGCCCTGGCCTCCTCGACGAGCCGCTCCACGAGCGCTCGGGCCAGCCCCAGCCGCCGTGCCTCCGGCCGGGTGTAGACGTTGAGGATGTAGGCCTCCACGCCGCCCGGGTTGATGGGGCCGGGCGGATGAGCGAACCACAGCAGGCCCGCGCTGGCCACGGGCCGGCCATCGAGGTCCGCCAGCCAGGCCTCGAAGTCGCGCTCGAGGTGGTCCTCGATCCATCGCTCGTTGGCTTCGCGCATGGCTGCCGATTCGGCCGGTTGCAGGGTCCCCGCGCCTGGATCGTGGCCGGCCAGCTCCGCGAGCATCGCGAGTCGAAACTCGACCAGAATGGCGCGATCCGCCGCCGTCGCCGGGCGGATCAGGACGCGGCCGGTGTCGAGGCGCGTTGTCATGCCCGAATGATGCCCGCTGTCCACGGGCTGCGCCAGGCCTGGTGCGGTGACGCGACCGCCGGGTCGCCCTGTGCCCATGCCACGGTGGTCCTCGCGTTCCGATCGGCTGAAGCCCCACGGTAGCCAGCTGCCTGGAGACGCGCTAGCATGTTGGTCGGTTCAACCCGCGATGAAGCTCGCGCAGTTTCCCGCCCAGCGGGTGATGGCTTCTGGACACCGGTCCGGAGGCCTTTTTCGTTATCAGGCGGCCGCGGCCACTGGGGACGAATCATGAGCAAGACCGACCCTGTCGAAACGGAGGCCGCGCCGGCCGGTGGACTTCCGAACACCAGCCAGGCACGTATCGGCCGCTTCTGGCGGGATCTCCGGGCTGCGGTCGCGGGCGCCGTCGTAGGTGAAGAGCCGGCCCTGCGTCTCCTTGCCGTGGCCCTGCTCGCCGACGGCCACGCTCTCATCGAGGACGTCCCAGGCGTGGGCAAGACGTTGCTCGCCCGCGCGTTCGCCCGCTCGCTCGGCCTTTCGTTCAGCCGCGTACAGGGGACACCCGACCTGCTCCCGACCGACGTTACTGGATCCAGCATCCTCGAGGCCGGCCGGCTGCGCTTCGTAGCGGGCCCGGTCTTCGCCAACGTCCTCCTGGTCGACGAGATCAACCGCGCCACGCCGCGTACCCAGTCGGCGTTTCTCGAGGCGATGCAGGAGCGCCAGGTCTCGATCGAGGGCGAGACGCGACCACTGCCTTCACCGTTCCTGGTCGTAGCCACGCAGAACCCCATCGAGCTCGAAGGGACGTTCTCGCTGCCGGAGGCCCAGCTCGATCGATTCCTGGTCCGCGTGACCATGGGCTACCCGGACCGCGACGAAGAGCGGCGGATCGCCCGGCGCTACCGCGGCGGCGATGAGCCGCTGGATCGAATCGAACCGATCGTCGACCGTGACACGCTCCTCGCTCTGAAGCGGGCGGTAAGCGAGACCGTCGTCAGCGACGCCGTGGAAGGCTATGCGGTCGACCTGGCCCGCGCGACGCGGGGGCACGCGGACATCCGCCTCGGGGCGAGCCCGCGGACGAGCGTGGCGCTCTTCCGGGCGAGTCAGGCCTGGGCCGCTCTCGAGGGGCGAGGCTTCGTCCTGCCCGACGACGTGGTCGCGGTCGCCCGCCCGGTCCTGGCCCACCGGCTCCTGCTCGACGTGGACCGCCAGCTCCGCGGCGCGACCGTCGAGCGGGTGCTGATCGAGGTGCTGGACTCGGTGCCGGTGCCGGTGCCGGTACCCGAAAGATGACCCGAGCGGGACTCGCCTTCGGTCTCGCCCTCGTCGTCGCCGGCGCGGTCGTGGCGGCGCCCGGACTCGTCCTCGTCGGGGTCCTGGACCTCCTGACGGTCGGCGTGACCGGGTTGTGGAGTAGCTACGGATTGCACAACCTGCACTATGAACGGACGATCGGCAGCGACCGGGCGGTCTGGGGCGACGAGGTGCCCCTCGACGTCGCGGTCTGGAACGATAAACCGCTTCCTCTTGCCTGGCTCCTGATCGACGATTTCGCGACCCAGGGCGCGGTCGTGCGCGATGAGCCCCTCGCGCGGAGCGATCGACCCGGCTTCACGATTCTGCGCAGCCGCTGGACGGTCGGCTGGTACGAGCGCGTCGTGCGCCATCTCACGATCCTGGCCGACCACCGCGGCGTGTATTCCTTCGGCCCCGTTCGCGTCACGGTCGCCGACCTGTTCGGCCACGGGGCGGCGACCGAGGAGCACGAAGACCGCGGCGCGTACATCGTGCGGCCGCGCAGCCTGCCGGTTCGCCTGGCCAGCCAGCAGCAGGCTCCAGCAGGCTACCTTCGAGCCCGCCACAGCCTTTTCGAGGACCCGGCTCTCTTCGCCGGCGTCCGCCCTTATCAGCCAGGCGATCCGCTGCGGCGTGTCCACTGGCGCGCGACCGCTCGGACGGGGGCAACCGTGAGCAAGCGGTTCGACCCATCCCGCGCGCTTCAGGTGCTCGTCGCGCTCGACGTTCAGACCGTGGCGGGCCCGCACTGGACGCTGCACTTCGACGAGGACCTCGTTGAGAGCCTGATGGTCGCGGCGGCCTCCCTGGCACGCCAGGCGCTCGCCGAGGGCGCATCGTGCGGCCTGGCCGCGGCGGCGTTCAGCCGGACCCTCAACCTGTTCGCCCTGGCCGCCCCACGTGCCGGCCGGGACCAGCTGGCCGCGATCACCGACCTGCTGGGGCGCCTCAGCGAGGTGCCGTCGGCGCCTTTCGAGCGCCTCCTCGCTCGCCTGCCGCAGACAGTCTCACCGGGCACCACCGTCCTGGTGCTCACCGCCCGCGACCCCGCACCGTACATCGCCGCGCTCAGCCGGCTCGACAGATCCGGCTACCACGTCCAGCTTGTCGGGCTCGGCCCGAACGGCGATCGTGCCGCGGCGCGGGCCCGGGCGGTCGGACTCGCGGCGACGATCGGCTCGCTCACGCCGGACTGGCGGACCAGCGATGCGTTGGTCCTGGCGAGCTGACCCGCTCCCCGTCGCGCTCGACGCGCTGCTCGAAGGCAGCCTCGTCGGCGTGCCGTACCTGGCCATCGCGTCGGGGGGCACGAGCTCGAGCGCACCGATGTCGCTCGTCGAGTTCTGCCTCGCCGCCGCGGCCGGACTCGTTTGGGCTCGCCTGCGCCCGCAAGAAGCGCCGCGGGCGCTCTGGATCGGCGCCGTGGCGCTCCTCGCCGGTGCTTTCGGCTGGATCGCCGATCCGGGGGCTCGCGCCGCACTTGCCGCCCACACCGATCCGCTCGGGGCGCTCGGCCTTCACCCCGCAGGCTGGCTGCTCGGTGTCTCGGTCGTGCGCGGCTCGGCCCACGAGCAGGCGGCCGACGAGATCGACGTCTCGACCCGGGCATTCGCGTATGCGTTCCCCGTGCTCGCTGCGTCCTGGTTGCTGCACCTCGGACCGGGCGGCTCGTTCGCCGGGCCGGCCCTGGTCGGGTCCGTCGTATGCGTCGGCTCCGGGCTGCTCGCGATCGGCCACGCCCGCTTGCGAGAGCTCGAGCTGCTCGGCTCAGATGGCCGTGGCGGTCGCACCTGGCCGATGCTCGCGGCCGGCGTCGTGGTCGCCGTCGCGGCCCTGGCGATTCCGACCGCGCTCCTCACCGGGACCTCCGCGCGGGACGTCGTGTCCGCCATCGGCGGCCCGGTCGGTGGGGCGACCGGAGCGCTGTTCGCACCCCTCGGCAGTCTTCTGGCCGCCCTGGCATCCGCTCTCGGGCAGTTCCTCAACGGCATTCACCTGCCTTCGTTTCCCGGCCTGGGTGGAGGCGGGGCCGCCGGCGCGAGTCCCGCCCCGAATGCCGGCCCGAGCGCCGGCGGGTCGGGTCGAGCTCCCGTCGGGGGACCCAGCGGCTCCTCGCCGCTCGGCCTGCTCATCCTGGTTGGGCTTGCCGTTGTCGTGGTCGCGGTGACGCTGTTGCTTCGTCGGCTCCTCGCCGCGCGGCCGACCGTGCCCCACGCCGCGCGACCGCGCGAGGAACGACACCGAGAGCTCCATCGGCCACGCTTGAGCCTCCGCCTGCCGCTGCCGGCCATCCACCCGCGCCTCGCCCTGCGGCGGCATCCGACATCCGCGGCAGCGGCATACGTCGCGTTGCTGGACGCTCTCGACGACAGGGGCGAGCTAGCACGGGAGCCGGCTGAGACACCGGAGAGCCACGCCGAGCGGGCCGGCAGTCGCGGGCTGTCGCGCCTGCCGCTCGGGCTGCTGGCCGCGGACTACGAGCTCGCGGTCTACGGGCGAACGCGGATCAGCGAGGCGGAAACGGTTCGTGCGCTCGGCCGCTGGCGCCGGCTTCGGCGCGTGGCCCGCGACCTGCCGCGCCGGGGTGGCCAGGCCTGAACCGGGTCGGCGTGCCTGCGGGCTGGTAGGGGAGGGAGGACTCGAACCTCCAACCGAGGCTGTATAAGAGCCGTGCTCTGACCAATTGAGCTACTCCCCCGCCAGGGCCCGATGGTACACCAGCCGGCCAGCGCGACGGCGCAGGTTGCGGCCCGCCGCGGCCGGCCTACTCCACGCCGCCGCGAAGGACTTCCATCACGGGGCGGTGCGGGATCGACTCCGGAGTGTGGGCGGCGACCAGGGCGACGCCGTCGCGGAAGCGGCGCAGCTCGCTGTCCGTGTTGAAGAAGCCGACGCTGATGCGGATCGCGTCCAGCGGCGGGATCGTCCGGGCGATGGCCAGCGTCCGCTGCGACAGCTCGTGGAGCGCCGGCCCGGGCGTCCAGCCTGCGATGCGGAAAGTCACCAGGCCGGCCATTCGGTCGCGCGGGGTTATTACCTCGACGCCCGGGATCTCCGCCAGCATCGCCGCCGCCTCGCCGGCCAGGCGCGCGGTTCGCTCGTGGATCCAGTTCAGGCCGACGTACATCGAGAGCCAGGCGGTGCTTCGGGCGAAGCCCAGGATCGAGGGTTGGTGGTAGCCCGCGATCTCGAACCGCCGGGCGTCGGGCCAGGGCTTTCCGGCGGCGGCCAGGTCGATCGATTCGAAGCCGGCGTAGCCGGCGAAGGTCAGGCGCGGCCGATCCAGGACCGCCGGCGAACAGTAGATAGCGCCCGTGCCCTCCGGGCCCAGCAGCCACTTCTGGCCGGGGACGGCGTAGAAGTCCGCGCCCAGGTCCTCGACCGAGACGGGGATCGCGCCGACCGCCTGCGCGCCGTCGACCGCGACGAGCGCCCCGCGCGAATGGGCCAGCTCGACGACCTCGGCGATCGGGAGGCGCGCGCCCGTCGCCCACGAGACGTGCGAGATGGAGACGAGCCGGGTGTTCGGCCCGATCGCCCGATCCAGCGCCGCCAGCACTTCCGCCGGGTCGCCGCCAGTGCCGATGTCGGCGACGGTCAGCTCCACTCCCTGCCGCTCGCGCAGCGCCCACAGCGGCGCCAGCGCGCCGGCGTGCTCGAGCGAGGTCGTGACCGCCTGATCGCCCGCCCGCCAGTCGATGGCCCACGTCGCCACGTTCATGCCGTCGGTCGTGGCATGGGTCAACGCCATCCGGCGCGGCTCAGTCCCGAGCACCGCCGCCACGGCCGCCCGGGCCTCGTTCATGCGCTCCGCCGAATCCTTCCAGTAGGCCATGTCGGCCCGGCCAGTGCGCAGCTCGATGCCCTCCAGCTCGGCCATCGCCCGGGCCGTCTCACGCGGCAGCGGCCCGCAGGCGCCCGTGTTCAGGTAGATGCCCGCGGCCGTGGCCGGCAGAGCCTCGCGGATCGCCGGCAGCTTCTCGTCGTCGGGCATGAATGGGCCAACCATCGCTCCGTATGATAGGGGTCGCGACACGCCGTTCCGCCTCGTGGGAGGGTCGAGTTTGAGCCCGCTCGGGTACCGGCAACCGGAGCTGCTGGCAACGCCTGAGTGGCTGGCCGAGAACATCGCCCGGCCGGGTCTTCAGGTCCTGGACGTGCGCTGGCGGCCGGACGGCTCCGGACGGCGCGTGTACGCCGCCGGCCACATACCCGGCGCCACGTACCTCGACTGGCGTGCCGACCTAGTCGAGCCGGACGAGAGCGACCTGCTGTTGCTGGCCGGCCCGCGGCGGGTGACGGCGGCGCTGAGCCGGGTCGGCCTGGGTAATGGCATGGTCGGAGTGCTGTACGACGATACCGGCAACTCCTACGCGGCCCGGGCGTGGTGGAGCCTGCGTGTCTACGGCTTCGATTCGGCGCGGATCCTGATGGGCGGGCTGGAGGCCTGGCGAGCGCTGGCGCAGCCCGTCTCCGCGGCGCTGGAGATGCGGCCGCCGGCAACCTTCACGCCCCGCATGGAGTCGCGCCTGCGGCTGAGCGCCGCTGAGGTGCAGGATATGCTCGAGTCGGTAGACGTCCAGCTGCTCGATGCGCGACCGCCCTCGGAGTACTCAGGCCAGGCCGGAACGACGCGCCGGCTGGGTCACATCCCCGGCGCCCTGAATGTCTCGGCGGCCGCCACCACTGAACCTCGAACGGGGCGATTCCGGCCGGCGGAGGATCTCTGGGCATTGCTGCGGCGGGCCGGGGTCAACGTCCGGCGGCGCCTGATCTGCTACGACGACGCCGGCCTCGGGGCGTGCAAACTGGCCTTCGCGCTGGCCCTGATCGGCCACCGGGACGTGGCCGTGTACGACGGCGGGTGGGCCGAATGGGGCGACCGGCTGGACCTGCCGGTCGATCGCTGAGCGCTCCTGCGAGGCGGCGCCTTCGTCGCCGTCTACCAGGGGTTCTGGTCGCCGCCCACGTCGAAGTTCGCCGGCCCCCCATCGCCGGCCCACTCGACGCCCGCCGCGATCGAGACGTGGGCCCGGCCATGGTTGACGACGAGCAGATCCGCGTTGGTGGGCAACTCCGCCACGCTGTAGGCCCAGTACCTCGCGCCCGTGACGGGGACGAAGCGCTCCCCGTACGCTTCCAGAGCGAGACGCAGCTCGGCCTCATAGGGCAGGTGGATCGTGCCCTGGACCGTGAACGGCGGCAGCAGTAGCGTCGCCTTGACCGGCTGCTTGGGCATGCGCAGGTTCGAGCCCGATTCGGTCGGCTCGCTCGAATGCACGAACAGCAGGTCGCTCAGTCGAACCTGGGCCACGATCCCATTGGCCACTACGCGTCGCGAACCGAGCTCCATGAACGTGGCATCCTGGAGGACCAGGTGCGCCGTATCCGGGTCGTTGACCAGATCGGTGAGGCGGCGGACGCGCGTCAGGACCGTCCCCTGGATGATCAGCTTGTCGGTCACGAGGGTGAGTGGCAGCTCCTGCACCGGGTTCATCGAGCCGAACATGGCCGCAGAATAGCGGCCCGCCGCGTTCGATTGGATGGTCCGTCCGGGGGAGCCGGGCAGGACGTTCGTTCGTGCGCCGGCCGCAGGCTCCGGGACCGCAGACCGGCTGCAGGCTTCAGCGGCGGATCGGCTTGCGGGCCTCGGCAGTGACCAGGTACTCGGCCCCGGTCTGGAGCTCGCCGTACAACCGTTCGACCGTCTGCAGTGTGTCGATCTCGGCAGCGCTCTTGTCGGGACGGATCCGGACGATGCGAGGGAAGCGCAGGGCGAAGCCGGACTGATGGCGCCTGGAGCGCTGGATGACGTCGAAGGCGACCTCGACCACGACCGTCGGCTCGACCAGGCGGTAGCGGCCGAGCTGGCGAACGGTGTGGGCCTCGAACCAGGCCGTCATGTCGGCCAGCTCGGCGTCGGTCAGGCCCGTGTAGGCCTTGCCGATCGTGACGTACCCGTCCGTGGCTTCGTCGCGAACCGCGAACGTGTAGTCCGACAGGACGCCGTGGCGCTTGCCGTGGCCAACCTCCACGGCCACGACCACGCAGTCCAGGGTCGCCAGCGCACGTTTCATCTTGAGCCAGCCCAGGCCACGCCGGCCCGGGGAGTAGCCGCTGTGCGGGTCCTTCACCATCAGGCCCTCGTTCCGCCGGGCCCGCGCCTCGTCGAAGACACGATCGAGCGCCTCGACCGAATCGGCGGTCACGAGGTGCGAGAGCGCGAAGCGCCCGCCCTCGCCGACAACCGGCAGCTCCAGCGCCTCGAGGCGACGGCGACGCTCCGCGAGAGGAACGTGGAGCAGCGGCTCGACGGCGGCGGCCTCGGTCGCGTCCGCGCCGTCGTCGGATCGCTCTCCGGCGGCCGGCGATACGGCCGCCGGAGATCCCATGGCCAGCAGATCGAAGGCGACGTAGATGACCGGAACCTCGGCCCGCACCTCGGGCGAGGGTTCCTTTCGGCCCAACCGCGCCTGAAGCGTCAGGAACGGCAGGACGTGGCCCATCGCATAGGCCAGGATCTCACCGTCGATAATGCCGTCCCAGGGCAGGTCCCTCGCCGCCTCGACGATCTCGGGGAACTGATCGCTGACGTCGTTCAGGTCGCGCGAGAAGAGGCGCGCCTCGCCACCCCGGCGGTGCAGCTGGGCGCGGATGCCGTCGTACTTGTCCTCGACCCAGACCGTGGGGCCAAGCCGCGAGACGATCTCGGCAGCATCCTCGGCCGGGGTGGCGAGCATGAACTTGATGGGGTGGAACAGCCGCAGGCGGGCGTCGGCCAGGCGCCCCTCTTTGGCGAGGACCGCGGTTTCGCCGGCATCGCCGGTGAGCATCCCCGCTATCTGCACCGCTGCCTGGGGCCGATCGAACGCCGCGGCGATGGCCGCTTCCAGCAACCCCTCCCGCAGCCCGATGCGCAGCTCACCGCTCAGGATCTTGACCACGTACTTGGCCGTCAGGCAGTCGCAGCGCCGCAACAGCGCACCGAAGGCGGAACTCTTGGCGACCAGCCCGGGCGCGGCCTCGATCACCGCGAACGCCTCGGCCACTTTCGCCACCGCCGGAGACTGGCTCGGATCCGGCTGGTCCGCCCGCAGGGCAAGGACGTCGGCGACGGCCTGGCCCAGGTCCGACGATCGGTCGTAGGCCGCTCCCAGCGCACCGGCCGTCGTCCCGGCCAGGTTCGTGACCGTGGCGGCGATGGCCGACCAGCCCAGGCCCACGGTGCGCTGGTCGGACTCCGAGAAGGGACGCCCCGTCAGGAAGACGGCCGCCGGTCGCAGCTCGCTGCCGGGAAGCTGAGCCAGGTATCGGGCCAGCAATGCCGTCTTCTCGGAGGTACGGGTAGTTGCGCCGACGCGATCGGCTACCTCGCTCCAGCCACGCATGGGCGGGATGGTATACCTTCGCTTGATGAAGTCCGCTCGACCCGATCCCGCCGACCCACGCTGGCGAACGAGCCGCCGCCACTCCGTGGCGGCGGGCTGGCGCCGGTGCGCCCGCGCGGCCCACGCCTGCCCTGCCCCATGACGCTGGCGCCCGAACGTCAGGCCTGGCGACCCGAGGCGATCCTGGGCAGTCTCGTCGTGCTACGGCGCCACCGCGGCGAGAACCTCAAGGCGTTCATGCGCTGGTACTCCGACCCGGAGGTCGCCCGCCTGACCCGCTACCAGACGGGGCCCCTGTCGCCGGACGAGATCCAGCGATTCTTCTACGGCCGGATCATGGGCGCCGACTTCCTGGCGATGGCGATCCACGTCCGCGAAACCGATCGGTTGATCGGGACCTGCGCCTTCAGCCAGCTGGACGGCGACAACGGATCGACGCTGTTCCACATCACGATCGGCGAGCGCGACGCCTGGGGCCACGGCTACGGGACCGAGGCCACGGCCCTGATGATCGCCCACGCATTCACGCGGCTCGCCATCCACCGGGTGGCCCTGACGGTCTTCGAGTTCAACCCCCGGGCGATCCGCGCCTACGAGAAATGTGGCTTCACGATCGAGGGCCGCGCCCGCGACGCCATCTACCGGGACGGCCGATACTGGGACGAGATCCACATGAGCATCCTCGCCGAGGAGTGGGAGGCGAGGCAGGCGCAGCCCTGAGGTCGTAATCGTTGGTCCTCGGCGCCCGCCCGATCGACCAGGCCTCCGCCGGCAGGCCTAGCGGCTCGCGGCAGCCGCCTGCTTGGCCACGAAGGCGTCGATGACGCCCTGGAGCGTCGCTCCGCTGAGCTTCTCCAGGATCGCGCTCTCGGCCGCGTAGAAGACGTCGTGGACGCCACATTCGCCATCCTGCCCGCAGGCCGTTCCGCGCATAACGCAGATCTGGCGATGAGGATCGCCTTCGACCGCCTCGATGACCGTCAGCAGGGTCACCGATGAAGCCGGCTTGGCCAGCTTGTAGCCTCCGGCGCGACCGGGGTGAGCATCGACGAGCCCCGCTCGGGTCAGGTCGCCCATGATCTGCGGCAGGAAGCGCGGCGGGATCTTCATCTCCTCCGCGATCTTGCGGCTGCTCAGGAGACCGCCGCCTGCCTGGGTAAGGGCCAGCATGGCCCGGATCGCGTAGTCGCTGCGCTTGGTCAGATCTAGTCGCATGATCGAACAGTATCGCGCCGGCTGCCGGAGGCAACCCCTGCCGTTGGTCCCGCCGTCGGGTGACACGCGGCGGAAAGTGCACCGAACTAGGTGATTATTCCGCCGCCAGGGCCGGACACGGCGGAGCGGCCGCTCGCGCGACCGCTCCGCCCGAGAGCCTCCTGGCGACGCCTGGCCGCCCACTGTTCAGTCGCTCAGCCGATCAGGTAGCTGACCGTGACCTGGACTGTGATATCCGTCGTGCCGGTCTGGATGGGCGTCGAGACCGAAGCGCTGCCGGCCGCAAGCCCGGCCGTGGGGTAGTACGTGATCGGCGAGCTGGCGCTCACCTCGCTGATGGTAGCCACGCCCTTGATCGAAACGCCCGCCGCCTGGGCCAGCGCGTTGGCCTTCGCGTGAGCATCGGCCATGGCTAGCTGGCGAGCCTGGGCTTCGACCGTGGTGGGGTCATCCAGCCGGAAGGAGATTCCCTGGACGGTGGTTGCGCCGGCAGCGACCGAGTCGTCCACCACGGCGGCCACCTTGCCCAGATCGCGGACGGTGACCGTGATCGTGTTGCTGAACTGATAGCCGGTCAGCCGCGGGGCCGACGAGCTGTAGTCGTAGACCGGGTTCAGGCTGAGGTTGACGGTCGTGATGTCCTTGTCGGACACGCCGTCGCTCTTCACGGCCGTGAGGACGGCCGTCATCGCGGAAGCGGCAGCGGCGCGCGCGTCCTTGGCGGTCGGCTTGGTGGCGGAGACGCCGAACGTCACGTCCGCCACGTCCGGGGTCACGCTGACGGTGCCGGCGCCCGAAACGGCGACGGTGTGCTCCGGGGTGGCGGAGGCGTCGGCGGCGGAGGCGGGATGGTTGGCGATGATCGGCCCGACCAGGATGCCGACCAGCAGGCTGGCGGCCGCGGTCACGGCTACGATGCGGCCGAGGGTCAGGCGGGCCGGCCTCGTCGGCTCCGGGGTCGCGGGCGCGGTCTCGAGTTTGGCGTTGCTCGGCTTCTCGTTCATCATCTTCTCCTGGTGGCGGCATCCCGGCCGGTTGGCTCGGCAGTCTTGAGGACACCGCCCAGACGTTGAGAGCGCGCGGACAGTTCCCGCCCGTTCCCGGGACCCCCGCTACGATTGGCTGTGTGAGCTCGAGCGAAACCAACCCCTGGCGTCGCATCTCGCGCCGCGTCGCCTATGAGAACCCGTGGATCGAGATCCTCCACGACGACGTCGTTCGGCCGGACGGGAAGCCGGGCATCTACGGCGTCGTCCACTTCCGGCATCTGGCCATCGGCGTCGTTCCGCTCGACACGGCGACCGACCGCGTCCTGCTCGTCGGGCAGTTTCGCTACACCATGGACCGCTACTCGTGGGAGATCCCCGAGGGCGGCGGCGGCCTGGACGAGGAGCCGGAGGCCGCCGCGCGGCGCGAGCTGGCGGAGGAGACCGGCTACGCCGGCGGGGACTGGCGTGAGCTGTGCAGGGCGGAGCTGTCCAACTCCGTCACTGACGAAGTGACGATCCTCTTCGTGGCCACCGGCCTCGAAGCGGGCCCGGCTTCGCCGGAGGGTACGGAGCAGCTCCAGCTGCGCTGGGCTCCGTTCGACGAGGCCATGGCCATGATCGCCCGCGGCGAGATCGCCGACGCGATGTCGATCCTCGCCCTGCAGCGACTGGCGCTGGAGCGGGCGACGACGCGTTGAGGCTGCTCCGCCCGCCCGCCTGGCGGTCCGGCGCGAGCGCCCGGGCCGGCCATGCGCCATTCCCGATGGGGCGATGTATGATCCAGTTGCATGCAGGGTGTATAGGGATTATGCGTTCGAGCCGGGCCCGCCGACCCCGGCGGCAGAGATGGCGACAGAGCGGAGGCGCGTCATGGTCGAGCCCGGAGCCGGAGGTCGTGACCTTGTGACTCGCCCCGAGGGCGAGCCGGCCACGCACCGCGACGACGTGGTGCCAGGCGCCGCGCCCGGCCACGACCTGGCCGCGCGCGGGGAGGCCCCTTTCGTCAACCTGCGAGATCCCGCCCGCGCCCTCGGCCCCGATGGCAAACCCGCCGTAAGCCGCCGCGCGCCGATCTGGGAGGACGTGCCGGACGAGCGCTGGAACGACTGGCGCTGGCAGCTATCCAACCGCGTCAACACGGGCGAGGAGATCGGCCGCGTCCTGAACCTGACCGACGACGAGCGCGAAGGCCTCTCCGCGCCGGACAAGTTCCGGGTCGACGTCACGCCCTACTTCCTGAGCCTGATCGACCCCGACGACCCCGCTGATCCGATCCGCCGCCAGGTCATCCCCACGGCGTGCGAGCACGAAGCCTTCACGGCGATGATGGAGGACTCGCTGGCCGAGGATCGCCACTCGCCGGTGCCGGGGCTCGTACATCGCTACCCGGACAGGGTCCTGATGCTGGTCACGACCCAGTGCGCGAGCTACTGCCGCTACTGCACCCGGTCGCGGATCGTCGGCGACGCCGCGCAGAACTTCAACCGCGCCGAGCACGAGGCCCAGCTCGAGTACCTGCGCCGCACGCCGCAAGTCCGCGACGTGTTGATCTCAGGCGGCGACGGCCTGACCCTCGCCCCCAGGCTCCTGGAGTCGATCGTCCGCGGCATCCGCGAGATCCCGCACATCGAGGTCATCCGCATCGGCTCGCGCGTGCCCGTCTTTCTGCCGCAGCGAATCGACGACGAGTTGTGCGAGATGCTGGCGAAGTACCACCCGCTGTGGATGAATCTCCACTTCAACCATCCCAACGAGCTCACGCCCGAGGTTGCCCGCGCCTGCGACAAGCTGACCCGGGCCGGCATCCCGCTTGGCAACCAATCGGTCCTGCTCGCTGGCGTGAACGACTGCCTGCACATCCAGCGGGCCCTCGTCCACAAGCTCGTCGAGAACCGGATCCGTCCGTACTACCTGTACCAGTGCGATCTGGTCGAGGGTTCCGGCCACTTCCGGACGCCAGTCGGCAAGGGGATCGAGATCATGGAAGGCCTGCGCGGCCACACGTCGGGCTACGCGGTCCCCACGTACATGATCGACGCGCCCGGTGGCGGCGGGAAGATCCCCGTCATGCCCAACTACCTGATCAGCTACTCGGACCACAAGGTCGTGCTGCGCAACTACGAGGGCTACATCACGACCTACGAGGAGCCGCTCCACTACCAGCCACACGACCAGGCCAGCTGCACGTACTGCCAGCACCCGCGCTCCGAGCCGGGCCAGGCCGGCGTCACGGGGCTGCTCCAGGGCGAGCGGCTCTGGATCGAGCCCACGGGCTTCGAGCAGACGCACCGCCGCGGCATCGGGGCCGCGCACCGCCTGCAGGACCCGTCGAAGTGGGTGCCCTACGGGGTCGGACCGATCGAAGGAAAGGCCGGCCAGCCTCTGCCCGGGCTCGAGCCGGGCTCGAGCGGCCCGACGCCGGGGGGCGCGGTGGCCGGGGGCGCGTCCAGCTCCACAGTGCCGGAGACCTCAGGCGCCGCAGCGGCGGCCGGCGGAGAGTCCGCCGGCGAGCCCAACGCCGAGTACGGCCCCGGCGAGGAGCCGCGTCCGCGCGACGGAGAGCCCACGGGCTGGTCCCACGGCGAGCTTCTCTAACCCACACCGTAGCGCGCCGCACCCCACACCGTAGCGCGCCGCGATCCGTCGCAAGGCCCATTCGCCATCGTGCGCCGGGCTGATGCAGCAACCGCTGCCGCGGCGTACCTTGCGACCATGCAACGAGTTGAGGCAACGGGGCCGCACGGCCTCGGGCATCTCCACTGGAACCAGGATTACGCCGACGTCGCCCTGGCGCTGGCCCTGACCTTCCTCGCGCTCTCGACGGCCGTCCGCGATCACTACCGTCTCGATGCCGTCAGCATTTCGCTCCTGATCCTCCAGACACTGCCGATCGCGCTGCGGCGCCGCAACCCGATGAGGATTCTCTTCATCACGGGGTCGGCGATCACCCTGTACAGCCTGTTGGGCTACCTCGGCGCGAATGGCGTCGGGGACTCGAATGGGGCTTACGGCGTGGTCGTGGCCTTCTACACCGTGGCCGCGAACGAGCCTCGGCGTCGGGCGATGGTCGCGGCCGCAGTGATGGCTGTCGCCGTCCTGGTCAGCTTCGCCGCATATGCCGCATTCGATTCGATTTCCGGCTGGACGGCGAACTTGAGCGTCACGTACCTCTCATTCGGCCTGGCCTGGCTGATCGGCGACAACCTGCGTGTCCGGCGAGCCTACACGAGACAACTCGAGAACCGTGCCACGGAGTTGGAGCTCGAACGCGAGGAAAAGGCCACGCAGGCAGTGACGGAAGAGCGGGCCCGCATCGCGCGAGAGTTGCACGACGTCGTGGCGCACTACGTCAGCGTCATGGTGGTCCAGGCCGCCGGGGCGCGCCGCATCGCAGACATGGACCCGGTTGCCGCAAAGGGAGCGCTCGAGGCCGTAGAGGCGGCGGGAAGGACCGCCCTGGCCGAGATGCGACGCATGCTCGAGGTTCTCCGGGCGGACGAGGCCGGCGTCGGCCCGCAGCCCGGGCTGGCCGACCTCGATCGACTGGTCGCGCAGGTGCGTGAGACCGGGCTGCCGGTCGAAGCCAGGATGGACGGCGACGAACGACCGCTGGCTGCCGGCATGGACCTGGCCGCCTACCGGATCATCCAGGAGGCCCTCACCAATGTGGTGAAGCACGCCGGAAACGCGACCGCTCGAGTCGCGGTGAGCTACGAGCCACAGGCGCTCGACATCGAGGTCGTGGACGATGGGCGGGGCGCGGCGGCGCCGCTTCTGGCCGGGGCCGTCGAGGGCGGTCACGGCCTGATCGGCATGCGCGAACGAGTCGCGCTGTACGGCGGCGAGCTGGAGACGGGGCCCGTCTTCCCCGGCGGCTATCGAGTCCATGCGCGCTTCCCTCTGGAACCGACGGCGCCGGGCAGCCTGGCGACGTGCTGCGACGAGGAGTCGGCGCTGTCGCTGGTCGCCGCTTCGGCGGAGCGCGATCGGCAACGTGCCGCGCGCGCCCTGCGCCCCGCGAGCGGGCGCGCTCACGAGCCGGCGCTGCTGGTCAAGCCGCGGGTCGTGCCGCCGCTGATCGGTCGAGTGGTGCCGCCCCAGCCGCGCCCGGCAACGACGCGTCCGACGCGTCACACTCATCAGCGGACGGATCGACCGCCCGGCGGCGATTCGACGTCCAGGGCGGAGAAGAGCGAGCCGTGAAGATTCGAGTGCTCCTGGTCGATGACCAGCCGCTGCTGCGGACCGGGTTCCGAATGATCCTGTCGTCCGAACCGGATCTGACGGTGGTCGGCGAGGCCGGCGACGGCGTCGCGGCAGTCGAGGCCGCCCGAAGGCTCGTGCCCGACGTCGTGCTGATGGACATCCGGATGCCGGGCATGGACGGCATCCAGGCCACCCGTGCGCTCGCCGGGCCAGGGGTCGAGAACCCCATCAAGGTGCTGATCCTGACCACTTTCGGGCTGGACGAGTACGTCGTAGAGGCACTCCGTGCCGGCGCCAGCGGCTTTCTTTTGAAGGACTCGCCGCCCGAAGATCTGATCGAAGCGATTCGCGTCGTCGCGGCCGGAGAAGCGCTGCTCGCGCCGTCTGTGACCCGTCGCCTGCTGGACCGCGTTGCCAGCCGCCTGCCGCCCGCCCAGGAGAACGCCATTCCCGCCCTCTCGGAGCTGACCGAGCGCGAGCTCGAGGTGCTGAAGCTCGTCGCCCGCGGCCTCTCCAATGCCGAGATCGCCGAGAAGCTGGTCGTGTCCGAGACGACGGTCAAGACGCACGTCTCGCGTGTCCTGGCCAAGCTCGACATCCGCGACCGGGTCCAGGCCGTGATCCTCGCCTACGAGACCGGGCTGGTCTAGCTTCCTGCCCGCCGCCGGCCCGCCGGCCATCGCCGCCGGCCATCGCCGCCAGCCATCGCCGCCGGCCATCGCCTCCGGCGCGGCCCCTCATCCCCCGGCACGAGTGCCTCATCCCCTGGGATGACGCGCCGCTCACTCGCCTGAACGACCGCGATTTCGACACACCGGAGGACGGCGCCGCGCGGTTCCGCCCGTAGCTTTGGGCACGACGAGACAGACGCCCCCTCTGCGTCCTCGACTGACAGGCAACGACGGCATCGACCGCCAGCGAAGGAGAAACAGATGCGACTCGTGCGCGACCTCGGTCGCCGCAAGCTCCGCTCCACCCTGACCATCACCGGCATCACGATCGGCATCATGGCCCTGGTCGTGTTCGGCTCCATGGCCAACAAGATCGACGCCCTGGTCAAAGGCGGCAGCGAGTACTACCAGGGCAAGGTCACCGTCAGCGCCAAGGGCGGCTACATGGGCCTCGGTGGAGTCCTCTCGACGAAGATGGCGGATCAGATCGCCACCCTCGCCGGCGTGGACGTAGTCGTGCCCAGCGTCCAGCTGATGCTGAACGACGACGTCAGCGGCGTCTCGATGGGAACTCCCCCGATGATCGACGGCGCCGTTGCCGGAGCCGACAAGGGGCGCGAAACGTTCCCGATCCACTACGCCACCGGCCGCGCCCTCACGGCCGCCGACGAGGGCAGCCGCGTGGTCGTCCTCGGCTCCGACCTGGCTCGCCAGTTCAACGCGCAGGTCGGCGACACGGTCACCCTGCGAAATGTGAAGTTCCAGGTCGTGGGAATCCTGGAGCCGACCCTGACCGCCCCGGACAACTCGGCCATGGTCCCGCTGGCGGCGGCGCAGCAGCTCTACGTCAGGACCCTGTCGGACCTCGTGGCCGACAGGCTCAACGTCAACGAGATCGCCACCGGCCTGGTCGTGTATCCGAAGCCCGGCGCCGACCCCGAGAAGATCGCCGACGAGATCGATGCCAACGTTGCGGGGATCACGACGATGACGGGCAAGGACTTCGATCAGCAGATCGGCGCCGCGACCTCGATGCTCAACGCGATCCTCATTGGGATCGGCCTGCTAAGCCTGGTCATCGGTGGGCTCTCGGTCATCAACACGATGGCCATGTCGGTCGCGGAGCGGACTCGTGAGATCGGCATCAAGCGGGCCATCGGAGCTTCCCGCTGGCGCATCCGCCGGGAGATCGTGATCGAGTCGGCCATCATCGGCCTGATAGGCGGCCTCACCGGCCTGGGACTCGGCTACGTCATCACCACCCTCGGCAACGACGCCGGCCGCAGCTCGGCCACGATCCTCTTCGACCTGACCTTCGGCACGGCCTTCTCGTCCGTCGCCTTCGCCACGATCCTCGGTGCGGCGGCCGGCTTCATCCCGGCCTGGCATGCCTCCCGACTCGATCCGGTAACCGCGCTCCGCTACGAGTAGCGGACGGATGGCCTGCCTACCAACCCGAACGCATCGCGGGCCGCCTCGTGGCGCCCGCCAAGGAGACCTCACGATGGCAATCCTCGAAGGACGCAACCTCCGCAAGACCTACAAGCTGAGCCGGCGCAACACCGTCGAAGCCCTCAAGGGCGTCGAGATCTCGATCGAGCAGGGCGAGATGGTCGCGATTATGGGTCCGTCCGGTTCCGGCAAGAGCACCCTGATGCACATCCTGGGCCTGCTTCACGCCCCCGACCCGAACCACGGTCCCGCCCCCGAGCTCTACCTTGGCGGGGAGAACGTGGCCTCGCTTTCCGACAACGCCCGGACCAGGATCCGGGCCAGGCGGATGGGCTTCGTCTTCCAGGACTTCAACCTGGTCCCGACCCTCACCGCTCTCGAGAACGTCATGCTCGCCGGTGATTACGCGGGCATCCGCGGCAAGCAGGCCAGGCAGGCGGCGGTCGACGCGCTCGCCCTGGTGGGCCTGAACGAGCGGGCCGACCACAAGCCGGTGGAACTCTCCGGCGGCGAGCAGCAGCGCGTGGCCCTCGCCCGGGCGCTGGTGAACAAGCCCGAGATCATCCTGGCCGATGAGCCGACCGGCAACCTCGACTCCGACCGCAGCGCCGAGGTCCTGGCGTTGCTCCGCCAGTTCAACCGCGAGCACGGCCAGACGATCGTGCTCGTAACCCACGACGCCGAGGTGGGCGAGGCCTGCGACCGGGTGATCCGGATGCGCGACGGGCGCATCCGCGACGACGGCCAGCGCACCTCCGTAAACAGGGCAACCCCGACTATGGCTCTCCCGGCCATGGCCGCCTCGGCCTAGCGCCTGCGGGAATGAACCGCATTGGTGCTGCGCCGGCTCAATTCGGGGGGTAAGCTTCGGCAGCATCCGGTGCAAGGTCCACGATTCGCATTTCTTCCGCGGCCCCGCGGCCCCCTCCCGCGGGGCCGCTCCCTTTGTGGCGGGTTGTCGCGGGCGCGCCCGACCGGAGCGCGGATGGCGAGCCGGCTGGCTCTTTCAGCTTCGCCGCCTGCGCCCGCCTGCCCTGCCAATCTATGATGCCCGGGGCGGACTGGCATCCGGCGGCACAGCCGGCGGTGGCCCGAATGACAATCGCTGGATGCTCGCCGTCTGCCCGCCGATTCCATGTCATGGGGCGCCCTGCTTCCCCCTCGGCCGGGCGCCCCGCCTCAACCACCGCCGCAGCGGAGAACGAATGCCTCGACCCGCCTCGTCGCACGTCTGGCTCGACGGGGAGCTGGTCCCTTCGGACACAGCCCACATCTCCGTCTACGACCGGGGCTTCCAGCTGGGAGACGGCGTCTTCGAGGCGCTGCGCGCTCGCCGTGGCGTGCCCATCGAACTGGCCGGCCATCTCGCGCGACTGCACGACAGCCTGACGGCCCTGGCCTTCGATCTACCGTTCGACGACAGTGTGGTCGCGGCCGGAATCGAGGAGCTGCTGGCGATCGAAGGGCTGGCCGGCGTCGAGCCTCTGGAAGGCGGCGAGCCTCTGGGCGGCGGCGAGCCTCTGGGCGGAATCGAGGCCCGGGGCGGCGAGACCACCGGCGCGGGCGGGGGGGCGAACCGAACTCCCGGCGACGCCGTGATTCGGATCACCGTCAGCCGCGGCTTCGATCCGACGCGCGGGGTCCTGCCCGGCCCGATCGGCCCTGCCACGGTCGCCATCCAGGCCTGGCCGTACGGCCCGCCTCCGGCCCGCGCGCTGGAGCAGGGCGAGCGGTTCATCACCAGCTGCATCCACCGCGACGCGGAGTCGCCCGTTTCCGGCATCAAGACAACGTCGCGCGCGGAGCTGGTCTACGCCCGAATTGAAGCGCGGCGCGCCGGCGCCGACGACGCCATCTTCCTGACCCCGGACGGCCGCATCACCGAGGCCACGACCTCCAACATCCTCTTGATAAGCGGCGACGTCTGCGCCACTCCCCGGCTTGGGACAGGTCTGCTGGCCGGCACCACGCGAGCCTGGCTGGTGGAGCACGGCGACTCCGTCGGGCTGGCGATGGTGGAGCGCGACCTGCGGCTCCAAGACGCGTTCGCGACCGACGAGATGGCCATCTGCGCCAGCATCGGCGGCGTTATTCCGGTCACATCGCTCGACGGGAAGCCGATCGGCAGCGGCCGGCCCGGACCTCGGACCATCGCCATGCGCGCAGCCCGGGAGCGCTGGATCGACCTGGTTTCGATCGAGGGCGCACGGGCGCGCCTGGCGCGCTCCTGATCGCCGCGGTGTTCGCGGGCACGGCAATCGAACGAGCCGGCTCGCCGACGGCTTCGGCTTCGTCAGGCTAGACTTCGAGCCGTGACAGAGAGCAGCCCCGCACCCACGCCCAGGCGCGCTTCGAAGGCTGCCGCGAAGGCAGCGACACCCGTCCTGGCAAAGCCTTCGGCCCCGGCGAAGCCAGCCAGTCCGAAGCCGGCCAGTCCGAAGCCGGCACGGTCGAGCAAGCCCGGCAAGCAGGTCGCCCTCGCCGCCCCGGAGCCAACTCACCGTCATCCCAACCTGGGTCTGGCGCCGATCGATATGAAGGCCGGCTATCCGGCTGCTGCCGACGGGCTCCGCCGCGACAGGGCGGCCATCGCCGCCGACGCCCTGGAAGCCGCGATGGCCGCCGACCCTGAGTTGCCCGACCGCTTCGACGAAGCCGGCCTGCGTCTGCTCCAGCGCGACACCGAGGTTTTGATCGAGCGGCTGGCCATGTGCGTCTCCAGCAACGACTCGCGCTGGCTGGCCGAGTACGCCGAGTGGATCGGACCCATCTTCCGCCGCCGTCGCGTCTCCCAGTGGGACGCCGTCCGCGTGTGCGAGGCGATTCGCGAGATCGTCGGACCCCGGCTGACTGCCGAAGAGTCGGCCGCGATGGGCCGCTCGCTCGATGCCGCGGTTGCGGTGTTCCGAGGGAACGGCCGGTTGGGCGGCGATACTCACAAGCGGAACGCCCTTCTCAAGTGGCTCTACCGCGGCGTATGACCGCGGCGCGCAGGGCCGCGGCGGACGCGACAGACGCAACAGACTCTCGGCGGACGATGGACCGGAGGCAGCCATGACGATCAAGTGGGTGACGGTCGATCCGCTGGTCATGTCCGGCGAGGCATTCTGCTACAACACCCGCCTGACCGTGCGGCAGCTTCTCGAGCTGCGCCGCTCCGGCTACGACCCGGCCCGCCTGCTGCGTGAGCACCCCGAGCTGCGCCTGGTGGGAGTCGCGCACGCCTACCGCTACGCCGGTGAGCACCGCGACCGCTACGCCGAGTTCTTCGATCGCGACGGATCGCTGGCGGGCCCGGGCTTTACGGCCGAAGAGGCGGCGGTGCTGCCCGAGGCCCTGCGCATCCCGGGCGTAGTCGTGGCCGGCAAGCGCAAAGCCGCCACTCGGGGCGCGAAGGCCCCGGCCTGAAGCGGGCAAGGAGGCGGAGGCCCGTCCATGGCGGACGCGGTCTATCGGCCGACAAGCGCCCCGTGAAAGCCGGGCCGATCCCACTATTCCGACGAAACTGCTAGGATATCGGACACTATGAGAGATCAGATGCCGGCGGTTTCGGCCGCCGCCAACGACCCCGCCGCGGTCTCGGCCGCCGCGTCCGCCGCCGCTCCCGACCCGACCGCGGTCTCGGCCGCCGGCGCGACCGAAGCCGAGCCCGTCTTCGACATGACCCGCCGGGCGACCGAGCTGGCCATCCTGGACGCGCTTCGATCCGTCGTCGATCCCGAGCTCGGGATGGACGTCGTGGAGCTCGCGCTTATCAAGCAGATCATCATTGGCAGTGAGTCATCGGAGATCAAGATGGTCCTGACGACCCCGTTCTGCCCGTACGCCGGCTGGATGGTCCAGCAGATCAAGGACCAGGCGGAGTCGGTGCTGGAGCATCCGGTCAAGGTAACGTTGCTGGCCGAGCGCTGGGATCCTCGCGACGCCGGCTTGATGTGGTAGTGCGCTGGCAATTCGAGGGGAGGCCATGGCCCAGAGGCGAGAACGCAAGTCGGCGGTGGCCACGCGACGCGGCGACGACGGGACTACCGGGCTGCTCTTCGGCGGCGAACGCATTTCGAAGGACGATCCTAGAATCGAGGCCTGCGGCGCGATCGACGAGGCGATCGCAGCCCTTGGGCTCGCCCGCGCGGAGCTGTCCTTCAAGGCCCAGTATGGAACCCTGCCGCGCCTCATCGCCCGACTGCCCGAGGTGCTCCTCCGCGTCCAGCGCGAGCTATTCGTGGCCGGCGCGGAGCTGGCCACCGCTCCGGGCGCTCGTGACCGTCAGCGCCCCGGCGAGACGCGAGTGACCGCGGAGATGGTCGCCGGCCTGGACGAGCTGCTGGACGAAACCGAGGCCCAGGTCAGCCTGCCCAAGGAGTTCGTGGTGCCCGGAGAGACGCATCTGTCCGCGGCCCTGGAGCTCGCCCGCACGATCGTGCGCCGAGCGGAGCGGAGGGCAGTCGCGATCCGCAAGGCCGAACCGCTGCCGGGCGACCAGCTCGTGCCGTATCTCAATCGTCTGGCGGATCTGCTGTGGATCCTGGCTCGCGCCGCCGAACAGGGCGAGTCGCGCTCGGCCACGCCCTCCAGGGCGACCCAGGAGAGCTGACCCGCAGCCCCCGCCGGGATCAGCGTTTTCGAACCAAGACCTGTGCGGAATGCTCGGCACAAAGTAGCCCGCGAAGCGTAGGATCGAGTCAGCAGGGAGACCCTTCCGGGTCGCAGGCACGGGGGCGATGGGCCTTTCGGCTGCCAGCCCGAACCAAACCTCAATCGGAGGAAATCGGTGTACAACGACTACTCGCCGGAGCGCCTGGGGGTTCGCCCGACGGCTCAGCTCGCCAACAGGTTCCTGATCGACGCGTTCCTGTGGATGTTCCTCGGCGTGCTGCTCAGCGGCATGGTCGCGTGGATGGTTCAGAGCAACCTGAGCCTCATCGAATCGATCGCCGACTGGCGCATTCCGCTCTTCATCGCCCAGCTCGGCCTGGGCCTGGGCATCCAGTGGGGCATCCGCCGCATCAACGCCGGGCTGGCCCTGGCCCTCTTCTTCGTCTATGCCGGATTGATGGGCCTGACCATCGGCGTCTGGGTCTGGTACTACGGCACGTACAGCGACAACCCGATGTCGGTCGTCCAGGCGTTCGTTTCCGCCTCCGCCGCCTTCGGTGGGGCCGCCCTCTACGGCGTCGTGACCCGGCGCTCGCTGGCCAGCATGGGCGCCTACCTCTTCATGGGCGCCTGGGGCCTCTTCTTCGCGTTCCTGATCAACGGCTTCCTGGTGCAGAGCTCCACGCTGGATCTCGTGCTGTCCGTCGTGGGCGTGGTGATCTTCACGGCGCTGGCGGCCTGGACGACCCAGCGGATCTCGCGTGGCGACTTCGCGGCCAGGACCGGCTCGATGGAGAAGGCCTCCGTCCTCGGCGCCATCCTCCTCTACATCGAGTTCATCAACATCTTCCTGATGCTTCTCCGCATCTTCGGCGGGGCCGGCGGCCGCCGCTAGCAGCTCCAGAGCCCGGCTAACCGGGCGCGGCCACGATCCGACTGCCCGACCCCGGCCCGCAAGGCCTGGGTCGCTTCCTGCGTGGCACTCCGCCCGGCGCCAAACCCGGCTGTGGGTGCATCATTCGCAGCGAAATGCCCGAATCGGATCGCCGCACCGCTCCGCAGCGCGCCACACGGTCTCGCACCAGAGGGCGCGTGGTCGCGGCTCTCGCGACCGTCCTGCTCGTCGTCTCGATGGCGGCGTGCGGCAATTCCAGCCCGACCGGCTCCCTGGCTCCGACCCAGACCGCGGCCGCGGGTACGGCCACCCTCGGGCTGCCGACCGCCGCGGCCGCGACGCCGACCGCCCTCCCCACGGCACCACCGGCCTCCATCCCTGAGATCTATCCCGTCCCAACCCTTGGGCTGCCCCCTCCGGCGGGCGCCCCCGCCGCGATCCTCGACCAGACGACCGCGGCCACTCTGGACCAGACGGTCAAGAGCGTTCGAGCCCAGGGCGCCTTCCCGGGCCTGGCCGTCAGCATCGTGTTCCCGGACGGCTCGATGTGGACCGGCACGGCCGGCTCTGCCGTGCTGTCGACCCGGGCACCCGTTACGGCAAACACTCTCTTCTCCATCGGCAGCATCAGCAAGACCTTCGTGGCGGCCCTGGCTCTGCGGCTGGCCCAACAGGGCACGATCGGGCTGGGTGACCCACTCTCCAAGTACCTGCCCACGTACCCCAATGCCAGCCACATCACGCTGCGCGAGCTGCTCGACCATACCAGCGGCATCCACGACGTCTTCACCTCGCCGGGCATGGCCGACGCGATCCTCTCGGACCCGAGCAGGATCTGGACCGTGGACCAGGTCTTGGCCGGGATCGGCAAGCCCTACTTCGCCCCGGGACACGGTTATCAGTACTCGAACACCAACTACATCCTGCTGGGCGTTGCGATCGAGAAGGCAACGAATCAGACGATCGCCTCGCTCGTGCGCTCGGAGTTCCTCGATCCGCTGGGCATGAAGAACACCTGGTTCCAGCCGGAGGAGAAGGTCGCCAGCACAGACTTCGCGCAGGGCTACATGGGCCCGTGGAGCAAACCGCGCGACATATCGGCCGGCCAGGAGATGCTGCCCTTCAACTCCGAGGCGACAGTCGCCGGGGCAGCCGGCGGGTTCGTCTCGACCGCGCCCGACCTGGCGCGCTGGGCCTCCGCGCTGTACGGCGGCGGCGTGCTGGACGAGGCCGAACTGGCCTCGATGATCGACGTCTCCCCAACGCTGCCCTACACGCCCACCGCCCCGTACGGGTTCGGCTTCGAGCAGACGACGATCTCCGGGCGCGTGGCCTGGGGCCACCTAGGTCATCTCGACGGCTTCTGGTCGGCCATGTGGTACCTGCCGGACTCTAGAATCACGATCGTCATCCTCACGAACGACGAATGGACGAGCACTCAAGGAGTGGCGGCGCAGTTCGTCCGGGCTCTGCTCGGTAAGTGAGGGCCCGACTCATCGGCGACAGGGCGGCGGGGCGGCAGCCTGGCCGTGTATACATGGAAGAGCCCGGCGAAGCCGCCGGGCTCTTGTCTTGGGTGCAGGCCTTGCGGCCCGGACCTACCCGCGACGGGCAGTGAAGCAGTCGCTGCAGTAGACCGGCTTGGCACCGCTCGGGCGGAACGGGACCTGGGCCTCACGGCCGCAGCTCGAGCACGTAGCCGAGAACATCTCACGCGGACCGGAGGAGTAGCCACCGCGACTCCCGCCGCCCATGTGAGACCCGCCACCGAAATCGCCACGCTGGGCCTTGCGCGCGGCGCGGCACGAGGGGCAGCGGCGCGGCTCGCTGAACTGTCGCTCAGCGAAGAAGGCTTGCTCGCTCGCGCTAAAGACGAACTCCTGGTTGCAGTCCTGGCAAACCAGGGTCTTGTCCGATGCGTACAAAGAACGCTCCTTGCTCATGCGGCCTCAGCGACACGTCTGTCTCGCCGAGAACCGTTGAGAGGAGCGATCGTGGCAGCCGCGGGACCCGGGGCCTATTGGCCCGTCCGGAGGAGGGTACACGGATAGCGGTCGCTCTGTCTACTGTTTCAGTAGGTGAGGGTCTGACTCGACCGCGATACGAAGCGCAAGACGAGCCAGGTCCGGATCCCCGGTCAGGCGGCGCGGATCGCCGGTCCGACGAGCGCAGGCCACGCCGGCGATGAGCTCCGCGGCGAGCGCGGCCAGAGGGTGCGTGAGCGAGGCACGCATGAGCCAACGCAGGAATGTGCCCGCCGACCTGATGAGGTGCCGATGGCGGTCGGTGACTCCGGGTTGACTGCGGGCAGCGGCGGCTACTTCGGGGTCAGAGCGGCATCCCCTTCTCGAGGAACGAGAAGGCTCGATCCATCGAGGCCACGATGTCGGCCGAGCCATCCTCCAGGATGGGCACCATGGCGGCCAGCAATGCGCCCATGAGGGCCCCCGCGAAGACCCTCAGCTCGAAGTCATCCGGGGACCGGCGCAGCCGCATCGCCAGCTCGTCGGCGATCATCTGGCTCGAGCGGATCATCTCGTTGATCGCCACCTGGCGCAGCTCGGGAACGGAGAACAGGAGCCGGCCCCGGTCCATCATCTCTTCCAGCTGGCCGGGTGTCAGCGCCCCGAAGATCTCGACCAGCGCCCTGCGCATGGCTGGGATCGGCGCCATCTCGGGTGGCTGGGATCGCCACGCCGCCATGAGGACAGGATCGAGGGCGTCGTAGGACACGACGTCCTCCTTGGTTGGGAAATAGCGGAAGAAGGTGCTGGGCGAGACTTCCGCGGCCTCGGCGATCTGCTCGACGGTCGTGGCGTCGTAGCCCTGCTCGTGGAACAGCCGCAGCGCATGCTCCTGGATCGCGGCTCGTGTCTTGGCCTTCTTGCGCTCGCGTAACCCGGGTTTGTCGGCCGCCGGCAATTCGTTCATGGCTCCATTCTCGCGCCTAAGCGGCCCGGCGGCCAGTCGAAAGCTCACGATGCCGTGGCGGCGCAGGGGCCGATCTACTCTCTGCCGTGAGCCAGGAGCGCGCGCAGGTCCCGAAGCGTGCTGGCAAGCCTGTCCATCTCGGCTTCTTCCAGTCCCGAAAGGCGCTCGCAGAGCCACGCCCGCGTTCGGGCGTCGCATTCGGCGAGAGTCGCGGCACCGGTCTCGGTCAGGCGCAGCTCGACGCGGCGACGCTCTGCGGCATGCTGCACCCTGGTCACGAGGCCTGCTCGCACCAGGCGTTCGACCTGCTGCGAGGCCGCCGGCAGGGTCGTCCCAAGATGCTCCGCCAGCGGGGAAAGGCTCGTGCCGGGATTGCGCCGCACGAAGAGCAGGAGCCGGAACTGCGCCACGGACAGGCTGGCCGCGCGGCCGGACCGCATCTGCTCGCGAACGGCACGCATGGACGCCGGGATCGTTTCAAGGATCGCAATGGCAACCTGGTCGGGCGTCGTGTCTGCCACACGCTCATGGTACATTACTTAACACAGCTAACTGTGCGACCGGCGGTTGCGCCGGTCCTCGTGCCGGCGGTGCCGGCCGGGCAGTCCACGGGAGATCGATGCCCCCAGCGATTTCGACCCGCGAGTTGACCAGGCGTTTCGACGGCCTGATCGCGGTCAACGCCCTGAGCCTGGACGTCCAGGCGGGCGAGGTTTTCGGCTTGCTCGGCCCCAATGGCGCGGGCAAGACCACGACCATCAAGATGCTGATCACGCTGCTCCCGCCGAGCGCCGGAGAAGCCAGCGTCGCGGGCCACGACATCCGGCGCGACCCGCGCCTGGTACGGCGGTCGATCGGATACGTGCCGCAGCTGCTTTCCTCGGATGGGGCCCTGTCGGCGCGTGAGAACCTGATGACGAGCGCCCGGCTCTACCACCTGCCCATGGCGGAACGACGCGCCCGGATCGACGAGGCGCTCGAGTTTATGGGCCTGGAATCGGCGGCCGATCGGCTGGTTCGAACCTTCTCCGGGGGCATGATCCGGCGCCTGGAGATCGCCCAGGCCATGCTCCACCGGCCCGAGGTTCTCTTCCTAGACGAGCCGACGGTGGGCCTCGATCCGAACGCCCGGCGAGCCGTGTGGGATCACATCCGCGAACTCCGCCAGGCGGAGGGAACGACCATCCTGCTGACCACGCACTACATGGACGAGGCGGCCGAGTTGTGCGGGCGGGTCGGGTTCATGCACCTGGGCAAGCTGGTTGCCCTGGGAACGCCCGCGGAGCTGTCCGCGCAGGCGGGGCCGGGCAAGGATCTCGACGATGCATTCACGCACTTCACCGGCTCGGAACTGAGCGAGACCGGCGAGCAAGGAGGTCAATACCGTGACGTCGCTCGAACGCGTCGGACGGCCCGCCGTCTGGGCTGAGCCGCCGGCCGTCATCCGGTTCGTCCTGGACGCCTGGACGATCGCCGAGGGCGAGCTGCGCAAGCTCCGTCACGACCCGACCGAGTTGATCACCCGGGCGGTCCAGCCGATCCTGTGGCTGCTCGTGTTCGGCCAGGTAATGTCGAGGGTCCGCGCCATCCCGACGGGCAACCTCGGTTACGAGGACTTCCTGGCGCCGGGCATCCTGGCCCAGAGCGCCCTCTTCTCGGCTATCTTCTTCGGCATCGCGGTCATCTGGGAGCGCGACCTGGGCGTCCTGCACAAGTACCTGGTCAGCCCCTCGGCCCGAAGTGCTCTCGTGACCGGAAAGGCCCTGGCCGGCGGACTTCGGTCGCTCGTGCAGGCCGCGATGGTCTACGCCGTCGCGCTCGTCATCGGCGTGCACCTGCGGCTGGATCCCGTGTCGCTGGTCGGAGTGGCCCTGGTCGTCGTCATCGGCTCGGCAGCCTTCGCCACCTTCTCGCTCGTCATCGCCTGCCTGGTCCGGACTCGAGAGCGGTTCATGGGCATAGGCCAGGTCCTGACGATGCCCCTCTTCTTCGCCAGCAGCGCGGTCTACCCGATCTCCATCATGCCCGACTGGCTCAAGGCGGTCGCACAGGTCAACCCCCTCACGTACCAGGTCGATGCACTGCGGGGATTGATGATCCAGGGCGCGGTCGAGAGCTTCCCACTCGGCATGGACTTCGCGGTGCTGATCGCCTCGACCGTGATCCTGATCGTGATCGCCGCTCGCCTGTACCCGCGCCTGGCGCAGTAGCGCCCTCAGGCGGGGCGACGGGCAGGGCGGCGGGCCGGTGAGTCGCGGCCGCCAGCCGGTAGGGCGGGACGGCCAGCCGGTAAGTGCGGGCAGCGCCGGGGCTCACTCGCCGGGCGCGGATCCTGCCGAAGAATCCGCGGTGCCGCCCTCGGATTGCGCCGGCTCGCGACCGGGCGAAGAGACGGCTCGCAGGGCCTGCTCCTTCTGCGCTTCCAGCCGGTTCAGCGCGACGGAGACATCGTCCCAGGCCTGCCGAAGCGTGGCCAGGCGTTCGCTCGCACTCGCCGGGCTGTCGCGCATAGCGCCGGACTGCCGCTCCATCAGGGAGCTCGTCCCGCCAGCCATCTCGGCGGCAGCCTCGTTCGCGGCCTCCATGTTCTCCTGGGCCAGGCGCTGGCTGGTAACCGCCTGGGCAACCATGACCGCGGTGCGGAGCGCTCCCGCCGTGGTCGTCGTGGCCGTTGCGATGGCCCGGGCCAGCTCGTCGTTGCTCTCCCGGACGATCCGGAGCGAAGAGTAACCCTGGGTCGCGACCGCGAGCTGAGTCAGGATCTCCTGGCGTCGGCGCCGGATGGCGTGCAGCAAGTCGCTGCGCATCCGGTCGGCACGCTCCGGATCCCCTGCAGCAATGGCGTCGATGCGCGCCGTCAGCGCCTCGTCCAGGCGGCCGGCCATGTACGCGTGCTCGCGCAACGTTTCCATGACCGTGACGAGCGAAACTTCCTCCTCGCTGAGCTGGGCGTTGTCCCGCTCCAACTCCAGGCGGCCCTCGGCCAGCGTTTGCAGGATCTCCTCCAGGTGGCCCTGGGAGCGGCTGAAGCGGTCGAAGTAATGGGCCAGCTCGTCCAGCCCCTCGCGCCGGGCCCGCCGGCCGAACAGGCCGCGCAACTTGCCCGACCCAAGGTCGATCCGTGACGGGTCCAGCTCGTCGACGATCCTGCGCAACTCGGCCAGGCAGTGAGCCAGGGGGGCCTTCGCCGCGAGGACGCCGTGCTCCGCGTGGAGACGGCGGTCGACCATTCGACGGCTCAGCGCCGTCGTGGCGGTGAACTCGCGCTGGCCCAGGCGATCGATCGAGGCGGCGGCCCGCGGATACTCCTTCCGGCCGGGCTCGAGCCGGGCGAGGGTCTCGACGAACTCCTCGACGACGCGATCGAGGCGCTCCGCCGCTGCCGGATCCAGGTCCCAAAACGCTCCGGACCCGGCGGGTTGGGCCGGGTCCGGCTGATTCCTGGTTTCGCTCATCGGCGGCCCCGAGCGCTCGCCCCTACTCCGGCTTGGCCGGGTTGGTCGGCGAGTCGGCGGCGGGAGCGGGCTTCGCGGCCGGCGCCGGCGCGGATGCCGGGGCAGCGGCAGCGGCCCGGGCGGCCGGCGCGGGCCTGGCGGTCGGGGCGGTCTTCGGAGCCGGTTTGGAGCGGGCGCCGTCAGGGTCGTTCTGGTCGCCGGCGGCGAGTAGTGCCGGAGTAAGGGTCCTGCGGGCTACGGCGGCGAGCGCCCCCGCCTGCTGGATGACCTCCGCCAGCGCGCTCGTCACGCCCTGGGCGCCGTTGAGGACGGTGAACTGGCCGACGTGCTCGAACGGCGAAGCCGCCGCGCGAACGATGTCGGGCATGGACTGGGCGATTTGCTGGGCGATGACCGCTTCCTGGTTCTGGCTCAGGGCCGCGGCGCGGCTTTCGATACCGGCCGCCTCGGCCTGGGTGCGAGCCCGGATTGCGTCGGCCTCGGCCAGACCCCGGGCCTTGATCGCGTCGCCGTCGGCCTGGCCGTTGAGGCGAGTGGCGTTGGCCTGGGCCTCGGCCTGGACCTTCACAGCGGCAGCCTGGGCCTCGGCCGCCAGGCGGACCTCCTGAGCGGCGGCCTCGGCCTGGCGGATGCGAACGTCGCGTCCGGCGGCGGCGAGGGTCGTCTGGCGGTATGCCTCCGCGTCGGCCGGCTTGCGAACGTCGACCTGGAGCTGCTGCTCGGTGCGCTGGGCCTGAAGCTGGGCGACGAGAGTCTCCTGCTCGACGACGGCCTGTCGAGCCTGCGCTTCGGCGAGCGGGCCCTGCTGGCCGGCCTGCTTCTGGGCGCGGTCGATCTCGGCCTGGTAGCCGGCCTTCTTGATCTCGGTGCTCCGGATCGACTCAGCGATCTGCGCCTGCGCGGTCTGCTCCTGGGCGACGGCGGTCTGATCGGCCTGAGCCCGGGCGATTCGGGCGTTTTGCTCGACTTCGGCCTGGTGCGGCACGGCCAGGTTCTCGATGTAGGCGCTGGGGCTGGTGATCGACTGGATCTGGAAGCTGTCGATGACGAGTCCGAACGACTCCATCTCGACCGTGCAGCGCTCGCGAACCTGCTGGGCGAACTTGTCCTGGTCGCTGATCATCTCTTCGACGGTCATCGAGCCGGCGATCGCGCGCAGGTGGCCGACGAAGACGTTCTGCACCTTGGACTCGAGCTCGATTGCAGGGCGGTCCAGGAAGCGGCGCGCCGCGTTGGCGATCGAGCGGTAGTCGTCGCCGACCTTGTAGACGATGACGCCACGAAGGTCCAGGCGGATCTTCTGCTGGCTGACGCACGGGACGGTGATCTCGCTCTCGTGAGCCATCAGCGAAAGGGCGCGCACCTTTGAGAGACCCGGCAGGACCATCGCGCCACCGCCGGTCACGATCTTGAAACGCATGCTCTCGCCGGCGACACCGCCGGCCGAATGCCCGCGCGAGACGCCGGAGATGACCAGGGCTTCGTCCGGCTCGGCGATTCGCCAGGTCGACTTGAACAGGATGATGAACAGAACCAGGACGACGAGGATGCCGATCCCTACGGCTACGAGAAACATGTCACCGGAACTCATCGTGGGAGCCTCGCGGTATCGGTCGGTGCCACCTCAACTGTCCTACCCCCCAGGCTACCGACCACCAGAACCTGGGTGTTCTTCTTGATCGTGGCTTCAGGGTCGGCGGCGGATGCCAGGAACCGCTCCGTGCCCTGTCGAACTTCGATCAGCACCTCGCCGAGGTGCCCCGGGGTGATATCCGCCGTTACGCGCCCCATCTTGCCGACGACGTCGTACGACACGCTCCACTCTCCGAACGCTGTCAGGATTTGCCTGCCCATGGTAATGCTTCGCCGGCCTGCGGTCGGCCGGCGTTGGCCTCGGCGAAATGGCGCGATGAAAGGTCGCGCAACGGCGTTCTCACCACTTGTTTGACCGCTGGGAATCGCCGGGGGTTCGGTCGCCGGGTTCGATTCGGAAAAAGGAAGCGGCCCGTCCGGGGAACCGGACGGGCCGCCACTCAATTGAGCGC
>JBEKCH010000004.1:0-74929 GCA_050014975.1 Candidatus Limnocylindrales bacterium
GCCGGTGGCGTTGTTGATGGTCGCGCTGTCGTGGACGGTGGTGCCGATCGCGACCGGGCTGGTCTCCGACAGCTGGGTGGTCACCGACGGGGTGTTCGGGCCGACCATCAGGGTCTCGGAGGCACCGCCGCAGGCGGAGACGCCGTTGTTGTACGTGTCGCCGGGGAAGCTCACCTTCCAGTAGTACGTACCGATCGCCGAGGGTGTCCAGCTCGTCGAGTAGGTCGCCACCCCGCTGCCGTTCAGGGTGCCGCTGCCGATCACTCCGGTCGAGGTCGTGCACTTGTTGTCGCTGTAGAGCGTGAAGGTGACCGAGCTACCGGCGGCGAAAGTGACCGCACCTTGCAGGGTAGCGGTGTCTCCCACCGTCATCGCCACGCCCGCCGTACCCGTGCTTGGGCTGGCCACGGTTTTGACAGTGGGGCTGCACTTGCCAACCGAGACGGCGTCGACCTCGTACTTGTCCGTCCACACGACGTCGTAGCTGCCTGGGGCAATGGTGTAGGTATTGTCGCCTGGGACCGTCATCACGAGGGTACTGCTGTTGTGCACGGAGCCGTGCACATAGATGCTGGCATTGAGAGTGCTATTGGTCAGGGTGATGCGGTCACAGCTGCCTGACGCGTTGTGGGCCAGCGCCACCCCAGCCGCCGCCGGGAGAAGCATGGCGAGCAATGCGATCAATGCGGCCAGACTGAAAGCGCGGGCGCGCCCTAGGCGCGGAATTCTTGTGTTCATCGATCTCCTGCTCCCCGGAAACGTCGGCCTCGCCGAAAACTCCCGCACAGGTGCGCGGCGGATGGCGCTGTGGCGACCAGGCTCAAGGCAGTGGCCAGGACCGGGCTCGCCGATGCGCGACGACTCACGGGGACCTCCTCCCACCATTTAGGCTCGGCTGGCACTACCCACCGGTCGACCTATGAGAGTGGCTGGGGTCCCAGTGTACGTCTAGTACTATTTCGCTACTTTGTCCCGAGGCGTGGGACTCGCGCGCTGCTCGTCCTTTCCAGTGCTGCGGCCCGGCAGAGGGGCAAAGAAGAACCGGCGGACCCGTCGGGCCCGCCGGTTTCGTCGGATCTAGTTCAGCCGCCTGGTCTTGGAAGTGTTGGCAAGCGCGGCGATCGAGACAGCCGTCAGTGGGGCCGCCAGCGCCAGCAGGCTACCAGAGACTAGCGCTACGCCTCGGCGTCGTGTCACGGTTACCTCCAGCGCGATGTTTGGCAACTTCCTCCGCTTCCAGCGGCTGCCCGACTATGGGCCAGGGCTGCTCAAACGTCTAGTACCGCACTCATAGTTCACCGGCGCGTGAGACGCCGCGACCGGCGACGCCGGCTGCCCCTCGGCGGATCGAGGGTCAGACGTGCTGGCCGAAGGCGCGGCGGATCGACGGCTGCCACAGGTACCAGAGGATGATGGCGTAGATGACGACATCCACCAGGATGCTGGCGGCGTTCACGCCGCCGAGTTGGGCCAATGACGTAACGATGCCGAGCACGGCGCCGATGATGCCGAGCGTCCAGGCCCACGGCTTGAGACCCCAGGCGCCATAGGCGAACGCAATCAGAATGACGCTCTGGACGATGATGACGATGGCGATGATCGAGGTCAGGCCGCTGATCCCGGGGATCGCGAAGCTGACAGCCGACGAGATTGCGAATAGCGCCAGACCTCCGAGAAACCCCAGCACGCCGCCGATCGCGGCCAGCACTGCCAGGATGGTCACACCCAACGGACGCTGCACAGGTCTCTCCTCTCAACCGAAGCCCGGCGGAGGGCACTCCTCCCGCTCGGTGCGCCCATGATGACAAAACCTGAGCCCGCTCGGTATACGTTCTGCGTGGCGAGCAGCCGAATCGGGAGGCGGTTGCCTACCCGCCGGCGCCGACCGGGCCGGTGGGCGGCTTGTAGCCCTCGGGGAGCCTGGGCGTGAAGCGGAAGCCGCCGGCCACCCCGGGCTCGGTCAGCTCGTGCGGGGCGAGCAGCTCGTCCAGTTCCTCGGCCGTGAAGATGCCCCGCTCGATAACGATCTCCCGGATGCTCTTGCCCTCGCGAACAGCCTGCTTGGATATCTCCGCGGCCAGGCCGTAGCCCAGGTACGGGGCGAGCGGCGTAGAGAGCGCAGACGAGCGCTCCATCAGGTCGCGGGCGCGCTCGCGATTGGCCTCAATGCCGGTCACGCAGAATTCGGCAAAGGCGCGGCTCATGTTCGTCAGGATCGTGAGCGACTCGAGCGTCGTGTGGGCGATCACCGGCATCATCACGTTCAGCTCGAGCTGCCCGGCTGAGACAGCCCAGGCGATCGTCGTGTCGTTGCCGATGACCCGGAAGCAGACCATCGACAGGCATTCGGCCATGACCGGGTTCACCTTGCCCGGCATGATCGAGCTGCCCGGCTGGACGGCCGGCAGAGTGATCTCGGCGAAGCCGGTCATGGGACCCGAGGACATGAGCCGGAGGTCCTCGCTGATCTTCACCAGGTCCACGGCGATACCGCGCAGGGCGGCCGAGACCTCGAGCATCGGGCGCATCGAATGGGTCGCCTGGACGAGATGCTCGGCGCCCCGGAGCCGATGCCCGGTCTGCTCGGCGAGGTAGCGGACGACCAGCTCGATGTATTCGGGCTCGGCGTTGAGGCCGGTGCCCACGGCGGTGGCGCCGATGTTCTGCTCGGCGATCGAGTCGGCCGCCGCCTGCAGGCGATCGACTCCGCGGCGAAGCGTCAGGGCATAGGCGGCGAACTCCTGGCCGAGTCGAACCGGGACGGCATCCTGCATGTGAGTTCGGCCGGACTTGATGACGTCGTCGAACTCGCGCGCCTTGACTTCGAGAGCGGCGATGAGCTCGCCGGCAGCCGGCATGAAGTCGCGGATCAGGTCCAGCGTGGCGATCCGCATCGCGGTCGGGAAGACGTCGTTGGTGGACTGGGCCATGTTGACGTGGTCGTTCGGGCTGCACACCGCATAGTCGCCGCGCCTGCCGGAGCCCACCCCCTGGGCGTGCAGCAGCTCGATGGCCCGGTTCGCCAGCACCTCGTTGGCGTTCATGTTGTGACTGGTGCCGGCCCCGGCCTGGAAGGGATCGATCCGGAAGTTGTCGATCAGCTCGGCCTGCTTGGCGGCCCGAGCGGCCTCGAAGGCGGCCTTCATGGGGTCGGAGGGTCGCTTCGGCTCGAGGTCGTCCGACTCGGCCGCCGGTTCGGCCTGCCGGAGGATTTCGTCGGCCGCCTCGACGATGGCATTGCCCAGCTGCTTGGGCAGGCGGCCCGTGGTCATGTTGGCGCGAGCCGCGGCTTTCTTGACCTGGACGATGGCGCGGACCAGGGCCGGATGCGGTCGGGTGCCGGAGATCGGGAAGTTGTGGATGCCCCGCGCGGTCTGGACGCCGTAGTAGGCGTCGTCGGGCACCTCGAGATAGCCCAACGGATCCTTCTCGATCCGGAACCCGAGGCGCGGCGTTGGCGGAGTGGGCGGAGTGGCGGCGGAGGGCTCGTTTCGCATGGTCAGAGTCTATCGCCGGCAAGCTGCCGTGGATCTTCGTCCTGCCGCTGCGGCTGCCGCGTCTGGTCGGCGCGGCCGACGAGACGCCGATGCGCACGGCGCGTCTGCCACTTGCGAGGACTTTGGCGTACGTATTACCGGCCGGCGGCCACCACCGAGGCCGATCTGAGTCGGGCTAGAATGGCCCGACCGCAGGCTGCAGCGGCGGCCGCTCATCGGTTCACGACCGGCTCGATCGATTGGAGGGCGAACTTCATGAGCGCCGACGACCTCGCCATCGAATACCGGACCGAGCTGCCGGCAGCCGACGAGTTCGAGCGCCTCTTTCGGTCGAGCGGCTGGACCGAGGCCTCCCAGGTGCCTGCCGACCGGCTCGCGGCGGCGCTTCCCCAGAGCTGGTATGCAGTCTGCGCCTACCGCGGCGGCCGGGTCGTGGGCACCGGCCTGGTGCTCTCCGACGGCGTGCTGCACGCCCTGATCGTGGACGTCATCGTGGTGCCGGAGCTGCGCGGCCGCGGTATCGGGACGGAGATCATGAACCGGTTGATCACACGCTGCCGGGAAGCGGATGTGCTCCAGATCCAGCTCTTCAGCGCCCGCGGCAAGCGTGGCTTCTACGAGCGCCTCGGGTTCGCGGCTCGCCCAGACGACGGGCCGGGCATGGAGCTTGGTGGGCCGTGCCAGCTCGAGAGCGCCGCTTCCCGGCCGTGAGCCCGCCCTGGGGGTGAGCCACCGGTTCTTTTCCGGCTGCTCGAACAGGGTATATTCCCGGGACTGGACTGGCGGCTCAGAGGAGAGATCGACTAGGCGGAGGATCCCCGACCGCGACGCGAGCCGTCCCGGCCCCACGGAGGAGGTTCAGTGAGTCAACCGAAGACACCGCTGACGCGAGAAGAGCAGATCAAGCAGGACGTGCACGACCTGCACCGGCTGGGCTATGCCCAGGAGCTCTTCCGCACCATGGGCGGGTTCTCCAACTTCGCCATCAGCTTCTCGATCATCTCGATCCTGACCGGCGCGGTGATCCTCTTCGATTACGGCCTTGCCTGGGGCGGCCCTGCCGCCAGTACGCTCGGCTGGCCGCTCGTCTCGATCTTCACCCTGATGATCGCGGCCGCGATGGCCGAGATCGCGTCTGCCTATCCGACGGCCGGCGGCCTCTACTACTGGTCGAGCCGAATGAAGAACAAGGACTGGGGCTGGTGGACGGCCTGGTTCAATCTGGCCGGCCAGATCGCAATCGTCGCCGGCATCGATTTCGCTGCCGCCGCCTTCGTCAACTCGGCCATCGTGACGCCTGTCCTTTCGAACTTCGGGATCGTATTCGGCAACTCGACCGCGGTGGTTGGCTCGTTCGTCAACGGCCAGCTGCTCACGATGGCAGTCCTGCTGGCCGTCCAGCTCGTCCTCAACATCGCCGGGATCCAGATCGTCGCCCTGCTCAACGACGCATCGGTGTGGTGGCACATCGGCACCGTTGCCGTCATCGTGGTCGCCCTCTTCCTGGTGAGCTCGGGCAAGGCCCACGCCGACATCAGCCCCTTCGCCATCGGGCCACTGGACACGACCGGCAGCGCTTCGCCATTCGGCTTCAGCCTGGGTCCCGCCGTCGGATACGCGGTTCCGATCGCCTTCCTCTTTTCGCTCCTTCAGGCCCAGTGGACCTACACGGGCTACGACGCCTCGGCCCACGTGGCCGAGGAGACGGTCGGCGCTCGACTGGCGAGCGCCTGGGGCGTCTTCATCTCGGTGGCCGTCTCGGCCGTCGTAGGCTACATCGTCCTGTTCGGGCTGGTGACGCACCTGCCCCCGCTCGACCAGATCATGAACTGCAACCCGGCCACGCAAAGCCTTTGCAGCGCCTACTACGGCGGCAACCCGGTCGTCTTCACCACGCTCAGCTACAACTTGAGCACGCTCGGCGACTGGCTCGGCGCGGCCATCGCGGTGTCCATGAGCCTGTGCGGGCTGGCCTCCATCGCCGCCGCCGGCCGGATGCTCTTCGCCTTCAGCCGCGACCACGGGGTGCCGGGGTCGCCCTGGCTGCGCAGGGTTTCGCACCGCTTCCGCACGCCGGCCAACGCGATCGTGGCCATCGTCGTCTTCAGCTACCTGCTGACCAACGCCGCCTTCATCGCCGGCGGGTTCACTGCCATCGCGATCGTCACCGCGATCAGCACGATTGCCCTCTACTGGGCCTACGGCGTGCCCATCTTCCTGGGTGTCTTCGGCAAGCAGGAGTGGCGAGATCACGCCGTCTGGAAGCTGGGCCGGTTGTCCAGGCCGATCGCCGCGCTGGCCTGCCTTTGGATCGCCCTGATCTCGATCCTGTTCCTGTGGCCGACCTCGGGCAACCCCTGGACGCTGATCGCCTACGTCGTCTTCCTGGGAGCACTCCTCGTTTACTACTTCGCTTGGGCGCGGCGCCGCTTCAAGGGGCCGGTCGTCGAGGTCGTAGAAGCCGAGCTGACGGAGATCGAGCGCGAGTTCGAGCACGCCGCGGAGGAGCTCGTCGGCGGGGCGTAGTCTCGGGTCAAGCGCGAGACGAGGGACGGTCTAGCGAGGGCCGGCCGGCCGGCACGTCCAGAGCCCGGTCAGAGCCCGGTCAGATCCCCGTAGAAATCCTGGAGGATCCCCGGCTTGGACCAGCCCACGACGATGACACGACTGCCGATCGAGGCGACCCCGCATGTCGTGGCCACGCCGAAAGACGGGGCGGTTCCGCCGGGCTGCTGCCACGAGCTTGCGTCCTTGCTCGCCCAGACATGCCAGCCGGTGTCGGGCGAGCCGGCCGCCGGCGCGGAGACAGCGATGAAGCCGGAGTCGACGGCGCTCCAGCATCCGCCGGTGGTCGAGAGCCTGGCATCCTGCCAGGCTTTGCCGTCCGCCGACCACCACCAGCTAGTGGCGGTCGTCAGGCCCGTGGTCGTCGTCACCAGCCCCTTGCGAGCGCCGTATACGTTGCCGGCGTTCGGCGGCAGCTTCCAGCTCGCCTGGCTGACCCAGCTCAGGCCGTCCACGGAGGTCCAGACGCCCACGTTGCCCGATCCGTCCGGGTTGGCCCCGGTGGCCACGAAGCCGCCTGACCAGGAAGAAACGGTGAGCATGTAGCCAGTGGCGCCCGAGACTGCGGCCTGGCCCCAGTTCTGGCCGTCATCGGAGAACAGGATGCGAGGGCCATCGGCCGAATTCGCCGCGGCCACGTAGCTGCCCTGGTAGACGGCCACCGAACCGAGACTCGAGGGCGCGCCGCCACTGACCGAGATTGTCGCCGGGGTCCACGAGGAGCCGCTCATGCTCCAGATGGCGGCGCTACTCGAGTCCGTTCCGACCACGCGACCGACGGCGATGGCGCCGCCCTGACCGTCCGGGATCGCGGCGGAGACTGCAGGCACACCGTTTGGCTCGCTCGCCGTGAACACGCTCGGATCGGCCTGCTGCGTCCATGCTCGGCCGTCCGGAGACGACCACACCGACGTCCCCGCGTCGCTGTTGACGAAGACGAGGAACTGGTTTCCGGCGGCCAGCACCGGCCCGAGGGTGTCGGCGGCCTTGAGGCCCGAGACCATTGGCGTCGCGCCGGCGTGGAAGGCGAGCGTGAACGCCGGCGTTGGGGTGGGGACAATGAGCGGCAGCGGAGAACCGAGTGCCACAGCGCCGGTCATGACGTCGAGCGACCCGCTCGATTCGACGCCGGCCAGGACGAGTTGTCTTCCGAACTGGGTGAGCCGGCCGCGCGTCAGGGCCGGCGCGTCGGTCTTGACCGGCTTCCAGGTCAAGCCATCATCCGATGTCCACAGCGCCAGCGTCCCCGACGGAGAAGCGCTCCCTCCAGGCAGCCCGCCCGGCTCGGAACCCACTGCCACCAGGGAGTCGGAAACCTGGGTGACCGAATCCATGGACTGCGATCCGTAGCCGATCGGCGTGGATCCTCTGAACCAGTGGACTCCGTCCGGCGAGATCCAGGAGGTCGCCACGGCGACCTCAGGCAACGGCGTGGCCGAGGCCGTCGGCGACGCGGCGGCCAATGGGGAAGCCGTCGCCTTGGGCTTGACCGTCGGTTTGGGAGTGGCCTTGGGTTTGCCGGAGCCGGTGGGAGCCGGCGTGGGAGTAGGGGTGGGCGAAGGAGTGGGCGTCGCCAGCTCGGCCGGAGTGAGGATCTGACTGCCTACGGCCACGAGTCCATTGCCGTAGGCGACGAGATCCTGCGCCTGGAAGCCGACCATGGGGGCAGCGGCCTCGGTCCAGGTCTTGCCGTCCGTCGAGACCCACGCCTTGGTGTCGCGCGGGGCGGTGCCGCTCGAGACGGCGACGATTTCGAACCCGCCGGCCCAGACGCGAACCGCGCGCGGCATGTAGCCCGTGGCGTTGGGGAGTGCCTCCAGCGTCCAGCTCGTGCCGTCGGCGGAGTACCAGGCCACGCCGTTGCCAGCCGAGATGAGAGCGCCTGGCCGCGAGGCGAGGCCGATCATCTGCACGTTCGTCGGGAAGTCAACCGCGGCGGGGGACCAGGTCCGGCCGTCGCGGGAGTGCCAGGCCGTCGCCACGACCTTGGCGCCGGGGGCGAAGCCGCTCCCCACGGCGGACAGGCCGCCATTGCCGTCGTCGGCGAAGCCCAGCACGACGAAGCGCTGGCCGGGCGCCCCGAATGAGCCCGGATCGGAGATCTGCTGCCACGTGGAGCCATCCGTGGACTCCCAGACGGTGCTCGTGTTGCCATCGCTGCCCATCATCAGCAGCTGATCTCCCTGGGCCACGAAATCGGGCCCGTAGTAGAAGTTCCCGGTCGGGGTCTTCGATGCGGCCCGGAAGTCGACGCCGCGGAAGCTGCCCGTAGCGGGCGGGGCGACCGGGTGGCTGGGGATGATGAGCACCAGCCCGGCCACGACGGCGACGACGGTCGCCAGCCCCACGGCCACGGAGATCGTCTGCCGGATCGACAGGGGCCAGCTGAGCCGATGGAATGCGGGCCGATGGAATGCGGGCCGATGGAACGCGGGCAGGCCGATCTGCGGTGGCTGCCAGGGCTGGGCCCGCCGCTTCGGCGGGTATGGCGTTGGACTCGGCGCGGCCACGGGGCCCGCGGGCCCCTGCTCGCGCAGCCCTCCGTGGGGGCGGCTTCGCACGCCGCTGCCGGCGCGCGCCGCGGACGGGATGACCCGCTCCGGGTCGGGCCGGCGGGCCGGGTCGGACTGCGGTTGATCGTCGAGGCCAGGCTCGACGCGGGGGCCGCTCATCAGCAGGTGCTACCTCTTACGTTTCGCCGCTCAGCTCCCCCGTCAGCGCGCCCCCTCCGGGCCGCGTCGAGGTGCGGATCGGGTTGCCGCCGCTCATGAGCCGGCCGCCTCGAGCGACGATCCATGAGCCACGGTCGTAGAAGCCTGCACAATCGAGCGTATTCCGGCGCGGCGAAGGTGCAGCCTGCAGACTCTACCCTGCTCGCGCCAATCGCGAGCGAAGTGGCGGCTCGGCCCGGGGCGAAGCCCGGCCCGAGCCGCCTCGAGGAGCGCGGCCGGGATGCCGCCGCGGCGGCAGCGCAGGGCGTCCCAACACGAGCCACAATACCGGGCCAGGAACGCTTCGCGCGCCCGGCTGGACGGGCGAGGGCCGCGGCTAAGGAGGAACCCATGAGCGACGAGCACGGCGCGGGCAGCCACGGCGCGGGTCAGCCTGCCCCCAGGCAGCTCGAGGAGCTGCGCCAGATGGTCCGCGATGGCCGAATCGACACGATCATCGTCGCCCTGACGGACATGCAGGGCCGTCTCATGGGCAAGCGCGTTCAGGCTGAAGCGTTTCTCAAGGGCGTCGTGGATCACGGCATTCATTTCTGCACGTACCTTCTCGGTACGGACATGGAAATGAACACGCCCGAGGGCTTCAAGCTGATGAATTGGGAAACGGGCTATGGCGACTGGGTCGGGCGCGAGGCTTGGGAGACGACTCGCATACTGCCGTGGCTCGAATCGACGGCCATCGTCCTGTGCGACGCGATCGATGAGGAGACGGGATTGGAGATTCCAATCTCGCCACGCTCCATGTTGAAGCGACAGGTCGAACGAACGGCGGCCATGGGTTACACCGTCAAGGCCGGCACGGAGTTCGAGTTCTATGTCACTGCCGACACGTTCGAGGAGATGAGCCGCGAAGGCTACCACGAGGTCGAGCGCGTCGGCTATTACAACGAGGACTACCATCTGCTTCAGGCGACCAAGCTCGAGCCGCTTTATCGGCAGATTCGCAACCAGATGACCGTGGCCCGAATTCCCATCGAATTCAGCAAGGGCGAGGCGGCCCCATCGCAACATGAAGTGAACATTCGATATGACGACGTGCTCGAGTCGGCGGATCGAAGCGTCCTGTTCAAACACGGTGCCAAGGAGATCGCCTGGCTCAACGGCTACGGCCTCACCTTCATGGCCAAGCCGTACGCGAACTGGACCGGCTCGAGCGGCCATCTCCATATCAGCTTGTGGGACGCGACCGGCCAGCAGCCTCTCTTCTGCGAGGAAGGGGCGCGGCCATACGGCATGAGCCAGACGATGCGCTGGTTCATGGGTGGAATGATGGCCCTCCAGCGGGAGCTGTCTCTATTCATCGCTCCCAACGTGAACTCGTACAAGCGCTACGCCGTGGCCAGCTGGGCCCCGGTCAACGTGGTCTGGGGCCGCGACAACCGCACCACGGGATTCCGAATCGTGGGCCGCGGGTCGAGCCTGCATATCGAGAACCGATTTCCCGGCGGCGACATGAACGCCTACCTGGCCTACGCGGCCGAGGTCGGCGCGGGGCTCTACGGCATCGAGCACAAGATCGAGCCGCCGGCCGAGTACAGGGGCAACGGCTACCTCGCCAAGGGCTGCGATCGGATGCCGCGCGCGCTTTACGAGGCGATCGACCTGTTGGAGAAGAGCAAGGTCGCGGTCGAGATCTTTGGCCAGGACGTCGTGGATCACTACCTCAACGCCGCTCGCGTCGAGCGCGATGCATACGACGCGGCCGTCCACGATTGGGACCGTCAGCGATACCTCGAACGCGGCTGAGAGAGTGGCGTGGGCGCCTGCCGCGACAACCCTGCCGGCATCAGACGCGAGGCGCCAGATACGAGGCCAGTCCCTCGGCGAGCGGCGTGAGATGACGCGGCAGCGTCGCCAGCAACGGCCCCGAGTCGACCGGCGCGGATCCAACGATGAAGTCGATCGCGTCCGGTGTCATCGGCGGTGATGGAAGAAGGGTCAACGGCCGCGTCAAGATCTTCATCAGGACGGCCGGCGCGTGAATGATGGCCCGCCTCTTGCGCAGGACGTGCAGAGCCTCGCGGACGACGGCATCCATCGTCAAGGTCTCGGGCCCGCCCACCTCCAGTGTCACATTCGTCGCGGCCGGCGTGCCCAGCGCGTCGGCGACGAGCGCGCCGATGTCGTCCACGAAGACCGGGGCAACGAGCTGCCTGCCGTCGCCGATCTGGGGCACAAACGGCAGCCACCGGGCAAAGCCCAGGAATCTGTTGAGCGAGCGATCGCCCGGCCCATATATCCAGCTCGGACGGAAGATCGTGTAAGCGATGCCGCTGCCGCGGACGGCCTCCTCGGCGCGCCACTTGGCGCGGAACCAGTGGCGAGGAGCGTCCGGCGCGGCGCCGGCGCCTGAGATGTAGACGAGGCGGCGGATGCGGGACGCCCGGGCGGCAGCTACCAGCGCTTCGGTCCCCGCGGCATCAACCCTCTCGAAGGTCTGGCCGCGGCGGGGCGCCTCGACCGGCGAGTTGCGGAAGGCCAGGCAGATGACCAGCGTCTCGACGCCTGCCAGCGCGTCGGGCAGGCCGTCGGGTCGGGTGACGTCGGCCCGGCGGAATTCGATCGACTGGCCGGTCGTCGCGACCGGAGGCCTGTGCGACAGCACGACCAGGCGATTGCCTCGGGCCGCGAGCTCGCGCGCGATCGCGCCCCCGACGAAGCCGGTGCCGCCGGCGACCGCAACGACCGACCTGTTCGATATCTCCACGTCGCCTCCGGGATGGCTTGCCTGCCGTGAGGATAGACCCGGCGAACCGGGGCGCGCCTGCGTCTCAATCCGCAGGTAAGCTTGCCTCAGCGGCGGTTCAGAACTCCGCCGCCAGATACGCTCGATGGCCAAAGGCCACACCACGGAGCCTCAGCGGGCCAGGAGACGAGGGCATGCGACTCGAGGGCAAGGTTTCGATCATCACGGGCGCGGGCAGCGGCATGGGGCGCGTGGCCGCCCTCCGTTTCGCCGCCGAGGGTTCGCGCGTGATCGTCGCCGACAACCAAGGCGAGGCCGCCCAGGAGACCGTCCGCCAGATTCGCGCGGGCGGCGGAGAGTCGTGCGCGGCCCGGGCCGATGTGTCGGTCGAGGCCGACGCGAAGGCGATAGTGGACCTGGCGATCGCCCGCTACGGTCAGATCGACGTCCTGTACAACAACGCCGGGATCATGCCCGAGGCGGACCATTCGGTCGTGGACACACCCGTCGAGGCCTGGGACCTGGTCATGGCGGTCAACGTCCGGGGCGTCTACCTCGCCTGCAAGTACGCCATCCCCCACATGATCGAGCGTCAGCGTGGCTCGATCATCAACGTTTCGAGCTTCGTAGCCCTGCTGGGCTGCTCGGTACCGCAGGACGCTTACACTGCGTCTAAAGGAGCCGTCCTGGCGCTGACCCGCTCGCTGGCCGTCCAGTTCGCGCCCAAGGGAATCCGAACCAACGCCATCCTGCCGGGCCCGGTCGAGACGCCCCTGCTGATGGACTGGCTGCTCAAAGATGAAGCCGCCCGAAAGCTCCGACTTGCCCGCAACCCGACCGGACGCTTCGGCAAGGCGGACGAGATTGCGGCCTTGGCGGTCTATCTCGCGTCCGACGAATCGGCCTGGACCAACGGGGCCTCGATGGTCATCGACGGCGGCATCAGCGTCAACTACTTCTAGAACTGACCGAAGCCACACGATCTCGAAAACGACCGAACAAGTGAACAACAGGGGCCCGATTGAGGAACAGACCATGACCGACCGTCCGGCGAGCAACCGCCCGGCGAACGAGACCCGAACCGGCGGACCCGCGACCGTCGGTACCAAGCCGGGTGACGTGCAGCCGGCCGACGTCCGGCCCGCCGACGCCGCCATAGGCATCGACTTCGGTGGCAGCGGCATAAAGGGCGCCGTGGTCGATGTCCGGACCGGCCAGCTGGTGGGCAATCGACTGCGCATACCGACGCCCCAGCCCTCGGTGCCGCGCGAGGTCGTCGCGGTCATGGATGAGCTGGTACAGCGGCTCGTCGCTCCCTGGGATCCGCGCCACGCGGACGCCTTCCCGGTGGGCGTGGGCCTGCCCTCGGCCATCCGTAACGGCGTGACGCTGACGGCCGCGAACATCGACCCGGCCTGGATCGGCTTTTCGGCCGAGCGGGAACTGGGGCTGGCAATGGGCCGGACCGTGGCCGCAGGCAACGACGCCGACGTGGCCGGGCTGGCCGAGATCCGTTTCGGCGCGGGGCGCCGCCAGCCGGGCCTGGTCTTCGTGCTGACCATCGGGACCGGCATCGGGTCGGCGTTGTTCATCGATGGCCGCCTGGTGCCAAACACGGAGCTCGGCCATCTCCAGCTGAAGGGCCACGACGCGGAGGAGCAGGCGGCCGAATCGGCGCGCGAGCGGCTGGGGCTCGGCTGGGCGGCCTGGGCGGCCGGGCTCGACGACTACCTCCACGAGCTGGAGCGGCTCTTCTGGCCCGACCTGTTCATCCTGGGCGGCGGCGCCTCCAAGCGCGCCGACAACTACCTGCCGTTCCTGACGGTCAAGACGCCGATCGCCCTGGCCACCTTCCGGAACAACGCCGGAATCGTCGGCGCGGCGCTGGTGGCCCATGAGCGGCGGTCCCGCGCCGCCGTCGCCGCGGCCGGCGAGCCGATCGTCTGAGGACGCGCGCGGCCCATTGAGCCGGGCAGCCCGCCGCCGGACAAGGTCTGCCTGGCGGCCGTCCGCCTGCGGACGTGTCCTAGGGCTTTCTCCTCAGGGCCTTGTTGATCTGCGTCCAGGCCCAGCGGTAGTGGTTCGGGCCGCACTCGTAGACGAAGTCGGCCAGCGTGCCCCGGCCGGTCCACGTGTAGCGGCCGGGGGTGAACAGGTCGGCCTCGGAGATCGAGTCGGTCATGGAGGTCAGCCGCCGTGACGTGTCCCGCCAGTCTGCGAAGACCTGCCCCCACGGTTCGTCTCGGCGCTGCTCGAAGATGCGGTCGTTGAGCTGGGCCATCGTCGCCCAGGTGTACCCCTCGGCGGGCACTGCCGGCTCTTCGCCGCGCCACCCGGCGTCGTGCCAGCCCAGGAACATCCGCTCCCACTCGGCCAGATGAGCCACGATGTCCTTCGCGGACCAGCCGTTCGGGCCCGGCCGCATCAGCTGGTCGGGAGTGAGAGTGCCCGGCATCGCCAGCAACATGTCCCGCTCGTTGCGGGCGTCGGCCAGCAGTCCCGCTTTGGTCCTCGGTCTGGCCATCGATCCTCCGTCGTATCCGTCGCCTCGTGCGCCGGTCGTGCACGCCTGTGTGGGTCCAGGCCGCCCCCAGGCCCGGGCGCGCGCCTGACCGGGCCATACGCCCGGGCTACGCCCTGGCCGGCGCCTCGCGCAGCTCGCGCAGCCGGGCCACGCTTCCTGAAACCACGAGCGTCTCGCCGGCCTTGAGGGCGCGGCCGGCCGATGGGTTAGCCTCGTAGCTGCGCTCGCCCTGGACGATCGCCAGCACGAAGACACCCGATTCGCGGAGCGCGCCCACGGTGAGCCCCTCTACGGAGCTGCCCGGACCGACCTCCACCTCCTCCATCGAGAAGGCGAGCTCGCCATGAGAAAGCGCCGCGTCGATGAAGTCGACTACGCGCGGCCGAACCGCCAGCTCGGCCAGCCGGTGGCCGGCCATGGTGTACGGCGAGACGACCCGGTCGGCGCCAGCCTGCATCAGTCGAGCCTCGGAGTCGGCCGCGTTGGCCCGAGCGACGACGAAGAGCTTGGGGTTGATGGCCCGGGCCGAGAGAATGACGTAGACGTTGTGGGCGTCCGAGTCGATCGTCGTGATCAGCCCGCGTGCCCGTTCGATCCCGGCCGCTCGCAGGGTCGCCTCCTCGGTTGCGTCGCCTTCGACCTCCAGGAAGCCTTCGCGGCGCGCTCGAGCGAGGGACTCGGGCAGGATGTCGACGACCACGACCTTCAGGCCGGAATGAACCAGCTCCCGGGCGACGGTCAAGCCGACCCGGCCGTAGCCGCACAGGATGTAGTGGCCCGATAGCTTGCCGACAGCCTCGATCATTCGCCTGGCCTCCCGCCGTCCGCTGGTCGCCTCCACCACAAGGTACTCGGCCACGATCCCGACCGTGCCGAAGATGAGCCCGACGCCCACGAGCGATAGGACCATCGTCCACACCCGCCCGGCGTCGGTGAGCGGCTGAACCTCCCGGAAGCCGACGGTGGTGAGGGTGATGACGGTCATGTAAAGAGCGTCGAGCGGTCGCCAGCCGGGCTCCAGGATGAGGTAGCCGGCGGTCCCGACGACGATGCAGCCCACGATCACGGCCAGCCAGATTCGGATGTGAGTACCGGTGATGACCGTCGGTTGCGCAGTCGGCCGCGACGCTCCGGAGAGGGCCGTCGCAGGCGGCGGGGGCGAAGGCTGCGGTTTGCCCGTCATGGCTGCCGCAAGCTGCGGGTCATCGGTCGGGTCGCAATAGGGCCGCCATCGGTGCCTCCCGTCGGGCTCGGCATGTCGCGGCGATTCTAGCCGCGGGCAACATGGCCGAGGGCCCCCTTCGTGCGTCCTCCAGGCGGCGGGTGTCACCTCCGGGCGGCCGGCGTCATTCGCGCGGCTTTCGGAGGCGGCCGCGGGCCACGCCGCCGGCGCGCCGTATGATCCGAGCCAGCAGCGGCCGCGGCGCGTCCGCCCGCCGACCGCCCACACCACAGCGAAACCGCTTGCCCGAGGTGCCGCGATGACCGCCCAACCGCCCGCCAGCCCCGCCAGCTCAGCCGCCCCGGCGCTCAAGATGGTGATCGGTGGCGAGCACGTCGGGGCGGCGGACGGCCGAACCTTCGACGTCGTCAGCCCCGTGGACGGCCAGGTGGTCGCCAGCGTTCCCAGGGGCGGCGCGGTGGACGTGGATCGGGCCGTGGCAGCGGCCCAGCGCGCCTTCGACGGCGAGTGGCGGACGTGGAGCCAGACCCGCCGCGGCCAGACTCTGGCCCGCTTCGCCGCCCTGATCCGCGACCACCTCGAGGAGCTGGCCCGGCTCGAGTCCCGCAACATGGGCAAGCCCATCTCCTCGGCTCGCTGGGAGGTAGGCGCCGTCGCGAACGTGATGGAGTACTACGGCGGCGCGGCGAACAAGCTCATGGGCGAGACGATCCCCGTCTCCAAGCCCGGTTTCGACTTTACCCTGCGCGAGCCTATCGGCGTCGTCGGCCTGATCGTGCCCTGGAACTTCCCGCTCATGCTGGCCAGCTGGAAGATCGGCCCGGCCCTGGCCGCGGGCAACACGGCCATCCTCAAGCCCGCCAGCTACACGCCTTTGACGGCGATTCGCGCCGCCGAGCTGGCCCTGGAGGCGGGCTTCCCGGCCGGCGTGCTCAACGTGGTCACCGGTCCGGGCGGCACGGCGGGCGCGGCCATCGCCGCCCACCCCGGCATCGGCAAGGTCGCCTTCACCGGCGAAACCGCCACGGGGCAGGAGATCATGCGGGCAGCCGCGGGCAACATCAAGAAGGTCAGCCTGGAGCTGGGCGGCAAGAGCCCCAACGTCGTCTTCGCCGACGCGGACATCGAGCGCTTCGCCGCGGAGTCTCCTTACTCCGTCTTCGACAACTGCGGCCAGGACTGCTGCGCTCGCTCCCGCATCATCGTCGAGCGCTCCGTCCACGACAGGGTGGTCGAACTGTTCGCCGCGGCCACTCTCAAGGTCAAGGTCGGCGACCCCGACGACCCGGCCACCGAGGTCGGCACGATGGTCAGCTTCCGCCAGCGGGAAACCGTCCTCGACTACGTTCGAATCGGCCGAGAGGAGGGCGCCAACCTCGTCGTCGGCGGCGGCATCCCGACCGAACCGGCGCTCGCCCGGGGCGCCTACGTCCAGCCGACCGTCCTCGATCGCGTGACCTCACGGATGCGCATCGCCCAGGAGGAGGTCTTCGGCCCCGTTGTCGTGGTCATACCTTTCGACACCGAGGAGGAGGCGATCAGGCTGGCCAACGACACTCCCTACGGTCTCTCGGGCTCGATCTGGACGCGCGACATCGGCAAGGCCATTCGGACGGTAAAGGGCATCCGGTCGGGCGTGATCTCGGTAAACTGCAACTCGAGCGTCCACGCTGAGGCGCCGTTTGGCGGCTACAAGATGTCAGGCCTGGGCCGCGAGAACGGGATGCACGCGTTCGACTCCTACACGCAGCTCAAGAACGTCTACGTGGACCTGACCTAGACCGGCATCGGGGGGTCGGAGGCAGTTCACGCCATGACTGAAAGTCAGAATCCGGTGGCGGGGTTCTGCCCGTTCTGCGGAGCGCGGCTGCTCTCTGGCGGCCAGACCAGTTGCGGGTCGTGCGGGCACCAGCTCACGAACGAACCGGCCCCTCAGGCATCCAGTCCGGCCCCAGAGGCCACCACACCGCCGGCCTGGGCGCCGCCCCCGCCGCCTCCTGAGGCCACCACACCGCCGGCCTGGGCGCCGCCCCCGCCGCCCGCGACACCAACCTCTGTCCAGCCCCCCGCCTGGGCGCCGCCCACATATCCACCGGCGTCGACGCCGCAGGCCACACCCCCAGGATGGCCTCCGAGCCAGCCGACGACGACCCCGGCCTGGGCCCAGTCCCAGCCTCCAGCGTCTCCGCCGGCCGTCCCCGCCGCCGGCAGCTCCACCCGGCGGCCGATCCTGGCGGGCCTGGCGGTCGTCGGCCTGGTGGTCGTCATCGGCGCGGGTCTCGTCGCCGCCGGCGTGCTGCCGCCATCGTCCGGGACCTCGTCGAAACCAAGCGCCGTGGCCGCCGCGAGCCAGACGCCGGTTCCGATCGCAACTCCCACGCCGATCCCGATCGCTACCCCTACTCCGACGCCGGCCCCGGTGTTCGCCTTGACAGGCGTGATGAGGCATGCCCGGTCGGCGGCAACCGCGACAGTGCTCCAGGACGGCCGCGTTCTCATCGCGGGAGGCTGGGTCAGCGAGGACAAGGCAACCAACACGGCCGAAATCTACGACCCGGTGACAGGCACCTTCAGCCCAACCGGCTCGATGCACTCCGCGCGGGCCTGGCAAGACGCGACGTTGCTGGCGGACGGCCGTGTCCTGATCACGGGCGGCTCCGATGGCCAGTATCGGGTCGCCTCGGCGGAACTGTACAGCCCCACCACCGGTCGCTTCACGGTGACCGGCTCGATGCTGGCCTCGCGGGTGGAACACACGTCGACTCTGCTCCCCGACGGCCGCGTCCTGATCACGGGCGGCTACAACAAGGGCGCACGCCTCGCCACGGCCGAGATCTACAGCCCGTCGACCGGCAAGTTCACCAAGACCGGCTCCATGTCGTCCGGACGAGGTGGCCACGTTGCGGTGCTGCTCTCGGACGGCCAGGTCCTCGTCGCGGGCGGCGACAACAACGACAAGGCGCTCGCCGCGGCCGAGATCTACAACCCGTCGACCGGCAAGTTCACCAAGACCGGCTCCCTGTCCGACGCGCGCCAGTATGCCGCCGCCGTCCCTCTGTCCGACGGCCGCGTCCTGGTAGCCGGCGGCACCGACTCGAACTACGTGTCGTTGGACTCGGCCGAGATCTACGACCCCATGACCGGCACTTTCGCTGAAACCGGAGGAATGACCTCACCGCGCGCCGACTTCACGGCGTCAGTCCTCCCGGACGGCTCGGTCCTTGTCGCCGGGGGCAGCACGGGCGACACCGTCCTGGATTCGGCGGAAGCGTTCGATCCGGCCACCGGCACGTTCACTGCCATCGAGTCGTTGGTCCAGGCCCGAGAGGACGCCGCGGCGGTCGTGCTGCCGGACGGACGCGTTCTCGTGGTTGGGGGCGACGATGGCTCGGCCGCCCTCAATTCGGCGGAGATCTACGGCCCGGGCTCCGCCAACCCGGGTCAGACACCCGGCTCTCTCTAGCCTGGCAGAGGAGCGAGCCTCGTACGACGGCGGAGTCGTCGCACGGATGCGCGGTAAGGCGGGGCCCGGTTCACAGCTGACCTCCCAAGACCGATCCAGACCGCCGCTTGTCCCGCCGGGCTTCATTACCATCGTCCCATTGCGACATGTCACCACTGGGGGAGACTTGTGGCCGCATCCCAGGAACGTAGAGGTGCGGCCACATGACGAGCGGGAAGACTCCCCGCGGGAAGCAGTCCGAGTCCGCAGGCGATCCCGATTCCGGCGCTCCGAATGACGGCGCGCCGATCGAAGCCCAGTCGGCGGGCGGCACCCCAGAAGGGCAACATGGAGGCCTGGGCGACGCCGCGTCTCGACGCGTCGCCGCAGCCGCCGCCGCTGCCGGGGCCGAGGCCGTCTCCGGACCCAGCGCCGGGAATGCTTCTCGGCGCTCTTCTCGGGCGCGAACGGGCACCGACACCGACGCCGCCGTCGCCGCCGCATCCGCCGCAGCTGCATCCGCCGTGGCAGCGGCCAGCGCCGCGATAGCCGCCACTGCCGCAGCTGAAGCCACGGAAGCAGCGGCCGGCAGCGGGCAGAATGGGAAGCCTGTACGCGAGGCGAAGCCGAAGCCCGCATCGAAGTCGAAGGGCGAGCCGGTCGAGACCCTGATGGCCGCCTCCGTCACAGCGGCGGCGACCGAACCCCTGACATTGGATGCGCTTCAGCCGAGCCGTGCAGGCATCATCCGTTTCAGTCGCGTCAGACTGCAACGCCACCCCGGCATCATCCGCGCCGGCTCCTCGCCGGCCGTGCCCGAGTACCATCCGCCAGTCGAGCCCCTCTTCTCCAACGAGGGCATCGTCCGGCGCAGCCAGGAGAACCGCCGCGGCGCGGCCGAACGCATCGCGGGCGCGGTCGCGGGGGTCGCAGCCGCCCTCGCCGCAGCCGGCACGGCCCTGGGCCGCGCCCTCGGTCGCGGGCCCTCCGGCTCGATCGCCAGCCCGGAAGCGACCGCCCTGGATGGCGCCGCCATCGTGGCCGACTCAGAATCGATCCAAGCCCCGGTGTCCTCCGTCGGCGTCCTCGATCGAATCCGGAATTCGCGCGTCGTCCTTGCCCTGGCAGGGGCCGCGCCGGCCGTTCGCTCGGGCCTGGTTCGGGCTCGCGACACGGTCATCGTTCCGGGCGCCGGGATCGTCGTCGGAGCCGTCCTGTGGCCGTATCACAAGCTCGCCGGCCGCGCGGAGCCGCAGCTCGCGACAGTCGAGGCGATTGACTATCCCGCCGAGCGGAAGCGCCGCAGGCCCATATTCTGGTTCCTCTTCGGCGGGTTCTATGCCGTGCTCTTCGCCTACATCCTGATCGCCGGCCTGATCCTGCCGGCTGTCGCCAACGAGCCGGCGACTGCTTCTCCAACCGCCCCCGTCGCCTACGTCAATCCGACTGCCACCGCGACCCCGATCGCGACCCCCATCGCGACTCCTACCCACAAGGCGACCGCAACGACCATCGTGATCACACCTTCGGCGGCCCCGATCGCGACTCCTACGCACAAGGCGACTGCCGCCCCGACCGCCAAGCCGACCGCCGCGCCGACCGCCAAGCCGACGGCGGTGCCGACCGCGCCGCCGACGGCGGTGCCGACCGCGCCGCCGACGGCAGTGCCGACCGCGCCGCCGACGGCAGTCCCGACCGCGCCGCCGACGCCGGTCATGTTCGCGACGATTACGTCGGCGACACCGCCCGCCACGGCACCGGGCAATGGGGAGTTCGTTGTCAGGTCACTCGCCGGCGCGAGCTGCTACCTGACCCGATCGGGCGGCGGTCACCGTACAGTCCAGTCGCCGGCCCTCACGGTTGGCACTAACGGGTATGCGCCGGGGTTCCTGTGGGGCGCGAGATGGACCAGTAGCGCGTGGGACAATCCCTCGACTCTGACCTTCACCGCGACATGCACCATGCCGGCTCCCGACAGCCGCACGGCGACCTCAGCGCCGGTCACTGTCCAATGGCCGGGGATACCGGCAGCCACCTAGGCCCACTCCGCGCCCAATGCCTGGAGGCCCCTCGACCGAGGGGCCTCCAGATTTAGGGACTTTGCAGGCCAGGCGGGCACGATCACTCCGGCCAGAGAGGCTCGGCTCCGATTGCGTTCGGATCGTTGCTCGGATCGAGCCGCCCGGACGCATACAGGGCATACGGCACAGCAGCACCCGGCGAGGCTCACCTGGCTGCGCAACGCAGGTCTGTGAGGGCCGTCGCGCTTCCCAACGAGGGCCCGCGCATAGCCCTCGTGGTAGATGACGAGCCGCTCGTTCGGACGCTCGTCTACACCGTGCTGAGTCGACGCGGCTGGTCGGTCGTCGAAGCCGCGGACGTCACGAGCGCCCTGGCTCTCGCCGCCGAGGCCCTGGATCTGCTGGTGACCGACCACGAGATGCCATCGGCAACCGGCGTGACTCTGGCCGAGAAGCTGCGACTTCGCAACGGCATGCTGCCGGCGGTGATGGTTTCGGGCCATCCCGAGGTGGCCGACATTCCGGACACCCTCCACGGCCCGCGGACGGCCTTCGTCGGCAAGCCGTTCCCAGTTGAGGAGCTGATCTCGAGATCGGCTCGGTCACCGGCTGACGCGGCCGGGGGGGCGAGCCGCATCGGCGCCCGGCGCCACGGCGCGGATCGACCGCGTCGAACGGATAAGCTCGACCTCTCTCCCGCCCCGGCTGTGTTCTCCCCCGCGGCCGGGGCTTCTTCGTGTGCGGTGGCTCCTGCCGCAGTCGTTCGCGGCGCGCGACTCTCGGCCGCCACGACCCTGACCCGCTACACTGCCGGGCGATGAGCAGCCAGACGAGGCGGCGTCCCACTGGCGCCGACACTTCACTCACGTTCCGCGCGTTCGTGGCCCTCGCGGCGGGGAAGGCCGCCGCCCGCGCCACTCGGCTGGCGGGGCGCGGGGGCGGGACCTCGATCACGGGCATGGTCGCCCGCCGCCTGGATCCGCACATCCTGCGCAAGATCGTCCTGAACCGCGGCGAGCCAGTGGTGGCGATCACCGGCAGCAACGGCAAGACGACCACGGCCCGCTTTGCCGCCGCGCTGCTCCGCGGCGAGGGCGTCACCGTGAGCCACAACTCGGCGGGCGCGAATCTCGTGCAGGGCGTCACGAGCCTGGCCGTCAGCCGCGCCAGCCTGCGCGGCCGGCTGCCGGGGGGAGTGCTCGTGGTCGAGGTGGACGAGGGCGCGCTGCCGGGGGTCGCGCCGGAGCTGGCGCCGCGGGCGCTCCTGGTGACGAACCTGTTCCGCGATCAGCTGGACCGCTTCGGCGAGATCTACGCCGTGGCGGACGCGATCGCCTCGGTCGCGGCCGGGCTGCCCCCGGACGCCGCCCTGGTCGTCAACGCCGACGACCCGATGCTCGCCACCATGGCGACCGAGCGCGAGGGCACGCGCATAACCTTCGGGCTCGAGCTCGACCGCTCGACCGACCGGATCACCCGCGCGGCCGACACCATTCGCTGCCCGCGCTGCCGGGCGGACCTGGAGTACCGGCACGTCTACCTCTCGCACATGGGCGACTACAGGTGCGGCGCCTGCGGCTTCGAGCGCCCGCCTCTGGACGTCGCCGTCACCTGTCTGGAAATCGCCGGCCTGGATCGAACGCGCTGCGAGATCCGGACTCCCTCGGGCCGGCTGGTCGTCGACATCCCGCAGCCGGGCGTGCACATCGCCTACGACGCCGCCGGCGCGATCGCCATCCTCGTCGGCCTGGGCAGCCCGCTCGAGCATGCCGCCGAATCGCTGGCTTCGGTCGGTCCGGCCTTCGGCCGGCTCGAGAAGATCGAAGCCGACGGTCGATCGATCGTCCTGGCCTTCGCCAAGAATCCGACTTCCTACAACACGACCCTGCGCGCGCTGGCGGCCGAGAACGAGCCGCGTCAGCTGCTGATCGCCGCCTCCAACACGCTGGTGGATGGTGAAGACTTCGGCTGGCTGTGGGACGTCGACTTCGAGTCGATGGCGCCCCGGGTCGAACGGGCGGTCGTCTCCGGCACCCGGGCCGACGAGCTGGCGAACCGGCTGAAGTACGCCGGGCTTTCCACGCGCCAGATGATCGTCGTCGAGGATCGGTGCGACGCGCTGGACGCGGCGCTCCACGGGCTGCCGGCGGATCGGCGGCTGGTGGTCCTCTCCGGCTACACGCCGCTGATCGAGTTGCGCAACGAGATGCGGCACCGCGGCTGGACGGGGAGGTACTGGGACGTATGACCGAGCACAGGCGCTCCAGGGCACCGCGCCGCGACCATCGTCCGGTGCGGGTTGCGCATCTGTACCCGTCTCTCCTGAACGTGGCCGGGGACGGCGGCAATCTCATCGCCATCGCGCGGCGGGCCGAGTGGCGGGGCATCCCCGTCGAGGTCGCGGCGGTGGAGAAGGATGAGACGCCGGACTTCCGCAGGTTCGACGTGGTCCTCTTCCACGGCGGCCAGGACGTCGAGATGGCGGTCGCGGCCGAGGACTTCGCGAAGAAGGCGCCGTCGTTGCGCGAGGCCGTGGATGAGGGGGTCCTGGTCTTCGCGGTCTGCGCGGGGCTGCAGCTGCTGGGCCACCGCTACATATCGAACGCCGGCGAGGAGATGATCGGGGCCGGGATCCTGGACCTGGAAACGCGCGGCGGTCCGCAGCGCTTCATGCAGCACGCGGCCTGCAAGGTCACGATCGGCGGCGCCACGGACACGGTGGTGGGCTTCGAGAACCACTCCGGTCTGACGGAGCTGGGGCCCGGCTGCGAGCCCTTCGGGCGCGTTGTGGCCGGGGCCGGCAACAACGGCCGCGACGGCCTGGAAGGGGCGCGGTCCGGGAACGTCTTTGCCACGTACCTGCACGGCCCGGTGCTGCCCAAGAACCCGTGGCTCACGGACCGGCTGATCGAGATCGCGGTCTCTCGGGCCGAGGGCGCGCCCTTCACGCTGGCGCCGCTCGACGACGAGCTGGAGCTTCGCGCCCACGAGGTGGCGCTGGCCAAGGCGATGGCCAACCGCGGTCGCCGCACCGCCCTGGAGCCGGCCAGGCTGGTTCGTGGCCGGAAGAGGTAGCGCCGGCGCGCCGCTACGGACGCGCGGCTGCCGGGGGAGAAGGCGATGGCGGGCTCGACCGGATTCGAACCGGCGGTCTCCAGCGTGACAGGCTGGCATGTTAGGCCGCTACACCACGAGCCCAGCGCCGACGGTGGAGAATAGCATGTGGCAGCCGACTCGGCGAGCGACCCGTACGCTCCGGCCCGCCTGCCCGGTCGCGGCCGCCGCGGAAGGGCCGGCGAAGCCGACCAACCTATACTTGCTGTCATGGCGACGGTTCGGGCGTACATCGGGCTCGGGGCCAACGTGGGCGACGCGCGCAATACCCTGACGGCCGCCGTCCACGCCCTGGCGGCTCTGCCGGGCGCCCGCCTCGCCGGCGTCTCGAGCCTCTACGCCACGACCCCCGTCGAGGTCGTCGACCAGCCCGACTTCCACAACGCGGTCGTGGCGCTGGACGCGCCGGCTGGCCCGGGCGACCCGGGCCACAGCGGCCCGATCGCGCTACTGCTCGCCCTCAAGTCGATCGAGCGCGCATTCGGGCGCCAGGAGCGATTCCGATACGGCCCGCGGGAGCTGGACCTGGATCTGCTGCTCTTTGGCGAGGAGCGGGTGCTGGTGGAGCGACCGGAGGAGGGCCGCTCCCCCGATCCGGCCAAAGCCACTCGCCTGCTCGAGATCCCTCACCCGGAAGCCGGCCGCCGCCTCTTCGTGCTGGCGCCGCTGTCGGATCTGGCGCCGGACCTCGTCCCGCCCGGCTGGACCGAGTCGGTCGCCCAGGCCCGGGCGCGCCAGGAAGCGATCGAGGGCGCATCCGCCGTCCGCTGGATCGGGCGCTGGGATCCGGCATCGATGGCGTGGGTGGCGCCGGAGGCGTAGCCACCCCGCGTCGCGTCGTGCCCCTCCGCCATTTCCTGATTCCCATCAGGACGCCATTGAGCAAGGACTGGGGGCCGGACGGAGCCGGAAGCCGGCGAGAGCGCGCCTGGAAGGGGCGGCCTGAGCGCGGCCAGCGCCGCTCGCGCCCCTCGCGCTCCGAACGACCGCCTGGCGGGGCGTTATGGCTTGCCCGATGTCCTCGGAGCGGGAAATCGGAAACTTCCCGCGCTTGCGCGCTTCGGAGCGGCGGGCAGCTCGCTCAGTAACTCTTGCCGACGCTCGCGGCGCCCGTTACTGCGTCGACCTGGACCGATGCCCCGTGGTCGGGGGCGGCGCTCGCGGAGGCGCTCGGCGACGCCAGGTTGACATCCCAGTACGGGTGTTCGAGGTCGAGACGGAAGTCGCTCGAGAGCACGACAAGGCCCGGCGTGGAAACCGCGGCGAGCGCCAGCCTCCCGGCCGCGGCGGCGCCGATCGACGGCGGAACGAGACTGACCCCGAAACGTTCGTCGGCGAAGGCAAACGGCGTCCCGCTCGACGGATCGATCGAGACCGAGATCTGGACCGCGCCGCCCGCTTGAGGAGCCCACGTCACAACGTAGACGGACGTGGCCCCGCCGGGCCGAAGGGCGGTCGTGGGGACGAGAATGCCCGCGTCTCGCCCGCGATCGCTTAGGAACGACGTCGCGCGAGCCGCGGCATCGGCGTCGGAAATCGCGACCTGATCCGAATCCGGCAGCGCGTCGATCGCCACGAACTCGAGAACCAGACCTCCCCGGGCATCAACGACGGCGCCGACTGTCGGTCCGAGCACTACGTACAGAGGATGGTCCTGACCCGAATACGTGAGCGAGGCCACCAGACCGCTCGGCTGCGTTCCGCTGCTACCGGCGGCGAACTTCGCCGCCGCCGCCGTAGCCTCCTGCGCCGAAACCGGGGCCGGCGTCCAGTTCGGGTCGGGCGTCGATGCGCAGGCGCAGGTTACGTTGCAGGCGCCGACGGTGAGCGGCAGCAGTCCCAGCAGCATTGCCACGGCGATGTACCCAGCGCCGAAACGTCTCATGTCCCACCTCTGGCTGCGACGACCGCCCGCGGAAGTCGCCGGCCCAATCCAATGCGCGAAGAGTAGGCCATCGGCCGCCGTCCGGCTCCGGACAAGCGAAACGGGCGGCAGGCCCCTCGCGGCTGTCTGGGCACCGGCCTGTCGCCCGTTTCTTTGCTCGGGAATCCGAGCAACCCTTCCTCCGACCAACCGACCGGCCCGTCAGGCTCCGATCGGCTTGTCATCTATAGATACGAAAGAAGCGGCCGCGCGGATCACCGCGCCAGGTTGCGATTGCGCCCTGGCCGCGCCGCGGCGCTAGTGGCGGAAGTGGCGCCGCCCCGTGAAGACCATTGCCATGTGGTGGCGGTCCGCGACCTCGATGGCCATGTCGTCGCGGATCGAGCCGCCCGGCTGGATGATCGCCGTGACCCCGGCCTGGGCCGCGACCTGGATCCCGTCGGGGAAGGGGAAGTAGGCGTCGCTGGCCATGACCGCCAGTCGGGCCCGGTCACCGGCTCGCCGCAGCGCGATCTCCACGGCTACTTGCCGGCTCGCCTGGGCCGCCCCTATGCCCACCGTCGAGGCGTTGCGCGCCAGCACGATGGCGTTCGATCGGACGTGGCGGACCGCCCGCCAGGCGAACAGCAGGTCCGTCAGCTCCTCGAGCGTGGGCCGCCGTTTCGTCACCACGTGGAGCTGCGTCTTGTCGAGCCCCAGCTCGTCCTTCGCCTCGACCAGGAGCCCACCGGCGATGCGCTTGAAGTCCAGGTTGGCGATGCCGTAGTCGCGCGGACCATCGCTGGGGCTCTCCGGCACGGCGAGCAATCGAAGCTGCGGCTTCTGGGCGAGTATCCCGATGGCGGCCTGGCTGAACGCCGGAGCCACCACGGCCTCGTACGAGTTGGCGGCGATCTCGCGCGCGGTGGCGCCGTCCAGCTCGCGGTTGACCCCGACGATCCCGCCGAAGCACGAAACGGAGTCCGTCTCCAGGGCCTTGCGGTACGCCTCCACCAGCTCGTCCGCGGAGGCCAGGCCCACCGGATCCGTGTGCTTGACGATCACCGCCGTGGGCGAGGTGAAGTCCATCGCGAAGGCATAGGCGGAATCCAGGTCCAGCAGATCGTTGAAGGATGGGCGCGAGCCCTGCAGCTGAGCGGCGTCGGCCAGGGTCCCGGAGCGGTGCGTCGTCTCGCGGTAGAAGGCGGCCGGCTGCGTGGGATTCTCGCCGTAACGCAGGTCGTCGACCTTCTCGAGGACCATGGCCAGGCGGCGCGGGAACATCTCGCCGCAGACGTTGGAAAGGTATGCCGCGACCTCGGCGTGATAGGCGGCGACGAGCCCATAGGCCTCCGCCGCGAGGGCCTGGCGCAGCTCGGCGGAGACGGAGCCACGCTCGCGCATCTCGCCGATCACGGCGCCGTATCGCGCCGGGTTGGCCACCGCTGCGACGCCCGCGTAGTTGCGAGCCGCCGCTGCCAGGAGAGCGGCGCCGCCGACATCGATCATCTCGATGGCCTCGTCGATCGGGACGAGTCGGGCGCCGACCTGGGGGGCGAAACGGCTGACGTTGACGGCCACCAGGTCGATCAGGCCGATCCCCTGTGCTTTCAGCTCGGCCAGCTGCTCGGGCTGGTCGCGGCGGGCGAGGATGCCGGCATAGATCGCGGGATGGAGCGTCTTGACCTGGCCGCCGGCGATTGCCTCCGTGCCCGTCAGCTCGGAGACGGAGCGCACGGACAATCCATCACCGGCGAGGTGCTCGCGGGTGCCCTCCGTGGCGAATACCTCCACGCCCAGCGAGAGGAGATCGCGGGCGAAAGGGACGATGCCCTCGCGGTTGGCCACCGAGAGCAAGGCTCGCACCAGGTCTGTCTCCCAACTGCCGGCGAACTGGAGCATCCACGGCGATACGGGCCGCGCTTCCGGGGGCGCTCGAGCGGGCAGGTAACCGCGCGCCAGGCAGCGTGGTGGCCCGAGTTGCCAGCTTGGCCGAGTATAGCGCCAGCCTTGCGACCGCCCACCCGGCTTTCGGCTCTGTGCGCCGCGCGGCACCCGCGCGGCCTGGACCGCAGCCGGGGCCCGTGATGCGCCGCCCCGGCGCGCCGGCCGGCTGTCATGGCATACTCATCGGACGCAGAGATCGCAGGCGCCCGGTCGCCGGCGTCGGCACCGGGCCCCTCGATGCCGCCGTTCGATGCCGGGACCGGCCGATCGGTGCACATCCAGGTCACCCGACCACCTACCTGATCACACACGGAGGATCCGCGAGCACATGGCGCCGTGGGAATACCTCTTCATCGGCTTCGACCCTGACAACTTCGCGCCGATCTTCACGATGACGTGGATGTTCGCGCTGGCGATGCTGGTGTTGACGATCTTCTACTACAACTTCCAGGGTCGGCGGCTGCGCAACTACGCCGTCTTCCTCGATATGAACGAATGGCTGCTGTGGACCGCGGTTGGAACCTTCAGCCTGCTGTTGATGTACTCGATCTTCGGTTTCGACTTCCTCTTCGTCCTGCCCACCATGGTCGGCGGCGCGATCCTCTTCGTCTGGATCCGCTTCATCCACTTCCCGCCGCTCATCCAGGCCTACGAGGAGCGACTGGCGCGGCAGCGCTACTTCCAGCGCTCCAAGACGGCGCACCCCGAAGCCACGATCCGCAGCCGCCCGGCCACCAAGACCAAGCGCCGCCGGCGGTAGCCCCGGTCACGGCGCCATGCGTCCCCCGGCGGTTTACCTCGGGCGGTCCGAAGCGGCGATGGAGATCCGCCGCTTCGGCATAGGTCACCGGCGCCAAGAAGGGCCGGAGGGCACGCACGGAGTCGACGGACAGTCGATCCACTCCGACGAGCGCGGCTCGATCGCTGAGCTGGCGTTTCGCCCCAACGCGGCCATGGCACCGCACTCGAACCCGAACCTGTCGTACTTCGTGGTCGTCGAAGGCGGCGGCATCGTCCAGGTGGGCGACGAGCGTGCTCGCGTCGCCGCCGGGGAGGCAATCGTCTGGCCGCCAGACGTCGTCCACGCCGCGTGGACGGAGCAGACACCGATGCGGGCGCTGGTCGTCGAGTTCGCGGCCGAGCCCTTCGGCCGGCCCAGGTTGGAGGGCCGACCCATCGAGCGGGCAGCCGAGGTCGAGCGGGCGGCCGAGCCGCCGGCTCATGTTGCCGGCGAGCCTCCTGTTGGTGGCGGTCCCGTCTCGAAGCAGGGCCGGCCACCCGAAGATCGGGAATCGCCCGAGCGCGAGCCCTGGTAGCGCTCGACGCAACAGCTTCGGGTCCCCGGCCTGACCGTTGCGGCCCGCGCGCGGTACAGATGGTCGGTCCGGCGGCAGACCGAACGCGATCGGCACCGCTCAGCAGCTCGACGCCGGATGCGCCGGCGGAGCGCTCGGCTGTAACCCCGTATACCAGCGCCACGATATCCGGCGCGGCGGTCCGGAAACAGCGTCAACTCAGCGGGCGCGACAGGAGCAGCCGGTCCTCGCCGAGGGCCAGGTGGTGGCGGTCCACGGCGACGTCCGTGAAAAGGCTCGAGCGGAAGAAGGCGCGCGCGGCCATGGACGAGGGCTGGATCGCCGTGTCGGCGAGGGTCCAGGCGAGGAGGCGCCGGCAGCCGGACGATCCGGCCGCGGCGGCGATGGCATCGGTCAGGCGGCGGCCGATGCCGCGGCCACGCAGTCGCGGAGCCACGGCAAGCAGCGTCAGCTCCGCCGGCGCACGGCCGACTTCGTCGAAGGCCAGGCCCTCGAAACCGCGCGGCTCGTCGATTGCGCGCGGCCGATCCCAGGGCGCCCAGCTGGCAAGACCAACCAGCTCACCCGAGATCTCGGCCAAGAGGAGCTCGGACGCGGGAGGCAGCGAGCGGGCGAGCTCGGGGGCCATCGCGACCAGGAACCTTTCGATCGCCGATCGGTCCGCGGCAGTCGCGCGGCGGACCCGCGGCTCATCGGTCGAGGTCGCCGGCTCGGCCGCCAGCGGCTCTACCACCGGCCCGGGCACGCTCGGCTGCCGCACGCTCGCCTCGACCGCCGGCTCGGTCGCCGGCTCGACCACCGTTTCGGCCGCCAGGAGCGCCCCCAGCTGACCGAGCATTCGGGCCGTGGCGCCCCAGACCCGCTCTCCCTCGACCGGGTAGACGCCGTAGCGGATTAACCGCTGGCGAATGATCCGCTCGTCGAGCTCGACGGGGGCATCGGGCAGAAAGGCCTCGACCGGCGGCTCGATGATGCGGGCCACCTCGTCAGGGGCCGGGTGGCAGTCCGGGCGCCGTTCGGCCAGGGCCACCACGGGCGTCACGCGGAATCCCGATACGGGGATGAGGAAGCGCTCGAGCGCTCCGGTCACCCGCAGCCCACAGGCTGCCGGATCCAGGCCGATCTCTTCGGCCGCCTCCCGCAGCGCGGTGGCCACCGGGTCGGCGTCAGCCGGCTCGGCCGAACCACCGGGGAAGCTGATCTCGCCAGCGTGCGCACTCAGCTCCGGGACGCGGGCCGTCAACAGGACGCGCGCCTCGCCCTCGCCGTCGGGAAAGAGCAGCACCAGCACCGCCGCCTGCCTGATCGGCGCCAGCGGCCGGGGCGGGAACAGGCCTTCGGGCGAGTCGATGCGGATCGGCGTCAGGATCGCCGGCGCGGCGGGCAGCTCCCGCGGCAGCGCCCGGAGCCTCTCCCGAACCAGCTCGAATCTCATGCCTGCCGCGTGTCCTGTCTCTTCATTGCCGGGTGGCGTGTCGCCACCAGAAGGGCTCGAGCCCCGCGGTGAGTTCCGCCATGATCCGCGTCCACGCTGCCGTCGCGTCACGGCGGATCGCCCGGTCGACCAGCTCTACCAATGGCTGCTCTCGCATCGAGCCCCATCGTGGAGGCTATGGTGCTGATGCTAGCCGCGGGCCTTGCGGAGCGCGAGCGGCCCGGCCAGCGGGCCTCATATCCTGCGGGGTTGTTCTGTGCATTAGATGTACGGAACCTGTCAACGGAGCCTGATGGGCCCGCGGGTGTGCATCGGACGCGAATGCGCGACGGGCCGGACCTGAACGCGCAGGCCGACTGGTCCTCTTCGTGCACCCTGCGCAACGTTCCGACAGATGAGGCCGGCGCGAGGACGCCAGAGGTCCGCCACGAGTCGAAGCTGTGCGCCACAGGCACGGGATCGACGTCTCTCCCGGCCTCAGGAGCACCGGGTGGTCGGATACGTGCATCTGGTGCAAGTCCGGGCGCTGACGCCGCCGTAAGTGCGCGATCTGTGCGCTCGGCGCACGGGACCGCCGTCGGCGGGCTCTTGTCGGCGGGTTCTTGCCGGCCGGCTCGCCCTGGGCCGCCTCCTAGTTGACCCGCTGCGGGCCCTCGTCCTCGGAGCGGTTCGGCGTCCAGAGGCGGTCCGCCGCGGTTGCGGCCGTGGCAGGTTCGCGAGCCGCTCTCTTGCGGGCGTCACGGCGCTCCCCCGCGTCGGCCACGACCGTGGCCTCGCCCGAGCGGAAGACCAGCACCCCGCCGATGGCATCGGCGTCGGCCACCACCGTGGAGCCCGGCTTGAACTCGCCGCGTAGCAGGGCCCGCGCCAGCGGGTTCTCCACGAGCCGCTGGATCGTCCGCTTGAGCGGCCGCGCCCCGTAGGCCGGGTCGGTCCCTTCCCGAACGATCAGCGAGCGCGCCGCCGGCGTCAGCTCCAGCACGATCTCCTGGCCCGCCAGCCGCCGGTGCAGGTCGGCGACCAGCAGGTCAACGATCGCTGCCAGGTCGGCGTCGTTGAGGGTGTGGAAGACGATCACCTCGTCGATCCGGTTCAGGAACTCCGGCCGGAACTGGACCCGCAGCGCTTCGGTGATCTGATTCTTCATCTGGTCGTAGGCCGTCGCGTCGCCGGCGTCGCCGCGCTCCGCAAAGGCTGAGATGAACTGCGACCCCAGGTTGCTGGTCATGATCAGGACCGTGTTGCGGAAATCGACCGTCCGACCCTGGCCGTCCGTCAGCCGTCCGTCGTCCAGCACCGCCAGCAGGACGTTGAAGACGTCCGGGTGAGCCTTCTCGATCTCGTCCAGCAGGACCACCTGATACGGCCGGCGGCGAACCGCCTCGGTCAGCTGGCCGCCCTCGTCGTAGCCGACATAGCCGGGGGGAGCGCCCACCATCCGCGAGACGGAGAACTTCTCCATGTACTCGCTCATGTCGATGCGGACCATCGCCGCCTCGTCGTCGAAAAGGAACTCCGCAAGGGCGCGCGCCAGCTCGGTCTTGCCGACGCCCGTGGGTCCCAGGAACAGGAACGAGCCGATCGGCCGCCGCGGATCCTTCAGCCCGGCGCGAGCGCGACGGACCGCGTCGGAGACGGCCTGGATGGCTTCGTTCTGGCCGACCACCCGCTCGTGCAGCCGCTCTTCCATGTGGACGAGCTTGGCCGTCTCGCCCTCCATCAGCCTGGTCACCGGCACGCCCGTCCAGGCGGCCACTATTTCGGCGATCTCATCCGCCGTGACCTCCTCCTTGAGCAGCCGGTTGGGCCCCGACAGCGCGCCGATCGCCGCCTCCCGCTCCTTCATCTGCTTTTGGAGCTCGGGCAGCTTGCCGTACTTGAGCTGGGCGGCGGTGCCGAAGTCCGCCTCGCGCTCGGCCTGGTCGATGCGCACCTGCAGCGCTTCGATCTCCGACTTGGTCGTCCGGATGGCCGAGATGGCGTCCTTCTCGACCTGCCAGCGCTGCTTCATGGCCGCGGCTTCCTCACCGACCTCGGCCAGCTCGCGCTCAAGGGCCTCGAGGCGGGCTTTCGAAGCTTCGTCCTTCTCCTTGCGCAGGGCTTCCCGCTCGATCTCGAGCTGGATGCGCCGGCGTTCGAGCTCGTCGAGCTCGATCGGCATCGAATCGATCTCCATCCGCATCCGGCTGGCCGCCTCGTCGACCAGGTCGATCGCCTTGTCGGGCAGGAAGCGCTCGGAGATGTAGCGGTTGGAGAGCGTGGCGGCGGCAACCAGGGCCGAATCGGTGATGCGCACCCCGTGGTGGACTTCGTACTTCTCGCGCAGGCCCCGCAGGATGGAGATCGTCTCCTCGACGCTCGGCTGGTCCACGACGATCGGCTGGAAGCGCCGCTCCAGGGCCGCGTCCTTCTCGATGTGCTTGCGGTACTCGTCGAGAGTCGTGGCGCCGATGGTGTGCAGCTCGCCCCGGGAGAGCATCGGCTTGAGCAGGTTGGAGGCGTCCATCGCCCCTTCCGCGGCCCCGGCACCTACGACCGTGTGCAGCTCGTCGATGAACAGGATGATCTGGCCCTCGGAATCCTTGATCTCCTTGAGGACGGCCTTGAGGCGTTCCTCGAACTCGCCGCGGAACTTGGCCCCGGCCACGAGCGCGCCCAGGTCCAGAGAGATGACCTTCTTGTCCTTGAGCGTCTCCGGCACGTCGCCGCGGACGATGCGCTGAGCCAGCCCCTCGACGATGGCCGTCTTGCCGACCCCGGGCTCGCCGATGAGGACAGGGTTGTTCTTGGTTCGGCGGCTCAGGACCTGGATGACGCGGCGGATCTCGTCGTCGCGGCCGATGACGGGGTCCAGCTTGCCGGCCCGAGCCTCAGCCGTGAGGTCGCGACCGTACTTCTCCAGCGACTGATAAGTAGCCTCGGGATTCGGGCTGGTGACGCGCTGGCCGCCGCGGACGCCGGCCAGGGCCTGCAGGATCGTCTCCTTGTTGGCCCCGTGGCGTTCCAGCAGCGCCTGGGCGTCGCCCCCGCCTTCGGCGATGGCAAGGAGCAGGTGCTCCGTGGAGACGTACTCGTCCTTGAGCCGGCGGGCTTCGTCCGAGGCCCGCTCGATGGCGCGCCGCACCCGCGGGTCGGCGGACAGGGAGGCGCCCTGGATCTTCGCCCGCTTGTTGAGGGCGGCGGCCAGCTCCCCGCGGAAGGCGGGTACGTCCACGCCAATGCGGCGCAGGGTCTCGGCCGGGATGCCGTCGTCGGCCTCGACGAGCGCGGCCAGGAGATGCTCCGAATCGAGCACGGGGCTCTGGAGCTCCTCGGCAAGGCGCTGGGCCGAGACGATCGATTCCTGGGCTTTCTGGGTGAAGCGGTCGAGGTTCATGGCGTCTTCTCTCAGTGGGCCCGACGGCGCTGGGCCTCTGGATTGGCGATTAGAGCTTACGAGGGTTGGGTTGGACGATCTGACGGAGGAATTCCTCGGCTGACTGACGCTGCCGGCCCTCCAGCTTGCCGGGCAGCACGACCTTGACTCGCACGTACAGGTCGCCGCAACCGTCGCCCTTGAGGCGAGGCATCCCCTTGCCGGCCAGCCGGAAGGTCTGACCCTGCTGAGTGCCCGCCGGGATCGTCAGCACCACGCGGCCGCCCAGGGTCTCGACCTCCACCTCGCCGCCGAGCAGCGCCTCGCCGAGGGCGATCGGCAGCTCGCGCGTCAGATCGGCGCCGTTGCGCGTGAAGATCTGGTGGGGCCGGATCTTCGCAACCAGGTACAGGTCGCCGGCGTCATCGCCCGACCCGGCCTTGCCGCGAAGACGGATCTTGCTGCCCGTTTCCACGCCACGCGGGACCTTGACCTCGAGCCGCCGATCGCCGACCTGTATCAGCCGCGTCGACCCGTTGAAGGCTTCCTCCAGGCCCAGCTCGATCTCGACCTCGACGTCGCCGTGGCGCGCGCCGCGGCCGGCCGCTCGACCGGCGCCGTTGCCGCCGCGACCCACAACCGACTCCGTGGCGGCTCCGGCGCCGTCGCCGTGGAGGCGCGAGAACAGATCCTCGAGCGGATTTCCCCCGGCGCGTCGCGCCGCCGGCCCGGCCGCGGACGGTCCGCCCAGCCGTGGAGTCGGCCCCCGCGGCCGTTCCCGCGGCCCCGCTGGCGGCACGCGCGCCACCAGTCGCCGACGCGGCCGCCGCATCCGCGCCGCCGAAGAACATCCGGAAGAAGTCGGAGAAGTCCTCCGAGCCCGTGGAGTGGAATTCGTAGCGGACGTTGCCGCCCTGTTGCCCGTAGCCGGCGAACGGGCCGCCCGGCCCGAAGGGATCCCCGCTCCCGAACGGGCTGCCGGCGCCGCCCGCCGACCCGGCGCCCGCGCCTCCGGCCCTGTTGAACTGATCCCAGTTCGAGCCGAGCAGGTCGTACTGCTGGCGCTTCTTAGGGTCGGCCAGGACCTCGTGGGCCTCGTTCACGTCCTTGAACCGGCGCTCCGCGGTCTTGTCGCCGGGATTGCGGTCGGGATGAAGCTCGCGGGCCAGCCGCCGGTACGCCTTCTTGATCTCCGCGGGCGTGGCCGTCCTGGGCACTCCCAGGGTCTTGTAGTAGTCCTTGTATTCCATTGGTCACCGCCGTCATTGCCCACGGCCGGCCGAAATCGGGTGCCGGAGCGACCTGTCGCTATTGGATTGTCGGTCCGCAGGCCGGCGGTGTCTAAGCCGGCCGTCAGACCGCCCACTGCTCACTGTCGGCCGCCTGCTCGGTGGCGGCGTGCATCGGATCCGAGTTCAACCGTTCGGCGAACGCGAGCGGCTCCTTGGGATCGACCGACTTCAGATCGTCTCCGTTCTTGTCCATCTCTCCTCCCCTGCCGAATGCGTTGACCATCTACTGCGGGCCGCCGGGCCCCTTCGACTCGGAGGAGCGGTCTGGTCCGACCTCAGACGGGCCAGTTCTCCTCGTCCGAGGCTTCGTCACTCGCGACGTGGATCGGATCCAATCGCCGCTTGCCGCAGAGTTCGCAATCGTCGGGGACGCCGGCTTTTGCGAACGGAATCTCCGGTCCGCCGCCCACGCCGGGTCCGAAGCTCTTGGGAATGTTGTAGGGCAGGTTCATCCTCTCGACGAACCCATGCGGCTCCTTGGGATCGACCGACTTCAGATCGGCGCGGTCCTTGTCCATCTGATCTCCCCTTCCTCAGCGTTGATGAGCGGCGACCGACCTAGACCATAACCCCGCCAGCACGGTGGCCGGCGTCTCCGCCGGCCACCCGATGACTGTCTGTTCCGACTCCTATGCCAGGGCGGGCGGCTGATCTACCGGCGGCGGGAAGCCGGGCCGGACCCGGCCTTCGGTGCCGGTCTCCGCCTCGGGCTCCTTGCCGCCACCCGCGGGCTTGCCCGGTTCGGCGCTGAGTGGCATCGGCTTGCCCCGGAGGGCCGCCTCGAGCACCTGGTCCATGTTCTCGACCAGAACGAGCTTGATCTGCTTGCGGATCTCCTCGGGGATGTCCCGCAGGTCTTTCTCGTTCTTCTTGGGCAGGATGACCATCTTGGCGCCGGAAAGGTGGGCGGCCAGGATCTTGCTCTTCAGGCCGCCGATCGGCAGAACCCTGCCGCGCAGGGTGATCTCGCCGGTCATCGCGACGTCCTTGCGGACCGGGATGCCGGTGAAGGCGCTGATCATGGCCGTGGCCATCGTGATCCCCGCCGACGGGCCGTCCTTGGGGATGCCGCCGGCCGGAACGTGGATGTGCAGCGTGTTCTTTTCGAAGACCTCGCGCTTGATGCCGAGCTGGGCGGCGTGGGCGCGGATCCACGACAGACCCGCCCGGGCCGACTCGCGCATGACCTCGCCGAGCTGGCCGGTGAGGATGAAATCCTCCTTGCCCTCCATGAGCGTGACCTCGATGGCGATCACGTCGCCGCCGACCTCGGTCACGACCAGGCCGGTCGCTGCGCCCGTCTGGTCCTCGGACTCGAGCTCGCCGTACTCGAAGCGCTGCGGCCCGAGGTACTCGACGAGCTTCTTGACGTCGACCACGGTCTTACGCTTGCGGCCCTCGGCCACTGCCCGGGCCACCTTGCGCATGACGTTGGCGATCTCGCGCTCCATGTTCCGGACGCCGGCCTCGTGCGTGTACGAGCGAACCAGCTCGACCATCGCCTCGTCCGTGATAGCGATCGTCTTCTCGCTGAGGCCGTGGTTCTTCATCTGCTTGGGGATGAGGAACCGCTTGCCGATCTCGATCTTCTCGGTCTCGGTGTAGCCCGGCAGCTGGATGACCTCCATGCGGTCGCGCAGCGGCGCGGGGATCGGGTCGAGCAGGTTGGCGGTCGTGATGAACAGCACCTTCGAGAGGTCGAAGGGCACCTCCAGGTAGTTGTCCTGGAAGGTGTTGTTCTGCTCCGGATCGAGAACTTCCAGCAGCGCCGAGCTCGGGTCGCCCCGGAAGTCCATACCGATCTTGTCGACCTCGTCGAGCATGAAGACCGGGTTGTTCGAGCCGCCCGTCTTGACGTTCTGGATGATCCGGCCGGGCAGCGCGCCGATGTAGGTGCGCCGATGGCCGCGGATCTCGGCCTCGTCGTGGATGCCGCCCAGGCTCATGCGCACGAACTTGCGGCCCATGGCCCGAGCGATACTCCTGCCGAGCGAGGTCTTGCCGACGCCGGGCGGTCCGACGAAGGCGAGGATCGGGCTGCGCAGCGTCTGGGCCAGGCTTCTCACGGCCAGGTACTCGAGGATGCGTTCCTTGATCTTCTCCAGGCCGTAGTGGTCCTCGTCGAGGATCTTGGCCGCCGCCTTAATGTCCAGGTTGTCCGTCGTGGAGACATCCCAGGGCAGGGCGACCAGCCAGTCCACATAGGTCCGGATGACGCCGACCTCGGGCGAGGCCGACGGGATCCGGCTCATGCGGTCGACCTCTTTGAGCGCCCGAGCCTTGACCTCCTCGGGCATGCCGGCCTGTTCGACCTTGTCGCGCAGCTCGTTGATCTCGGCCTGCTGCGGGTCGTCCTCGCCGAGCTCGCGCTGAATGGCTTTCAGCTGCTCGCGCAGGATGTACTCCCGCTGGGTCTTGTCCATCTCGGACTTGACCTCGGACTGGATCTTGCCCTTCAGCTCCAGGATCTCGATCTGGCGGCCCAGGAAGGTGGAGACGATCTTGAGCCTCTCCAGCACGTCCGTCGTCTCGAGGAGCTGCATCCGCTGCTCCGTGGAAAGATCCGGGCTGTAGGCGACCATATCGGCCAGGAGGCCGGGCTCGCTGATGTTGCGGGCGGCCACGGCGGCCTCCGGCGGCACGGGCGCGCCGTTGGCGACGTACTGCTCGATCTGGGCCTGGACGGTGCGCATCAGGGCCTGGACTTCGATGCCCTCCGGCGTCACGTCCGGGAGATCTTCGACGCGCACGACGATGTAAGGACTGGTCTGCGCAAAACCCACGACCCGAAGCCGGCCCTGGCCCTGGACGATGGCCCGGACGGTGCCGTCCTGGAGCTGCACGACCTGGGCGATCTTGGCCAGAGTCCCGACCGTGAACAGCTCGGCCGGGTCTTCGATCTCCTCGCGTTCGGCCTCGCGCTGGGTCACCAGCGCGATCGGGCCGCTGGCGGCCACGGCCGCGTTGAGCGCGGCAACGCTCTTGTCCCGCCCCACCTGGAGCGGCACGATCATCTCGGGGAAGATGACCGTCTCGCGCAAGGCGACGAGGGGGAGTTCCCGGACACCCGGCGCGTGGACCTGCTGCTCGCCGCTCGGGACGTCATCGGCGTCCTGGACGCGCTCGTCGTCCTGTTCGGCCGGCCGGTCAGTCATTGGATTCTCCTGATCGAGTGGTGGTCACGCGGGTGGCCACTATACGGGTGATGGGTCGGGCGGGCGGCTGAGCCGGCCACTCGGTGTGGCCGGCGGCCCAGTTATTCTCCGTACCGTCGAATCCGTCTCCGTCGGGAGGGGTTTCGGCTGCGCGGCGGTTCGTTGTGTCGGTGGATTCACCGGTTTCGGGCTGGCGCGCGGCAGCGACCGCGGCTTCTCGAGCCCGCGTGTCGTCGAACAGGGCCTCGAGAATGTGCGTCCCGAGTCTCTCTTCGAGCTCGAAGAGCAACTTCACCCCGGCGAGGTTGACGCCTCTCTCTTGAGTGAGGCGTCGGATCCACAGGATCCGACGGATGTCGTTCTCGGAGTAGAGGCGGATGTTCGTCGGCGTCCGGGCAGGCGCCAGCAGGCCCTCGTCTTCGTAGATCCGCAGGGTGCGCGGGTGAACCTGGACCAGGCTGGCCGCGACGCTGATCACGAAGCAAGGGCGCCCCGGATCCCGCTGGAAATGCCGATCGGACACCGTCTGCCTACTTCGTCGCGGCCTTGGCCGATTGCGTATGTGGGCCATCACCGGATGTGATCTTGATCTGCCGCGGCTTGACCTGCTCGGCCTTCGGGATGCGAAGGGTGAGCACGCCGTCCTCGAACGTGGCCGTGGCCTTGTCCGGCTCCAGGCCGGCGGGCAGGGTCAGCGTCCTGCTGAACGCGCCACGCCGGATCTCCTGGATCAGCGTGGATCCCTCCTCATCCTTTCGGGAAGAGCGGGTCTCGCCGGCAATCGTCAGAGTGTTGTCCTCGACGGTGATCTCGACCTCCTCAGGCTTGACGCCGGGCAGGTTGGCCTCGAGGACGAGGTCCTCGTCCGTGGCGTAGACGTCCATGGCTACGGGCTGATGGTCGCCCCAGCTCCACGTCCGCGGGTTCACGAAGCTCTCCTCGAAAAGGCGATCCATCGCCTGTCGCAGCGAGAGCAGGTCGCCAAAGGGAGCCGAAGAGCGGCGAACTATCGTCATCTTGCACCTCCAACCGGCCGGGTCTTGACTCTCTGGCGGCCCACCGTGGGCCTTTCCGACCGACCGAATGACGCACCCACAACATAGAACCTTGACAAGATCGTTGTCAAGTGTGTTGACTGAGTAGAAGCCTTATATCTGACGGCGGTTCCGTACGGTGGGCCGCCGCGGGATCGAGGCCACCGCGGGATCCGGCCGCGGCGCTACCCCACCGGGGCCAGCGGCAGCGGTCTCCGAGAGCCCGTGCGAACAGAGGCTCTTGCGCTGCCCCACCCGGAAATGCAGACTTCGCTAATGGTCGCTGGGGGCGCCCATCGGGGTGCGGCGACCGTCCCGGGGGAGTCGGATGTCGAGCGCTACCGACAAACCGAGCACAGCGTCCGCGCAGGCTGAGGAAACGGCCAGCTGGGTCGCGGCCGCCGAGGGCTTCGTCGCGTGGGCGACCCAGTCCAAGGCGGCCAATCTCGACTACAGCTGGCGCAGCCTGGGCGAGGTCGACCGGCTGATGGAGGAGATCGCCGCCAAGAACCCCATCAGCCTCAAGACTCACCTGGGCCTGGCCGCCTACGTGGGCGAGGTCCTCGTCCGCCAGTTCGGCGGGCGCTGGGCCACCGGCGAGCACTACGGGGAGGTGATGCCGCCGGAGATCGCCCCCAAACGAGCCAAAGCCAGGTTCGAGCCGGCGCAACCGACACAGATGGTCGAGAAGCGCCTCACGCATGGCGACACCCTCCAGCACCAGGTTTTCGAGCAGAGCCGCGCCTGGGCGGTCCAACACGGACTCGTGGCCGGGACGACCGACCTCGACGGCCCGGCTTCGATGATGCGAATGGCTGCCGACAGTTTCGTGAAGCCGGCGATCGCGGGCGGAGCGGCGTGGCTCGACTACTCGCCCCAGAGCGTCGATCGCCTGGACGAGCTGATCGCGGAATCGTGGCCGGGCGTGCCCGAGAAGGGCACCTACAGATCGATGGTGCCAGCCATCGGAGCCTACGTCGGCGAGGTCCTGGTGAAGCACACCGGCGCCCGCTGGATCCGCGACCCGAAGGAAGGCTACGGCGTGGAGCGCGACGGGCAGGTGGCGTTCCCGATGGCCGAAGTGGCCAAACGCTTCGAGCTCGGACCGGAGCACGCCATCGGCCGCTTCTACCGCGACGTCGCGAGCCGCTGGCGCACGAGCAAGACGCGCACGCGGCCGACCCAGAACGAGAAGCGTGGGCTCTTCGGCCGCGGCCGCGGATAGCCCCGAATCGGCCGTGTGACCGGAGCCCCGAAGCCCGGCGTCCGCCAGCCCCGGGCCCTGCCAGGCCACGCGGATCCGAACCCGGCGCTACTCCCCGGCTTCGGTCTCCTCGCCCAGGAGGAGCCGGTGCAGCTCGCTCTCGCACTCCGTCCGGCCGATGCCGATGAGCTTGTCGCCCGCGCGCAGCTCCGTGTCGGCGCGCACTGAAAGCGCCCGCTCGTCGCGAATCAAGGCGAAGATCGAGCAGCCCTCCGGCAGCGACAGGCTGCCCGCCGGGCGGCCCACGGCCGGCGAACCTTCACGCAGCTGAGCTTCGACCAGTTCCAGCTCGCCGGCGCCACCCAGGACGGCCAGATGGAGCAGCTCGTGGACGGGGATGTCGGCCTCGATCGAGCCCAGGATCATGCGGGTCGGCGAGACGATCTCGTCCACGCCGAGGTGCTTGAAAAGGCTCTCGTTCTTGGGGTTGTTCACGCGGGCGATCGTGCGCGGCACGGCGAAGTGGTGCTTGGCCATCTGGCAGATGACGAGGTTGTCCTCGTCGTCGCCGGTTACCGCGGCCACGATGTCGGCGCGGTTGGCGCCGGCCTCGCCCAGGTACTTGCCCTCACAACCATCGTGCGGGATGACGATCGAGCCGATCTCCTCGGTTATCTGCGTGGCCCGCGCCCGGTCGCGCTCCATGAGCGCGACCTCGTGGCCCGACTGGATGAGCTCGCGGGCGAGGAAGTACCCGACCTTGCCGCCGCCTACGACGATGACGAACACGTCGACCTCCTACCCGCGATCAGCCGCGCCGCCGGGGGAAGCCGAGGCGCGACGTTCGTGCGGCATCGACCTCCTTGCCCGGGACGCTGCGGGGACTCGTGGAGCCAGGCTCGCCGGTACCGCCATGCGGCCCGGGGGCGCGACTCGAGCTGGAAGACTCTGCATCCTCGCCGATCGGGGCGACCGGCAGGCCACTCGCGGTGGGGTGTGGATGCCTGCGGCTTTCCACCTCCGGAGTGTCGATGCCCGGCCCGGTCGACATCGGCAGATTCAGGTACTGCGCGACCGTATCGACGATCAGGTTCGTCCGGCAGAGCGTTACCACTCCCAGCTCGGCGTAGGCTGCGGCGCGAACAGGGTCGTTGATCTTGGCGATCACCTGCGGGATGGCGAGCGACTCGGTCGCCACCTGGGCGGCCATCACGTTGCGGTTGTCGCCCTCGGTCAGCGAAAGGAAGATGTCGGCCCCGTCCGCACCGCCCGCGCGCAGGACTGCTTCGTCGGTGCCGTCGCCCCGGATCGCGGCGCCCTTGAACGTCGCCGGCAGCCGGTCGAAGGCCGCCGTTCGAATGTCGAAGATGATCACCTCGTGGCCATCCGCGTCGAGGTTCTCGGCCAGCGTCGAGCCGACGCGACCGCAGCCCACGATCACGATCTTCATCGAGACTCCTCGCCCATCGGCTCACGCACCACCCACACCGCGCAGGGGGCGCTCTTGAATGCGTAGGGGACTGCCCGTCCGATGGCGAAGTCGCCGCCGAATCGGGTTCGGTATGGAAGGCCCAGGATGAGCAGATCCGCGTTGCGCGCAGCCGCCTCGTCGACGATCGCCGCTCCGACGTCGCGCGCCTGGACGAGCACGCACTCGAGGTTGCCGTGCATGGATTCCGCGATTCCCTCGGCCGCGTCCAGGACACGCTGCGCTTCCTCCGACCGCTCGGCGACATCGGCGTCCAGCGGCACGGTCCAGTCCAGCTCGACCACGTGAACCGCGATCAGCTCCGCATGGCCGGCGCGGCCAAGCTCGCAGGCCAGGCGAACGATCGTCGCGTCGGCGGGTCCTCCGCTCAGCGCCACGACGGCGCGCCGGAAGACCGAGTGGCTGGCCTCGGGCACCTGACCTCCGTTCTCGGCCTCGCATGGTGGCGGGATGAGACCGCGTTCGCCCCGGAACGATACCACCGCCCGCCCGGCACGTAGGGGCCAAAGCTAAGTAGGCGGATGGGTTTTCGCAGCTCGGCTCCTCGGCCGTTCGGCCCGACGCTCCGGCCCATCCGACCCGCCGGGCTCCCCCGCCGGTCAGCGCAGCCGGGCCGCCTCTCCTGGGTGGGTCTGGCCGCTGTCCGCCGCCACCAGCGTGCCTGCCGGCTGCTCGGTCGCGGTGGCCGCGGGATGGGAGTCGTCGCGCCGGTAGGGCACGTTGATGACCACCGTGTGGGGCCGGCCCAGCAGCGCCGCCCGCAGCCGCTTGGCCGCCTGGTTGTAGAGCATCCGCTCCCACCAGCTGCGGGCCACGTACTCGGGGATGAGGACGAAGGTGATCGGCTTCTCTTGCTCGTTGGGCCAGGAGCGGTCCAGCACGTCGAGATAGGCCACCACGGGCCCGATCAGGGCCCGGTAGGGCGACTCCACGAGAACCAGGGGCACGTCCGGCACGGCCTGCGTCCACAGCTCGCGGATCTCGGCGCTCTTCTCGGGGTCGTCCGAGACGTGGACCGCCCGAATGTCCGTGGTTATCGAGCGGGCCACGTTGAGGGCCTGGACCAGCGCGCGATCGACACCCGAGATCGGGATCACGGCCCGGTTGTGGCGGTGGGGCTGTGGGATGGCCGTGCCGGGGCGCATCTGCAGCTGGCGGGCCGAGGACGCGTACTGGTGGCGAATGAACAGCATCATCGCTATCAAGGCCGGGATGAAGATGAGGACCATCCAAGCCCCGTTGATGAACTTCTCGGAGGCCACCACCAGGAAGACGACGGCGGTCAGGATCGCGCCGAAGCCGTTCACCACGCTTCGCCACGCCCATCCCGAGCTGCGCTCCTTGCGCCAGTGGACGACCATGCCGGCCTGCGACAGCGTGAAGCAGATGAAGACGCCGACCGAGTAGAGCGGAATGAGCGCGCCGACCGACGCGTCGAAAGCGTAGAGCATGCCGATGGCGACCGCGGCCAGGACAACGATGCCCCATGAGAAGGCCAGCCGGTCTCCGCGGAAGGCGAACTGGCGGGGCATGCAGTCGTCCTTGGCCAGGATGGCCGCCAGGCGCGGGAAGGCATTGAAGCTGGTGTTGCAGGCCAGGAAGAGGATCAGTGCGGCGCTGACCTGCAGCAGGATGAACAGGAAGCCGCTGCCGAAGACGGCACTGCCCACCTGGCCGAGCACGGTCGGACCCTGAGAGGTGGTGGCCATCACGCCGTACTGCAAGCCCACGAAAGTCAGCCCGAGGAAGATCGTGCCCAGGAGCAAGGCCATGAGGATCAGCGTGTTCGCGGCGTTCTTCGCCTCGGGCGGCTTGAAGGCTGGGACGCCGTTGGCGATGGCTTCGACACCCGTCAGGGCGACCGACCCACCGGCGAAGGCCTTGAGCAGGAGGAGGAGGGTGAAGACCTGGGTTCCCGGCTGCTCCGCGAACGGAGGCGGGTTGAGGTGGTGCGCCGCGCCCGTGACGGTGTTCATCAGGCCGACGCCGATGGCGAGCAGGGCCATTGCGACGAAGAGGTACGTGGGAATCGCGAAGATGTTGCCCGACTCGCGGACGCCCCGGAGGTTGGCCGCCGTCACCAGGATGATGACGAGCGCGCCCAGCTCGACTTTGTATGGCTCGATGGCGGTGAAGGCCGTCGCCAGGTTGGCCAGGGCCGATGCACTCGAGACGGCGACCGTCATGACGTAGTCGACCATCAGCGCGGCGGCCGCGATGAGGCCGAAATTGGGGCCGAGGTTCTCGCGGGCGACCACGTAGGCGCCACCGCCCGACGGATATCCGCGGCAGACCTGGCGATAGCTGAAGGCCACGATCGTCAGCATCAGGGCGATGGCGCCGGCCACCCAGATCGACCAGGTCATCCAGGCCAGCCCGGCCAGGATCAGGACTCGCAGGATCTCGTCGGTGGCGTATGCGGAGGACGAGATGGCGTCCGAGCTGAAGATCGGCAGGGCCAGCTTCTTGGACAGCCGCTCCTCGATCTCCTGGGCGCTCGAAAGCGGCTTGCCGAAGACGAGAGCGCGAACGCGAGCCAGGCGGCGACCGAAGGAGGTCGTGGGCGCGCTCGCGGCAGCCTTGGCGATCATCACGCCGGGGCCGGCGTAGCGGAAGTAGGCGGAATGCGGCCGATCGACCACCACGCGCCGGTCGCCGAGCTTGCGGCCCCGGAGCGGCGAGTTGGGAGCGGTCATCGACCGATTGATCCTCTCTGATGCGGGCTCTGACGCGTCAACGGCTCGCGGTCTTGGACCGGGCCGGCTGCGAACAACACTCGAGCTGGGCTGCGACCCGGCTGTCCGCGGGATCGTCCCCGCCACCCCGGGACGCGCCCGGCCCGGCGGGTGACGGATCCTCGTCGGACCGGCGCAAGGCTAGCACGACGCCCACCCTTGCGGTTCACGCAAGAGTCGAATCGGACGCGGTCAGGACGCGGTTTCCGCCGTCCCGGCCCCTACTGGCCGAAGCTGAGCCGGCGCGCCAGCCGGGGCGGCAAGCCGGCGTCCAGCATGGCCTTCTGCGTGCCGTCGATGTCGTAGCTCACGCGCTCCCAGCGGGCGTGGCCGGCCGCCGTGTCGAGGACCATGTAGCTCGCCGCGGGATCGCCGTCTCGGGGCTGGCCGACGCTGCCGGGGTTCAGGAAGGCGCGCCGCCCGTCGAGCTCGTGGCGGCTGCACGGCCCCTTCAGCAGCCGCTCCATGTGGCGGCCCTGGCACAGGACCATTGGGACGTGGCTGTGGCCGATGAGGCAATACGGCGTCTCGAAAGCGGCCAGGTTCTCAGCCGCCTCCTGGGTGTAGACCAGGTACTCCCAGATCGGATCACGCGGGCTCCCGTGCACCAGCGTGAAGTCAAGGCCGGCCGGCACGAGCACCTCGGGCAGGGCTGCGAGGTAACGGCGCGTCTCGTCGCTAATGCGAGCGCGGGTCCACTCCAGGGCGAGGCGGGCATCGACGTTGAAGTCCTCGACGGCGAGGTCGCCGAGGGCGGCAGCGTCGTGGTTGCCCCTGACTCCAATGGCGCCGGCCTCACTCAGGCGCGCGACCACCGCGTCGGGATCCGGCCCGTAGCCGACCACGTCGCCGAGCTGCCAGATGGCGTCCACGGAGCCGATCGAGGCGAGAACGGCCTCCAGGGCCCGCAGGTTGGAGTGGACGTCGGAGATGACCGCGATGCGCATCGTCGTTGCCTCAGAGGGGCCGGCGCCAGAGCGGCCGGCGCCGCCGGGCTGCCGCGCCGCGTGGAAACTCCGGCGGCGTAGGGGCCACCTTCTCGACGACCGCCAGAACGTGGTCCGCCAGCCCCGGCACGGTCACCGCCTCGCAGGCCACCACGCGGCCACCGAGCTGTCGTACCGCCCTCTCCGCTGCTCGCAGCTCCTCGTCCAGGGGCAGCCGCTTCCAGGCCACGAGCAGCCCGCCCCGCGCCAGGAGCGGCAGAGCAAGCTCCGAGAGCTCCGTCAGATCCGCCACGGCTCTCGAGACCGCCGCCGGCCAGCGCCCTCGGTGGCGCGGATCGGCCGCCAGATCCTCTGCCCGTGCCGCCGCCACCACCACGCGATCTGACACCCCGAGGGCCACGGCCGCGACCTCTAGGAAGCGGGCCTTCTTGGCCGTCGACTCCACCAGCAGCGCCCGGCGGGCCGGCAGCGCCAGGGCGAGGGGCAGCCCAGGGTAGCCGCCACCGCTCCCCAGGTCCACCAACTCGGTGATCCCCGCTCGCCTGAGCAACGGCATGGCGGCCAGGCTGTCCAGGACGTGCTCGCGGGCGATCCGGGCCGCCTCGCGGATGCCGCTCAGGTTGATCGCCTCGTTCCAGGCCAGGAGCAGGCGAACATGGTCGTCGATCGCGGCCCGAACCTCCGCCGGAAGACCTCCACCTTCGATCGAGCGCAAGCCCTCATCCAGCACCTGGCCGTATTCGCGCGGGAGCGGCGCAAGGCCCCAGACGCGCGTCGGGAGCGGTTCGCGGCCGGGAGTCGGAGCCGTTTCCGGATCACCGTCTCCCTGGACCGCGCCGCTCCCGGCGTCAACTCGTATCGCACCCGGCAGCCCCAGGTCTTCCCGCGCCTGTCCGGTCCTCGGTCGGGTTTCCCCAGACCCCTCGCGAACGCGGTTACCCATTGGCGGGCCGCAGCAGCGGTGCGGAGGTCGGACGGTAGGCGAGGAGTGGCGCGGCGTCAACGCGCTTTTCCACCAAACCGAGCCAGTCATCCACTTTCGTGGATAAGTGGCCGGCCGGACCGGGCGCCGTGGACGAAATGCCTCGGCCGGCGAGCGGTCCCTTCGGCCGGCTTCGAGACCCGCCTACAAGCCCGTCGCGAGGCGCCTCAGCGGCACCCCGAGCCCCCTCAGACGCGCGGTCGAACGGGCTTGCCGAGCGTCCGGCGGACGACATCGAGCACCTCCTCGATGTATCGATCGGCGTCCCCCTGTTCGGCGGCGGTCTTGACGCAGCCCTGGACGTGGTCCTCCAGAATCAGCAGCGCAACGGAGTCGACGGCCGCGCGCAGGGCCGCCGTCTGCTGCAGGATGTCGACGCAGTACTCGCGGCGCTCGATCATCCGCTCGATGCCCCGAACCTGACCTTCGATGCGGCGCAGGCGCCGGATCAACGTCGCCTGGTCGCGCGTGTACGCATGTCGAAAGGTGCTCTCCAGTTCGCCGGCGTCCGCCGTCCCAAGCGAGATCTCGGCGATGCCAGGGGTGCCCGGCCCCACGCCGATCGACCCTGCCGCGGGCGCTTCGGGCGCGCCTCCCAGATCGCTCCGCTGGACCGGTCGGGAACCGCCCAACTTCTCGATTTCGTCTGTCGCCATCGGTCCTCCCGGGCTAGATCATACCCCCGGGGAGTATCTGCGACAAAACGGTCGCCTCTCGACGCGGCCGACGAACCGCCGCTCGGATAGACTTGTGAGGTGGATCCGCGAGAGCGATTGCGCATGGCTCTGCTCGGCGCCGGTTGTACGAAATGCGGCCAACCGTATGGCCCAAGCGGCATCAGGGTGCTCGCGCAACGCGAGGATGTGGCTTTCGTCCAGCTCGTCTGCTTCACCTGCCAGACGCAGACGCTGGCCCTGGTGACGGGTGGACTCGCCGCAGCCGGCAGTTCGCCCGAGCAAAGCGAGAGTGTGGCGGGCAGTTCGCCGGCGCGCCGCCGCAAGGGTAAGATCGAGGTCTCACGCGGCGCCGCCACCCCCATCAGCGAGGCGGACGTCGTTGCGATGCGATTCTTCCTGGACGGGTACCAGGGCGACCTCCGAGGCCTGCTCGGCACCGAGCGGGACATGGAAGGGTCCGGTGGCGACGCCGACAGCGAGACGGGCCGGCCCGGATGAGCGGAACCGATCTGCCCCGCGACGCCCGCGCCGCATACTCGTTCGCCCACGCCAGCGAGGCCGAATTCGCCCGCATCCTCGACTTCTACCAGGTCGCCTGGGAGTACGAGCCGCAGGTCTTCCCGATTCTGTGGGATCTCGACGGCAACGTCCTGGAGAGCTTCGCCCCGGACTTCTACCTGCCCGATCTGGAGCTCTTCATCGAGCTCACCACTCTGCAGCAGCGGTTGGTCCGCAAGAAGAACCGCAAGGTCCGGCGCCTGCGCGAGCTCTATCCGAACCTGCGGATCAAGCTCTTCTACGCTCGCGACTTCCGTGCGCTCATGCTCAAGTACGGACGCTCGGCGCTGGTCTCCGAGCTGAGCGGAACGCTCGGTCAGGTCGGCCCGCGGCCCGCAGCGGAGTCCGACGCCCAGGCCGGGGGGACTGCCGGGCACGACACACTTCGCCTCGAGCCGCTCGAGCTGTCGTCGTCGACGGCCGCCGGAGACCCTGTCATGCGGACCTCACGCGCTCGCCGCGCCCGCGACGCACGCCGTCGCGCCGTGCGTCGGGCCGCCGCGTCGGCTCCCAGCTCGCCTATCACGTGAAGTAAGGGGCAGCCATGAAGCACTCCCAGGATCTGAAAGCTGATGTCGCCGAGATCCTGCTTTCGGAAGAGCAGATTCGGGCCAAGGTGGCCGAGCTGGGCAGGCGCATCAGTGCCGACTACGCCGGCCGCGAACTGACGCTGGTCAGCGTCCTGAAGGGTTCGCTTCCGTTCATGGCCGACCTGATGCGCCAGATCGATCTCCCGCTGCGCATCGACCTGATGGAGGTTTCGAGCTATGGCGGGACCTCGACCGAATCGTCGGGCCTGGTGCGTATCCTCAAGGACTTGAGCTCACCGATCGATGGTCGTGATGTGCTCCTCGTCGAAGACATCATCGACACCGGCCTGACGCTCAACTACTTGCTTCGGTATCTCCGGGGCAAGAACCCGCAGTCGATCAAGGTGTGCGCGCTTCTCGACAAACCGGCCCGGCGCCTGGTGGACATCCCGATAGACTACGCGGGATTCCAGATCCCGGATGCCTTCGTCATCGGTTACGGTCTCGACTTCGGCGAGGTATACCGGAATTTGCGCTTCGTGGGCGTGCTGCGCCCCGAGGCCTACGAGTCCTAGGGGGCCGCAATGCATCACAGTCCCATCCAGCGAGGTCGCTGGATCGTCACCGTCGGCGCCATGATCCTCGTCGTGGCCTGCATGCTGCAGTGGTGGCAGCTGGGCGGCGGGCCCGGGGAGCTTGCCGCCCGGAGCGACATCGGCGTCACTGACGGATGGGGGTTTCTGTTGTTCCTGGCCGCCGTCGCGACGCTGTTGCTGATCACGCTGCCATATGCGGCGGAATCGCCAATCGCGATCGACAAGCCCATCTCGTATCTGGTGCTGCTCTGCGTCGCGCTCGCGGCCTACGTCCTGCGCATTGTCGCGATGCTTCAGGCAGGGCTGCTGCTCTACACCGGCCAGACGCCGCCGATTCAGCCGCTGCGCGGTCCGGGCTTCTGGCTGGCCGCCCTGGGCCTGATCGTCTTCGCCCGCGGCGTCTTCGAGCTGTGGGAGGCCCGCCGCCGCTTCTAGGCCCGGGCTCGGATCGCAACCCGCACAGACTCGAGGGCGCGTTCGGCCGATAGGCGTATAGTAGGGAACGGCGAGCCGGACGCATGAGCGCGGCCGCCGACCCACCTGGCGTGGCTGTCGAGCCCGAAAGACGCTCGCCACCCGAGGGTTTCGCACGAAATGCGCGCGGACGCCGGCCGGCGAGGCCCAAGCGGCCGCTTCGTCAGTGCGATCGCCCATCTCGACGCGAGGTTCGGCATTCGAGTGGATTACCTGGTCAGGCAGGCCCGCATCACCGATGTCGATCGGTTGTATGCGCTATGCGTAGAGATGGGATCGGCGCCCGGCGCCGGCACTCCGTTGGACGCGATAGGCCTGCTGCGCCAGCTCGTCTACATGCCGAATGCGAGCGTCGTGGTAGCCGAGGCGGGTCGTCAGATAGCCGGCGGTGCAGTGCTCGGCCTGAGGCCATCGGTCCGGGCCGGTGGGTTCGTCGGCACGGTTGACGTGCTGGTCGTGGCCCCGGGGCACAGCGCCGAAAAAGTCACCGATGGGCTGATCGAGGAGATCATGACCTCGGCGCGAAGAAAGGGCTGCACCACAGTCGAAATCGCCGTGTCAGATGACGCCACGCTGCGAGCGTGCTTGATCCGGCATGGCTTCGCTCCGGACGCGGCCAACATCTATCGAGCGGAAGTTCCGGTCAGGGCGCCGGTAACCCGCTAGCAATACCGTCGCGGCCGAGCTGCCAGGGAGCGCCGGCGCCACGGGTCCAGGGCCACGGCGAGGGCCGTCGAGCCCGTCATATCAAGGAGTCTCTAGTGAGTAAGAACGTCGCCGTCTTCGTTGACGTGGCGAACATCTTCTATGCCGCGAAAGCGGCGGGCGCGGACATCGATTACGTCACGCTGCTCAAAGCCGCGGTCGCCGGACGCGATTTCGTCCGTGCGTACGCCTATACGGGTCTCGATCCCGAAAACGAGAACCAGCGCAACTTCCACAGCTTCCTTGGCCGACACGGCTACAAGGTCGTGAGCAAGGACATCCGCAAGTACGGCGACGGGAAGGTCAAGGCGAATCTCGACATCGAGCTCGTCGTCGACATGATGAAGACGGCCCGTAACCTCGACGTCGCTATCGTGGTCAGCGGCGACGGCGACTTCGCCCCGGCGATTCGGGCGGTCCAGGAGATGGGAGTTCGCGTCGAGGTCATCAGCTTCCGCGGCAACACCAGTTCCGACCTGATCGACGTCGCCGACGCCTTCTTCGACATCACGCAGCTCGCCCGGGTAGATCGCGACTCGTCGCGCTCCGGCCGGCGGGTGCCGGGTGACGAAGAAGACCTCTCCATGACGGAGGTTCCCGACAAGCAGACCGAGGGTCGCGGTGGCCGGCGCGGACGCGGCGGCAGGCGGATCGGATCGCGCGACGCTGAGGCAGCCCCGGCTGCCGGTGGCGAGCGCGGCGGTCGCGGCCGCGGCGCTGGCGGTGGCCCCGCCCGGATCGTGGCACTGCCCGGCGAGAAGCTCTCGCGGGCGCAGGCCGCCGACGGCGGCTCCCCGGCCGGCGAGGAGCCTGGCGAGGAGCCTCGCGAGGATGTGGGCGAGGAGCGCGAAGAGGCGCGCGAAGTCGAGACCGTCGAGGGTCAAGCGACGGAGGGCGGCAGGCGCCGCCGGCGCCGCGGCGGCAGAGGTCGCGGTCACGGCGGTCGAGGCCACGAAGACATGATCCCGAAGGGCGAGGAAGGCCCAGGAGAAGCCGAGGAGGGCGAGGCCGGCCCGGCCACGCCCGCGAACCACCCCAACCAGTTCGGGTCCATCTGGGACTCCCAGATCGGGATGGCCGGCCGGCCCGAACGCCTGGCGCCGATCTCATCCTCGGACGAAGAGGACTACGCCGAGCCGGAGATCCCCGAGTACCTGCTGGCCGAGCGCCGGCGAGGCGGTCGGGGCCAGGGCCGGGGTGGACAGGGCGGCGGCCGGGGCGTTCGGAGCGCCTACGCCTCCGCCGTGGAGCGCGAGCGGTTCGGTCGGTCTTCGTTGCGTTATCCGGAGCCGGCTCGCCAGCCGCAGCCCCAGCGCCGCCGCGACGAGCGCCCGCAGCGGCAGCCGCAGCCCCAAGTGCACCGCGGAGGTGCAGCGCCACGCGGTGGAGGTCGCGATTCGGCCGAGCCGTGGAGCGAAGTTCCTCCGGAACTCGAGGAGCTGTTGCGAGCCCAGCTTTCGACGAAGCTGAGCCGCCAGGCCGAGGGCCCAGCCGAGGCTTCGTCCCAGCCCGCCGGCCCCGCCGGCGAGGAGGCCGCGCCCAGGGAACCCGCCCGACGGGGCGCGCGCCGCAAGGCTGAGGCCACTCCGGTCGAAGGCCCCAGCGTCGGCGCCGAAGCCGGCGCGAGCGCCGAGGCCCCAGCCCCCGCTCAGCCGGCCAGCCGCGGCCGGCGCAAGCCCGCTGCCAAGGAGGCCGCCGGAGAGGCCCCAGCTGCCGCCCCGGCCGCCGGCGACGCTGAAGCCGCGCCCAAGCGACGCGCTCCGGCCCGCCGAAAGGCGTCCGCAGCCGAAGGCGAGCCGGCCGCGAGCACCGGCGAGCCGGCCGGCGAATAGCCGCTCCGACGCCCCGGGCTCGCTCAGGCCCGCCGCCCATGGAAAACGCCGCGACGCGCGGCCAGCGAGGCGCCCTGGCCGCGATCGCCGCCATGGTGAGTGGCTCCGTGCCGCACGCCGTCCTGCTCGTCGGGCCGGCCTCAAGCGGCAAGACCACCCTCGCCCTGGACCTCGCGGCCGGGCTCCTGTGCTCGCACCCGGATCGTGGCGCGCGGCCGTGCCGTCAGTGCCGGGGTTGCAGGCTCGTGGCCTCGGGCAATCACCCGGACCTGCACCGACTGGCGCCTGCAGGCCCGGGCCTGCAGGTCCGCATCGGCGGGGCCACGGATCCGGAGCCGGGCACGGTCCGCCACCTGATCGGCGAACTGGCGCTCCTTCCGCTCGAGGGCGGCGCACGGATCGCCATCGTTGAAGCGGCCCATCGCATGAACGAGGACTCGCAGAACGCGCTCCTCAAGATGCTCGAGGAGCCGCCGCCTGGAGTGACGATCGTTCTCTGCGCCGACGATGAGGAATGCCTGTTGCCGACGGTCCGATCGCGCTGCGTCCGCGTGCGCCTTGGTCCGGTCGCGGGACGTGATATCGAACGCTGGCTGGGCGAGCTCGGCGCCGCCGACGCGCACTCGGCAGCCCGGTTCGCTCGACTGGCCGCGGGCTGTCCGGGCCTGGCCCTTGCCTACGCCCGCGCCCCGGACGCGGCCCGGCTGCGCGGCGAGATATCGCGGGGCCTGCTGGACATGCTGCTGGCGGGTCGGCACGAGCGACTCACCTCGGTGCGCGCCCTCACGGCGTCGGCGGCGGCGCTCGAGGCGGCCCTGAACGAAGGGCGGGACAGGGCCAGCGCCACAGGCGAGGCAGTGGGTGGGGCGAACGCTCGCGCTCGAACGCCGCGGCGCAAGGCCGCGGCCGCGACCGGGCCGAAGGACGAAGGGGCCGAAGGCGAGCCTGACGAGGGCGCCGAATCGGTCGCGCCGAAGGTCTCCGCCACCGACCGCCGGGCGGCCGCCTCGGCGCTGATCGGCATCTGGGCCTCCGTCGCCCGCGACCTCGCGGTCGCGGGCCTGGGCGGCCGTCGCGCGCTCCACGACCCCGAACTGCTGGACGAGCTCGCCGCCGTCGCCCCCACCCTCCCTGCAGGCTCTTTGCCCGCCTTCCTGACCCGCCTCGCCGAGATCGAGTCCGCGGTGGACCAGAACGTCAATCCGGAGCTCGCCCTCGACGTGCTGGCCGTGGCCTGGCCTCGATCGGGCCGCGCCGCATGACGCTCCGATGAGCAAGCCGGGCGACCTGGCGCGCCTGGAGGCGGTCGTTCGAGGCCGAGTCCAGGGTGTGGGCTTTCGCTATTTCGTCACCGTGCGGGCGATGCGGATGGGACTGACCGGCTTCGTCGCCAACGACCAGGACGGCAGCGTCCGCGTCGTGGTCGAGGGTCCGCGCGTGGACCTCGAGGATCTGCTCGACGCCCTCCAGGAAGGTCCCGCCTCAGCGATCGTCGAGCGCGTCGACGAGGACTGGCTGCCGTATACCGGCCGCTGGGCCGCCTTCGGCATCGAATCCCGCGGACATCGCGGCGACTGACGCGACGGACCTCGCCGGCTACGGCAGAGCGCGCAGAGACCCGCCGTCGATCGGGACGAACGTGCCCGTCTGGTAGCGGGCCAGGTCCGAGCAGAGCCAGGCGACGTAGGCGCCGAGCTCGTCCGGGTCGCCGTATCGGCCGGCCGGGATGGCCCGCTCGAACTGCGCCCGAACATCTTCGGGCGACGATCCCGATCGTTCGGCCCGCGTCCTGTCGAGCGAGGCGACCCGGGCAGTGTCGAGCCGGCCGGGCAGGACGCCGTTGACCGTCACGGCGTCGGCCATCACTTCCGGCGAGATCGTCTTTAGCCAGGCCGCGAGCGCGCTCCGGCACGCGTTCGAGTACGAAAGCTCCGGAATTGGCTGGCGGATCCCCGAAGACATGATCGAAACCACTCGGCCCCACTTGCGAGCCCGCATCCCCGGCAAGAGGAGCGTCGTGAGCTCGATCGGGGTGATCGCCAGGAGCTGGAAGGAGCGCCGCCATTCCTCCGGGTCCGTCTTCGTCGCCTCGGAGGTAGGCGGCCCACCCGCGTTCAGGACCACGATGTCGACCCGGCCGAGCGCCTTCTCGGCGGCGGCTGCGACCAGCGCGGCAGTCGACGCGTCTGCGGCATCGCCGCCAATCGTGGCGACTTCGGCGGAGTGAGCCCGCCGGATCTCGCCGGCCGCACGCTCCAGGGCTTCGCCGCCGCGCGACCACAGCGCCAGCCGGCAGCCCTCCGCCGCGAGCCGCTCCGCGCTGGCCCGCCCGAGCCCGGCCGATGCGCCGCCGACCAGGGCCGTCCGCCCTGCCAGACCTAGATCCATCGCTTGCTCCTCCGTTGTGTCGCTCGATTCGATCGCCGTCCGCCGCTACCGTAGAACGAAACGGCCACCCGCGGCGTGTACGAGGTGATGATGCCGATCGTCGTTCCGGTCGTTGCTGCGCCGGCCGCCTCCACGGAAACGCACCTGCCCCGCTCCCCGTGGGCCAGCACGCCGAAACCCACGACGGGGGCCTGACCTGGCAGGTTGCCCAGTAAGCCGCTGCTGGTCGCCCCCGGCCGCGGCGCATCCGGTACGCTTGGCGCGTGAACGAGAGAGCCGAAATCGCCGAGAGAGCCGCGACTGCCTACCGGGCGCTGGCCGACCTGGCGGAGACGGTCGAGGATGAGTGGCAGTACGTCACGGACCTCACCGACGCGTATCTGCCGAGCATCGAGGCGCTCGCCGGCGGAAAGGCGCCACTCGACGCCCAAGCCGTCGCAGCCGTGGACGAGGCCATCGCAGAGATCGCGCTGATCAGCGATCCGCATCGGGCGATCGACTGGCTCTCGACCTTCCCGCACGTGGTCGCCCTGGCGCTGGGCGGAGACGTGGACGAGGAGACCGGGCCGGCCGAAGGCGCAGGCGCAACCGAACCCGAGCCACCGGAGCCCGACCAGGACTCGCCCTTCCGGGCGCTGCGCCGGCCCGAGCCGCCCCGGCCCGAGCCACCCCGGCCCGAGCCACCCCGGCCCGAGCCGCGCCGGTCCGAACGATGAGATTCCAGGACGCCGCCCGCGATGCCCGGGCCGTGGTCTACGCCGGGATCCAGGCCGACCCGCTGGTTGCCCGCGTCGCGACGCTGCTGGCCGAGGCCACCAGGGCGGAGCGCTGGATGGCCCGCGCGGTGATGAACGGGGAGAGAACGGACCCCGGCACGTGGCGGCGCATCTTCCCGTCGCTCTTTGGCAAGGGGTCCGCGGGGGCCCTCCGCGAACGCGCCGAGCGCCTGCTGGCCGCGGCTCTCGAGGTCGCCAATCGCGGTGAGCAGGCCCGCAGCCAGTATCGCGGCGCCGTCGTGGAGGAGCTGACCGCGCAGCTTCTCGCCCGCCGCGGCGGACCCGTGAGGCGGGAGCGGCGTGTCCTCTTCGACGGCGTCACGGCCGAGATCCACCCCTACGACGTCACGGTCGAAGCCCAGGCGCGGCCGGGAGTGTACGACTGCAAGTGGGGCGCGCGCGGCATCAATGCCGACGTCCTGAACCAGCTCGACGACGCGCGGGCACACGCGGCAGACGAGGAGATCGATCTCGCCGTCGCCATCGTCGTCTTCGACGCGCGCCGATCCGCGAAGATCCGGCTCGAACGATCGACGGCCCGGCACGACAACACGCGGCTGGTCGGCCTCGAGGACATCGACGCGCTTGGAGAGGCGCACCCGTGAGCGAACACGCAGCCGACGAGGCTCGAACGCCGGACATGGCGCCACAAGGGCGGGACCTCTTGCGCGACCAACTGCCCTACCGGATCGTCCGGCCGTATCGCGTCCGCTTCGAAGAGTCGACCGCCGGCGAGACGATCCGGGCGGCGATCTACCTGGCCTGGGCGGCCGACGTCGCCTGGCAGCACTCCACGCTGCTCGGCTTCGGGCGCGACTGGTACGGCGAGCGAGGCCTCTTCTGGCTGGTTCGGGCGGTCGAGCTGGACGTCTTCGCGCCGGTCCAAACCTACGCCGAGGTGCTCGTCAGCACGCGCGTAACCGGCTACCGGCGCATCAGCGCCAGGCGCGAGAGCGATGTTCGCGATCCGACCGGCAGGCTGCTGGCCCGCCTGGAGATCGACTGGGTCATGACCAACGAGCGCGGCGTGCCGACGCGGGTTCCGGTCGACTTCCACAGGTTCGTCGTCGACGGCGGGACCACATTCGAGATGCACAAGGTGGCGCTGCCGGTGGCGCCGCAGGACGCCGTCGAGCGGCGCTTCCACGTTCACCGGCGCGACCTGGATCCGCTGGACCACGTCAACAACAGCGTGTATCTCGACTACTTCGAGGAGGCGCTCGAGGCCGCCGGCCAGGGGCAGCTGCTCGCCGCCACACCGAGGCGCTACGTGCTGGACTTCGCCAGCTCTGCCGAGCGCGACGAGCCCCTGTTCGGCAGGGCGTGGCCACTCGCCGGCGGCTGGGCCTATCGCCTGACCCGAACCGACGGCGTCGAGATCTTCAGGGCGCGACTCGACCGGCTCTAGTCTTCCGGACCGTCGTCCTTTTTGGTCCCGGCGTCCGGCCCGGCGCCTTCGTCGGAGGCCTCGGCGTTGTGGGCGCGCGCCGCTTCGGCGGCCTTGCGCAGATCCGCGGCCAGGTCCTTGCTCCGGGCGGCCAGGCGATCGCCCACGTGCTCTGTGACGTCGGCCGCCTTGTGGGCGACGGGGCCGGCATTCTCGGCCGCCACTGCCGCCAGCTCGGCGGCCTTCGCCGCCACGTCGCGCAGGACCGGCCCGGCCGTCTTGCCGGCCTGGTCGATCATGACCTGGAGCTGGGAGATCATCTTTTCGGCGACTGCGCGGGCCTGCTCGCGGCGAGGACCGCCGCCCTGCTCGCTACCGCCCGTTTCGCCACCCGGCTCGTTCGGTTCCATAGTCGTCACCCCGATTCCGGTGAGGGTTCACTTGCCCCTCGACAACTGGCAGAGCCAATCGTACGCCCGAAAGGACGCAGAGGCTAATGCGGGGCCGATCGGGATGGCAGCCGAGACCTGGCCGAAGGCGTCAGGCGGCCGGGGTCTTGAGGTCGCCTGAGACCGTCGTGCTCTTGTGGCCGGCGCTATCCGTCAGAACGAGCCGGTAGCGGTAGCAGTAGAGCTTCAGCAGGCCGGTTGAGGAAACCGGCGAGGCGCTCGTCGTGGTTCGCAGCGTGCTCCACTGAGCCCCCGCGCAGGTCCCGGCCGCCGGCTGCGCCGCCCGCTCCGTGACCAGGCGGCGGCTGACGATGTGCGTTCCGGGGGTGGGCGTCTCCGTCCACCGGACGGTTGCGCTCAGGCCGCCGATGGCCGTCACGACGTTGGGCGCCGGGCTCGTGAAAGTGGCGCTCGGCGCCGCGGGATCGACCAGCATCGGCCCCGAGAGCGTCCGCGTCGTGACGTTCGTCGAGTCGGTCAGCGCCACGACGAAGCGATAGCAGTAGCCGGTCTTGAGGCCTGTGACTGTTTGGGGCGACGCGCCGGTCGATTGCCAGGCCGGCGAGCCGGGGAGCCAGCGGTCCACCGCGCAGCTGCCGTTCTGGGGCAGGGCCATCATCAGCGTGACGTTGCGGGCGGTGATCGTCGTCCCGGCGGTAAGCTCCTCGGTCCAGGCCACGGTCGCCGAGCTACCGACCGTCACCTGGCTCTGAACGGCGGGCGAGAAGAAGATGGCCGCCGGATCGGTCGCCGGGCGCCATGTCGCCAGGCCGGGGTCGAGGTAGACGTGGAGTATCTCGTCGGCCGTCATCCCCTGGTTGGCGCAATCGACCGAGCTGTGTTGGAACAGGTGCGACCCATCGGCGTCCGCCCCGCAGGGCAAGCCGTTCGCGCCGGAGCGGTAGCCCGTCATCAGGAACGAGCCGTTCTTCGTGAGGCTTTCGTTCCAGGTGGCGTTGATCGCGGCGAGCTGTCCGGCCGAGGGAGTGCGGGACTCCGGCTGATAGATCTGGTCGTTGGTGTTGTCGGCCACGTCGTAGCAGGCGCCGTGGGCGGTCCCGCCCCGATAGTGCATCGTGAAGTACCAGCCGTACTGCTTGGTGGCGATGGCCCCCGTCTGGAGCGTCGATGCCGGCCAGCTCGACGGCCATTCGGCCGCCAGCACGATCTGGACGTAGCTCTTGAAGTTGACGGTCTGAACGTGGCCGCTCGACGGGCCACTGGTTCGAAGCACGCGAATCGTGGGTGGCGGCACACGCGTGCTGGTCCAGCCCGTACAGGTGCTGGCGGCATGGACCGCGGCTGGGCCCGTAACGGTGGTTGGCAGCCACATCAAAGCGGTGAGCGCCAGGACTGCCGCCAGACGGCGTCGCATTGCCGGCAGGCTACGCTTCTGGGTGGCGGACCGTCAAGCTCGGCGGCTCCGTCCGGCAGCCCGGCGGCGAGCGGTGCAGTCGGGCCGGGTCAGCGCTTCTCTTCGTCTTCCCAGGTCTTCGCTCGCTCGGCAAGGTCGGTCTCTCCCGCGGGCCCGGTCGTGTCCAGCTGGCCCGCCTCAAACGCCTCGAGCGCCTCGCGGGAGGGTTTCCCGACGTTGCGGGCTTCGTCGCGGGTTGGGCTCATCACCGACCGGCCGGCGTTCTCGATCTCGGCCTCGAGCTCCATCTTGCGCATCTCGAGGCGCACGGCCTCGCTGGGCGGGAGGACCGCGTCGGGGCTGGCCATCTGGTCGTCGCGGCCAGCCTGGAGCCAGGACTTGGGATCGAAGGCGTCGGGAACCCGGCCCTCGCCATGGCCCGGCGCGGCCTTGCTATCCACGACCGTCACGCCGGGAATGTCGGGAGCGACGGCGCCCTCGACGACGGCGCCGCACCTGGGGCAGGCAGCTGCTCCGGCCGGGATCGAAGTGGAACACCAGGGGCAGATGTGACCGGTCTCGTCCATGGCGCGCACCCTAGTCCACCGCGAACCCGGTCGGCTATCCATCCTTTTGGCCATTCGGCAGCCATGACCCCACGACGGCGGGTCGGGGCCGTCGGCGAACGATAGAGGAGCCGCGCCGGTCGGGCAGGTCGTCCCGGCACGCTCGGGGACGCGACCGCCCCGCCGCACGTAGCGGCCCGGCCCGGCCGCCCAGGGTCGGCCGGGGGCCGAAGGCCTACACTGGCCGCAGCCCAAGACCCCCATCGGAGACTCGACGATGTCGTTCGCCGCGCACACGTACGTGTTGAATCAGCAGCTCTTCTCGCTCGGGGGCGACCTCTGGATCGAGGATGAGGCGGGCAACCACGTATTCGCGGTCGACGGCAAGGCACTGAGCCTGCGTCGCACTCTCCTGCTCCTCGATCCGACCGACAACACGCTGTACGAGATCGGCCAGTCGCTGGCGCACGTGCACCGGACCTTCGAGATCAAACGAGCCGACGCTGTGGTCGCCACCATTCAGGAGGCCCTGTTCAATCTCCTGGGCGACCACTTCACGATCACGCTCGCCGACGGCACCGTGCTGACGGTGACCGGCGACTTCATCAACCGCGAGTTCCATGTGATGCGAAATGGAAGCCAGCTGATCTTCGCCTCGCGCAAGTTCCTCAGCATTCGTGACAGCTACGGCGTGCAGGTCGTGGCGAACTTCGAGGTGCCCCTCGCGCTGGCCATCGTCGTGGCCCTCGAGCAGATGGAGCTCGAGGAGCGCCGGCGCTGAGCCTGGATCCCGACCAAGGGGCCGGCAAGCGCATGACCGCGCTGCTCGGCCGCCGCTGAATCGGCCCGGTCAGGTGAGGCGCTGGTCTGGATAGCGCACAGAGGGGCGCAGGGCGCGGTCGGTCGTCGGATCAGGAGCCAGGGGCTGTCGGTTCGCCAGGCTCGCCCCCGGCCAGGCAGCGGTCGATCTCCGCCAGCTCGTCCGGCTGGAAATCCAGCCGCCCGAGTGCCCGGACGTCATCCTCGAGCTGCTCGACCGAGCTGGCGCCGACGATCGCGGAGGTCACCCGCGGATCGCGCAGCACCCAGGCGAGTGCCAGCTGGGCCAGCGTCTGGCCGCGACGGGCGGCGATTGCGTCGAGGGCGCGAACGCGCGGCAGGTTCTCCTCGATCTCAGCGACGGTCAGGAACCGGGAGTGCGTCGCCCGCGATCCGGCCGGCACGCCGTTGAGGTAGCGGTTCGTGAGCTGGCCCTGCGCCAGGGGCGAGAACACGATGCAGCCGATCTGCTCCTCGCCGAGCGCGTCGAGGAGGCCGTCCTCGATCCAACGGTTCAGGAGCGAGTAGGACGGCTGGTGGATGAGCAGAGGCGTGCCCAGGCTGCGCATGATCGCCGCGGCCCGGCGCGTCTCCGCGGGCGGGTACGACGATATGCCGGCGTACAGCGCCTTGCCCTGACGCACGGCCGTGTCCAGCGCGCCGAGCGTCTCCTCGAGCGGGGTGTCGGGGTCGAGGCGGTGTGAGTAGAAGATGTCGACGTAGTCGAGCCCGAGCCGCTTCAGGCTCTGGTCCAGGCTGGCCAGCAGGTACTTGCGCGAGCCCCGGTCTCCGTACGGCCCCGGCCACATGTCCCAGCCTGCCTTGGTCGAAATCACGAGCTCGTCCCGGTATGGCCCGAAATCGGAGCGCAGGATGCGGCCGGCGTTTGTCTCGGCCGCGCCGTAGGGCGGGCCGTAGTTGTTGGCCAGGTCGAAATGGGTGATGCCGAGATCGAACGCCCGACGGACGATCGCCCGCCGCGTGGTGCCTGACGAGGCGTCGCCGAAGTTGTGCCAGAAGCCGAGCGAGAGGAGCGGCAGCTCCAGCCCGCTACGGCCGGACCGGCGATAGGACATGACCTGATATCGATCCGGCGAGGCCACGAAGGGCGCGCCGTCCAGGCCTGGCATCTGCGTCATCTACCGGGACCTCATGCGGTTGCGCCGATAGCGTACGACGGGTCGGACAGTGCGTATCAGAACTCCGTGCGCCTCCGGCGGTCAGGATCGCGACACTGACGGCGCAACCCGGGGATGGGAACGCAGCCGAGAAGCAAGGGCCTGACATTCAGAGGAGATCATCCAGAGGTCGCCCCCGGTCGTTCTCGGAGCCTGACCGTCCACCGGCCAAGTCAAGGAGCTCGAGCAGGAGCTAGCAGGCAGCCGGGCCCAGGAGCTTGCCCGTGGCGTCAAGGCCGTAGCCGACCGGGTAGACCGCCCCATCGCAAGCGGACTTGCCGACTCTGGGCGCATCCGCTGCCGTCTTCGGCCAGGTGTACGGCGTGGTCCCAACGAATGGCTTGGCGCCGAGCAGGACGTCGGCCAGGCCTTCGCCCTGCGTTCCGGGGAGCCAGGCCGCGACGACCGCGTCAGTCGACGAGAAGTCGTCGAGCAGCATCGGCCGGCCCGACATGACCACGACGATCAGCTTGTTCACCTCCGGCCGCATCTTCGCGACGAGAGCGACGTCCTGAGGCGGCAGCGTGAGCGTCGAGGAATCACCCACGCCTTCGGCGTAGGGCCGCTCGGCCACAACGACGATGCCAACGTCGGCCTTCGTACCGGCCGGGAAGGCGGCGTTCTGGTCGTAGGTGAGGTTGTCACCCAGCTTGGCTGCGAGAGCGTCCTTGAGGGTCGTGCCGGTGGTGGTATCCCCCGTTGAGCCCTGCCAGGTGATCGTCCAACCGCCGCACTGGATGCCGATGTCGTCGGCGCCCTCACCGGCGAGGAGGACTTTGGTCCCGGCAGTCGCGATCGGCAGAGTGCCCGAGCTCGTCTTGAGCAGCGTGGCCGACTCGGAGACTGCCTGGCTGGCGATCGCGCGATCGGCAGCCGACCCTTCTTCGGAAACCTTACCCGCGGCCGGCATCGGGTTCTCGAACAGTCCCATCTCAAACTTGACGCGGAGGATCCGGGTGACCGCATCGTCGATCCGGGCCTGCGAGATCGTCCCGGCTTGCACCAGCGACGTCATGGTTGTGATGAATCGAATGTAGTCAGTCGGGACCATGACCATGTCGATGCCGGCGTTGATCGACTGGGCGACGGAGGCCGAGTAGTCACCGGGTACCACCTGGTCGACGGCGCCCCAGTCGGAGACGACAAAACCGGTGAAACCTAGCTGGGTCTTGAGGATGTCGGTGATCAGATGCTTGTCGCCGTGGACCTTACCGGCGGTTGTGCTCGAGTAAGAGGCCATGACGATTCTGGCGCCGGCCTTGATCGCTGCCTGGTACGGCGGGAGGAAAAGCTTGAGCAGCGTGGCCTCATCCATCTGGTCGACGCCCTGGTCGAGCAGGTAGGGCCCGGTCGGGCCGATCGCCGTGGAGCTGCCGAAGGCCGTTCCGCCATCGCCGATGAAGTGCTTCAGCGTCGCCGCCGCGGTGTCAGGTGCGGACAGGCTGGAACCTTGAAAGCCCTGGACGCAGGCCGTGCCGAGCTTGGAGACGAGGTCGGTGTTCTCGCTGTAGCCCTCGAACGTGCGGCCCCAGCGAATGTCCTGCGGAACCGCGATGACCGGACCGAAGCTCCACCGGATCCCGACGGCGTTCATCTCGAGGGCCGTCGCGGCGCACTCCTTCGTTACGAGGGCGGGGTCCTTCGTGGCCCCCATGCCGACGTTCTGGGGGAAGATCGTCGCGCCGACAATGTCGTTGTTCCCATGTACGGCGTCGAGGCCATAGATGATCGGGATGCCCAGGCGTGTCCCGAGGGCCGCTTGCTGATACCCGTTGACCATGTCATACCAGGCCTGCGGGGTGTTCCCGGCCTTGGGCGCTCCGCCTCAGCCGTTGAGGATCGAGCCAAGATCGAACTGTGCCGAGGTCGGAGCATCGATTGAGCCGATCTCGATCTGAGTCATCTGGCCGATCTTATCGGCCAGGGTCATCTGACTTAGCAGCGCCGCCACTCGATCATCCACGGACTTGGTGGCGTCCATCCAGGGACGGGCGGAGGACGGCGACCCGGACGCCGCCGGGCTAGAGGCACCCGAGGCACCTGGTGTACCCGTGGCGGCGGAGCTGCCGCAGGCCGCCACGAAGAGTACGACTGCGACTGAACCGAGGCGACTGAGCCATCGGCGAGGCCGCCTGGGGCGACCCGAATACGACACTGGCATTCCTACTCCTTGGACCTTGTGGCGCTCGATGCTAAGCCCTGGAAAAAGACCCGGTCTACGTTGCGGCCACTCTGCGCCGTTGGGAGCGCTTCGGTGGCCAGGAGGCGGAGCGCCTCCCGCGGCACGCGGACGATTAGCCGCACGATCGAGCCATCCCGGGCAAAGACAGACTCGCTCGCGGCACGGGGCAGCTCGTCGCCGGCGATCAGTTCGCTCGGGCCGGCTACACGATCCACGAGGACGGAGGCCCGGTCGGCCAGCTCGTAGCAGACCGGAGTACCGCAATACGTGAAGGCCAGGCTGCCCGCGGACAGCTCCCACGACCGATCCTGGCCGGCGATGTCGACGTAGTCGAACCGGTGTGGCACTGCCTCGAACTCGGCCCGGTGCAGGAGCCTCGGCGCAAACCGCAGCCTGCCTCCCCGAACCTGCACGCCAAGCTCGCCCCAGCGGGCCAGGACCTCCTCTTTGACGAGGCCGGTCATTCCCGGTTGCTGCGCGCCGCGATCTCGGGGCGTGTGCGAGTAGGGATCGCACGGGAAGGCCCCCTGGACGGCAGCCGACTTGCGGAAGCCGAGGCCGTCGCGCACGTGGTCGTAGGCGTCAGCCAGCGCCGCTGCGGCATCGACGTCGACCTCGCCGATCTCCGGCTCGATGGCCGCCTGGTAGCACTCCAGAACCGACACCAGCAGCTTGGCGACCATGTGCCAGTAGATGCTGCCGAGGCCCTCAAACATGAAGAAGGTGCGGCTTCGACCGGTGAACTCGCGGTGTCGGAAGACAGTCTCCCAGAGGTCCAGAGTGGCCTCGCGGACCTGCTCGTCCACTTTCATGGCGTCAAGGCGGCCGGCCAGGTCATTGGCGTTTCGCAGGTCGGCCTGGAAGTGCCACTGGCCGTGGCTGTCGCGGACGAAGACCCGCGGGTCGTCCAGCGGCGGCACAGAGGCGATCGTGTTGCGGTGCAGGAAGGGAGTGAGGGCCAAGTCCGGGTAGAGAAGGTAGCTGTTCTGGTCGGCCCGGTATAGATCGCTGGAGCGAAGCGCGCGCAGGACGGCAAGCGCCTCGGCCGGGGCCAGCAGCCCGGAGCCGAGCACGGCGGCCTGACCCTCCAGCATCGGGAACAGATGCGTGACATGAGCCTGCCCGGCCTCGACATGGAGGAGGTTGTAGCCGTGGTACAGGCCGTCGTCCCGACGGTTGACCAGGATTGCCCGCTCGAGGACGGGCAGGGCGCGGCCGACGAGCTCACGCAGGGCGGCCATGGGCACGGATCGCCGGGTCCCCAGCCCGCCGGCATAGACCGCGCGACGGTGCTCCTCGCCGGCCCGTCCGGCCGCTACGAGGAACTCGTATCGCGAGGTGTCGTCGAACGTCACGGGAGCGGCGCCGTAGATCGCCGTCAGGCGCTCCACCAGGACGGCGAGCGGCTCGGAGAGCTCGACCGGCTCGGACCCGGTAAAGACCCGTTCGCAGAAGCGCAGGTAACGCCGCGCGTGGGCCACCGTCACCATCGACAGACCCCAACCAGCCAGCGCGTTATTGGCGTCGTTCCATTCGGGGCGCTGCGCGTTCAGCCATGTCCCGCCGTCGGGGATGAAGTTGGTGAGCTTGACCAGCAGCGGCACCAGCAACTTCTCAGCCAGGGAGACGAGCAGGACGTCGCCGTTCGAGTCCGCGACCAGCTTGGCATCCGCCCCGACCTCGGCGGCCGCGGCCAGGAGTCGGCGATGCAACGCCACGTCGAAAGTGATCGTGGTGCGCGGATCGGCCAGAGTGGCGTCCAGCCCGGCGATCCGATACGGCACGTTGGCGTAGGAGTACTCGCGTCTATTGAGCCATGAAGCCAGCGCTCCGGGCCGGAACCGCTCCTCGCTTTCGAGCAGCCGGAGCAGATACACGATCTGGTGGTCGCCCCAGTAGCCGAAGTGGCCCCACGGATCGTCGGGATCGGCCACCTCCCAGTCGATGCCGCCGTCGCGGCCGATCCGGTACGGGTTGTAGCCGTCCGCCGTCGACGCGTTCAGGAAGACCGCCAGCATCTGCTCGAGGAAGCCGGGGAAGCTCTGGGCCAGCGTCTCCCAGTTCTGGAAGATGTCGCGCCAGTTGCCCTGGTACCCGTAGACCGGCTCCCCATTCTCGCCCCTGACGTGAATCGAGAAGCGGTTCCAGGGTCGGCTCGGGTCGCCGTGGCGTCGGCTGTACATCAGCGGCAGATACGACCCGCATAGCCGGATGAGCTGGGCATCGCCCGTGGCCTCCACAGCGCTGCGGAGCGAGGCGAGCGAGATCGTCTCCGGCAGACTGGCCAGCCAGCCCTCCATTCGGGCATGCAACGGAGCGTTCTGGGCCCGCAGGAAGGTGTCGAGATCGCGCCGCGGGAATCGGTACGAGTCCAGGAAGGTCCCACCACGCATGCAGTTGAAGAGAACGCTGCCGAAGTGGTGGACGGTGGCCGCCTCGTCGGCCGTCTCCTGCAGCCCATCGGCCGCCGCGACCAGCCGGCGCAGGCTCTGCCGATCGGCAGAGACAGCCGTGTGAAGCTCGGCCTCGAGAAGGTTGGGCTTCGCGAGCCGGTCTCGCAGCAAAACGAGCCGAGCGTGGTCGAGGGCCGTGTCGGCGACAGTGAACCAGCAGTGTCGCTCCCCAGGCTCGAGATCAACACCATCAGCCACCAGGTATGACCCGAAGTCGCCCCTCAGCTCTCGCTCGACGGCGACCTTCTCGCCCGCCCGAAATGCTCGGAGGCTCCGGTCCGACAGGTTGACCTCCGGGTGGAGATGGCCAACCGACCAAGCGCCCGTCGCGCGCAGGGACTCGTACGGCAGAGGCTTATCCTCCATCGCCGAGTTCAGAGTGTAGATCGCAAGCGGAACGTCGGGCAGGACCTCGTGGCGCATATAGGCACCTGCCAGGTAGCTCAGGCGAGCGTACGACTCCTCGCCCACGCCTGGTGGCAGCAGCATCTGGAACCCGTCGAGATAGTCGACGCGAACCGGCCCGGAGCCTATGTTCTCCAGGACCGCATGCCGGACGAGGCCGAACTGCGCGCACGTGCTGAGGCTCCAGGTGAAGCGAAGCCCCAACTCATGGTTGATCTCCTCGAAGAGCACGTTCGTACCCAGGACGTGCTTGTAAAGGTTGCGGGTGACCGGGAGCGCATGGGAATCGGAACGCCACGGCTCCCAGACCCAGGGGCCCGAACCGCCGCCGCGAACGCGGAAGGCGCTCAGAGACCCGCCTCCGTCGGCATGGCGCAGCAGTTTGTCGACGGTCTGGTACGGGAACATCGCGCCATCGGGGTCTACGCGCCCGGCCGTGAAGGGCGAGTTGCTGCCGACGAAGAGCCAGGCATCGCTGTCGCTCACGATGCTCATCAGAAATGGCGCCAGGTGGTCGACGTTACGTATACACGCATACCGCTGCCCCGCCAGAGTCACGAACTCGTGTCGGGCGGGTGCTTCCGCGGGGTTCTGGACCAAATCGCCCACCGGGCCCTTCTCAGTTGTCATGATGCGTTAGCAGCCGCTCGAGGCAGCCCTCAGTCGTCAACGCCCGCTCCTACGGCTCGGCCGACGGAGTCGCTCGCCGCGGGCCCTTTCGCTCCGCTCTGACGAAGGGCGTGCTCGATCGCCCAGATCGCCAGCGGCCGCAGGTACATGGCGGCCCGATACCGACCGTCCTGCAGGTACGCCTCCGGCGTCCGGAACCACAACCCTCGGCCGTAGGTGACGGCGAACGTCCCGTGGGCCGTGCGCCAGCCCTCTTGGACGAGGCCTCGGCCAATCATGAAGGCCGCCAGGGCATAAGTGGTGCCGGTCCAGCTCTCGGCCGACTGCTCGGTCGACTCGTCGATCGAACCGTCGGGTCGGATCCCGTTGACCGCACCCATGTCGCCGCCGCCGAACCCAAGGACGTTCGACTCGTAAACCGTGCGCAACGCCGTCATGATGCGCTCCGGCGAAACCAGGTCGCCAAGTCCGGTCGCATCCGCGTACCACTGACCGGCCAGCTGGTCAGCCATGATCGAAGCCGAGGAATCTTCGCCGCTCGTGTCGAAGCGATAGCAGCGGCCGTTCCAGAGCTTGGCTTCGAAGGCGGCGCTGCCGCGATCGTGCAATTGCCGGAACCGGGCGACGCTCGCTGAGTCACCGACCATCGTGCCCAACCGGATGGCCGCGCGAAGGGCGGCCAGCCAGAGCGCCCCGCTGTAGGCGCTCGGCCCGAGCATCGACCAGCTATCGTAAGTCTGGTCCGGCAGCCCATCGTGCTCGGGCAGCCCGTCGTCGTCTCGGTCGAATCGACCGAGGTAATCCATGGCTTGCACGACGGCCGGCCACGTCTCGCGAGCGAGGTCGGGAGCCGGCACAAGCAGGACGTCGCGCCAGACCTGGAGGACGAACTTGCTGTTCAAGTCCTTCCAGATGTTGATGTCGCGCCAGTTGTAGACGTTCGGTCGCAGGAAGGGGTCCTCTTGGGGTCCGCCGAGGTCGTGCGGCATCGCGCCGCGCCGTTTCCTCTGAGCGCGAGTGCCCTTCCAGCCCACGACGACGATCTCCGGGTCGTCGAGATCCACGGTCGCCGCGAAATCCCTGACGACGCCGACATCCAGGTCGGGCCATAGCAGAAGCAGCGCCCACGACGCGTAGAAGTTGACGTCGAGGGTGTTGTAACAGGCGTAGTCGTAGCACTCCAGGACGGCGAAATGACCGAGCGACTCAGTCGCCCCGCCATCTACCGACTGGTTTGCAGCCGGGGGGACTGCGGTCCCACCGGCCGGCTCGGGCCTGTGGAACGGCTCACCATCGGTCCAGACCGTGCCGCCGTCAACGAGGTAGTACAGCTCGTTGAAGAGCGCGCATTTGTACCAGTCGGGGCGCGTGGAATCGGCCAGGATCGGCGCCTGCCAGGCGTCTATGGCGGAGGACCACTCAGAGCGCCTCGCGAGAGCCTCGGCCCCGATGGCCCAGGCGTTGGCGCCGCTGCGGCCGAAGAACCGCGTGTAGCGCTTGTACCAGCACGTGCCGGACCCGAACTCGACGATCGGCAGATCCCAGACGAGGACGAACGACACGCGCTTCGTCTCGCCTGGAGCGAGCTCGACCGTGGCAGCAAGGGCTGCTCCGATAGCCTCGCCCGGCCGGCTGGGCCGGCTGTCGGCGACGTCGCGCAGCCGGCCGTCGGCCGCAAAGTCCGCCCACACGTCCGACCCGTCGTCGGCCAGGAACCGATCGCAGGTCGTCAGTTGTACGCCGGGTTCTACGCCGGCCATGATCGCGAAGCTACCGTTCCAGGGCGCGCCGGCAACATCCGGAGGCCCTTGAAGCAGCACCCCAACCATGCCGTCTTTGCGGAGCGAGACGTTTCGATGGCCGCCCCCGCGGTCCTGGCCGCGGTCGCGGCCGATGTCGTTGAGCCAGCTGAACATGAGCCCGACGGTCAACGGATCCGGGCTCGGATTCTCGATCTGCCACTCGAAGACGCCGACCGGGTAGCTGCTATCGCGGTAGTTGCCCGCTATGACCGGACTGAATTGCCGTTGCAGCAGCCGCACGGGGAGCTCAGCCCAGTCGTATTCGAACCAGGCATAGGGGAACAGGCCGTGGTAGATGCCCGCTCCCTCCGGCAGGTCCCAGTTCCAGCTCCGAAGCGTCTCGGGACGTACCGTCGAGAGCACGTGGGCCGAATGGGCCTCGCCCCGGGCCACGTACACGGAGAACTGGTCTGCCGGGACCGTCTCGAAGCGGTGCCGGCCCACGTCCAGGTGCCAGCGGGCGAAGTCCCCGCGTTGGGTTCGTCCGATGCTACCGGCACCCAGTCCGCCGAGTGGCACGCCACCCCACGGACCATCGTCGATGAGCGGTGGATCCACGTCCTGCCTGGCCCTTTCGGGGCCGTCGTAGGGAAGCCCGATCGGCCGCCGCCAGGCAAAGGGAACCGCACCCGAGACGACCTCGGGTCGCTGTCTCGTGTTCATGGGCACCTACTTCTCGACGCCAGAGATGACCACACCCCGCATGAACGACCGCTGGGCGACGAAGAAGACCGCTACGGGCAGGATCATCGCCAGGAGAGCCGCGGTCTGGGTCAGGGTGCCACTGCCCGCACGAGAGTAAGTGGCGCTGAAGGCCTGCAGGCCCACGGTCATCGTGAAAAGGTCGGCATGTCCCGACAGATACACAAGAGGGACGAAGAAGTCGTTCCACCCGAAGAAGAAATGGAACAAAGACACGGCAATGATCGCCGGCCACGCCTGAGGAATGACCACCGACCACAGGATCCGAAGCGGGCTGGCGCCATCAATCTGAGCAGCCTCGTCCAACTCCCGCGGCAGAGTCAAGAAGTACTGCCTCAACAGGAAGACGTTGTACGCATTCGCGAAGAAGTTCGGCACTATCAGCGGTAACAATGTGCCGGTCCAGCCAATCGCCAGGAAGCCCATGTACTGCGGGATCAGAGTGACCTGGAATGGCAGCATGATCGTCATGATCAAGACAAGGAAGAGGCCGTTCTTGCCCGGGATTCTGAACCGGGCGAAGCCGAAAGCGACAAGGACGGCCGAACTGACCGCACCGATCGTTCCGAAAACGGCAACTACCAGGGTGTTCCTCAACAGCAATGGGAAGTTGAGCACGTTCAACACACTGGCGAAGTTAGCGAAACTGATGGTGAGCAACCACACTGGGGTCAGGCCGCGCCAGTTACCCTGCCACTCGATCTCTTGCCCCGTCTTGGGGTCGATGAAGGTGCTCGTGATTCGCCCGGGCTTCTCCAGCGCGAGATCCTGGACGCCACTGGCCGTCGGAACTTCATAGACCGTGTACACCTGGCCGTTGGCGGCCGTGTACATCTCCTGCGTAGCGGGCCACAACGGCGCGTTCAACGCGGTCATCTGGCTGCTGTCTTTGAACGAAGTCAGCAGCATGTAGGCGAGGGGCAGCAAGAAGATCATCGCCATCGAGGCGGTGAACAACGTCACGCCGAGCTTGGAGATCCCGAACCTGATCGCATGCGCTCGGGGCGACCATGTGCGCCCGCTTCTCGCCAGCGGAAGCGGCAATGCCTTTCCGGTCATCGGTCACCTCCGGCGTAGAACACCCAGCGTGCCGACGTACGGAACAACACGAGCGCCGCGACCAGGACGATGAGCAGCATGAGCCAGGCGAGCGCCGAGGCAAAGCCCATCTCGTTGTAGGACCAGCCTTCCTTGTACAGGTTCAGGTTGTAGAAGTACGTCGAGCCGCCAGGGTTCCCAGTCCCTCCCGGGTCGAGGACATAAGCCTGGGTGAAGTACTGCGACACTCCGATGATGCTGATCAGGATGTTGTAGAAGAGGACCGGCGAGATCATCGGCAGCGTCACATGGCGGAATCGAGCCCAGGCCCCGCCGCCGTCGATCTTGACGGCCTCGTACAGCTCGGTCGGCACTCCCTGCAGGCCGGCCAGGAAGATCAGCATCATGTTCCCGACGCCCCAGGTGCCAAGAAGAACGAGCCCCGGGAGCGCCCAGGCCGGATCGGAGAACCAGTCCGGCGAAGGAAGTCCCAAGGCGTGCAGGATCTGCGCCAGCCAGCCGGTGCTGCCGTTCAGGAATCCTTGCCACACGATGGTGCTCGCCACGAGCGGGATCAGAATCGGCATGAAGAACAGCGTCCTGAAGACGGGCTTGCCGGCGAGAAGCTTCTGGTTGAGCAGGAGCGCCAGACCGAGCGCCAGGCAGATCGTCACCGGGACCGACATCAGCGCAAATCTGGCCGTGACACCGAGCGATATGCCGGCGTCCCCGTTGTTCAGCAATTCGTTCCACATCCGGCTGTAGTTGTCCAGCCCGATGAACCGGAAATCTGCCGGATGGAGGAGGTTGAAGTTCGTGAAGGAAAGCACCAGCGACGCGATCATCGGCAGCGCGGTAAACACGACCAGGCCGATGAGCCACGGCGAGAGGAACGCGAGGCCCATCAGCGTCTCGCGACGGGCGATGCTCATCCTTCTGGGGGGGAGGCGCGTGAACCGATTCCTTGTCTTCGACGATCGTCATCGATCCGCTCCTAAATCGCCTTGAATGGCTCGGGCGGCCGCCCGTTGTCGGCCGCCCGAGGTTTACCTGCCCACGACTTAGGTTGCGAACTCCGCTACGTTCCGGCGTTGAAGTCTGCCTGCAGCGCCGTGACCACTTGCGTGAAGACGGTGTTCATATTAAGGCCTGGGGTCGTCCCCAGAGTCGTCCAGATCTTGCTGTAGTCGTCCATTGACTTGACGTAGTTGGGCATCGCCGCTTCGTGGTGAATCGCCGGAGCGTACTTCTCCATGTCGATGGCGACTTGCCAGTCGACGACGTTGCCGGGGAACTGCGGGGCGAGCATCGCGTCAATGTACTTATGGTAGAACGTCAGCTGATCGCCGACGAGCGGGATGCCACCGTACGTCGCCGAGAGATCGCCGCGGCTGGCGATGTAGGTCAAAGCCGTGAACGAATCCTGCGGATCACGCGAGGCCTTGGTGATGCTGAAGACGTCCATGTCCATCGGAGCCCTGATCGTGCCGTTGTAGCTCGGCTGGATGGCGACGTCCCACTTCTTGATGGTCTTGCTGGGGCTGGACGCCGACATGCAGCAGTCGTACCACTGGAACATTTCGGCCATAGCAACATGGCCAGAGGACGGCGGGTTGCTTTGGGCTAGGAGGGCGGAGTTCTCCTCCGTGGTATTGGCGATGAAATGGTCAGTCCAGATGCCGTTGTAATACCAGGTCCACGCGGCCTTCCAGGCATCCGGGAACTGAGCCGTTTTGCCGTCCGCAGCAACGAAACTGCCGCTGCCGAAGTCGGAGCCCATTCGGCGGCCTTCGCTCCACATGAAGTCGAAGCCGAACTGCACCTGATTGGTCGGATCGAAGCCGGGCTGGGCCGCGTCCTTGCCCTTATTATCAACGGACAGGAGCATGGCGAGCTTACGGACGGTGTCCCAGGTCCAGTCGGACTTCGTGCCGTCAGGCCAGGTGTACTGCTCGCCCACCTTCTGCGGCGGGTAGTTCAGGCTGGCCTCGTCGAAGAGGTCCTTGTTGAAGAAGATCATCGACGGGTAGACGGCGTACGGGAAGCCATCCAGGACGCCGTTGGTGCTCAACTGCTTGAGGATGTTCTGGTCATATGTGCTGAAGTCGTAGCCGCCGGCCTTGGCCAGCGGGGTGATGTCAGCCCAATCGCCCGCGAAAGCGGCGCGACCCTTGACGCCAACCGGGCCAACGATGTCCGGCGCATTGTTGGCGGCCAGCTCGGTCTTGAGGATGTCGGTCGCGGTGCTGTTCTGGACGATTTCCAGCGAGAGCAAGATCGGCATGCCGTTCGCACCGGTAGGCTTCTTGTCCTGCGCCGCGTTGAAGTCCTTGACCACCTGCTGCTCCATGGTGATCTGCGACGGGTTGGTGCCAGAGCCGAGGCCGACGTACCAGCGAACGACGACGTGGTTCACGCCGTTAACGCTGACGATGGTGCCGCCCCCAGCGGTTGACGCGGGTGTCACTAACGCCCCCGACGGCATTACTGACGTCGACGGCGCGGGCGTCGAGCCCGCACTCGAGCATGCGCTGGCCGCGAGCGCGACCACCGAAGCTACGGCTGCAAACCGGGTGAAACCTCTCCTGACCATTAGGCTCCCTCCTATTCCCTTGGTAACGCAATGCGTGGCTCCTGAAACGTTCCAGCGCGTGCCACACGATTGGCCGCGCTCAGTCGCTCAGCTCTTCCCTGTCGGCGGCCCTCCACTCGATTGCCTGACGATGAGCTCGGTTTCCAGGACGACATGGCGGACTACCTGGTCCCGCGCGTCGATCGTCTGAAGCAGGACGTTGGCGAGTTCGCGACCCGTCACCTCCATTGACTGATGCACGCTCGAAAGGGCAGGCTGGGTCGAGAGGGCAATGATCGAGTCGTCGAAGCCGACGACCGCGACGTCCTCGGGCACTCTCCTGCCGGCCGCGTGCAGCGCCGATAGCGCTCCTGCAGCCATCAGGTCCGACGCGGCGAATACCGCATCGATATCCGGGCACCGCTGGAGCAGGACCTCCATGGCGCGCTGACCACCCTCGCGGGTGAATCCGCCACTTTCTTCGAGATTCGGATCCGGCGTCCGCCCGGCGGCCCGAATTGCTTCGAGGAAACTCAGCCGGCGCGTGACTGCCGCCGGCATGTCTAGCGGACCGGTGATCGTGGCGATCCTGGTCCGCCCCTGCTCAATAAGATGGTTCACGGCCGCGATAGTGCCGCCGTGGTTGTCGGCGTCGACATTACTGACCCGTGCCCCGTGGGGCGGCTCACCGCCCACGACCACCGGGATGCCACGCGACTGGAGGTGCTCCGGCAGCGGGTCATCACCGTGCAGCGAAAACAGGATCACGCCATCGACGTGGCCACCGGTGAGGTAGCGCTCCGCCTGGCGTTCCTCCTCTGGAGACTGCGACATGACCAGGACTAGCGCTACTTCGCGCGCGGCCAGCCCCGCGCTGATGCCCCGCAAAACCTCCGCAAAGTACGGGTCGCCGAAGATGCGTCGGGTCGGCTCGGCAATCACGACGCCGATCGAGTCATTCCGACGAGTAACGAGACTGCGAGCAGCCCGATTCGGGACATACCCGAGCTGGGCGATCGCCCGCTCGACCGACTGCCGGGCTTCGATCCCGACCGTGGGGCTCCCATTGATGACCCGCGATGCTGTCGCGCGCGAGACACCGGCGGCTCGAGCAACTTCCTCGAGCGTCGGGATGCTCACGAACGCACCTCCTGCAAGCAGCCTAAGGGCGTACGAACTAAAGTACGACGACTAGGCGCGGTCGCGTTCTCGGGAGCGAGATCCGCGGGTCGACGGGGATGCATGGCGCCGCCCGCGGAACTCAGCTCCCGTTCCTGCGACGCCGTGGTACGGAGTGGCGCCGGCACTTCACCTCGCGGGCCGAACCCCCCGATCAGGCCGGCCGCTCCTCTGACTCCTGGTGCCCAGGTTGACGGATTCGTCCTCGCGTGATCCCGCTCAGTCGAGAATCTTGAACGGTTCTGAGAGCGTTCTCACGCTGACACGGCGGCAATATCACCCTCGTCAAGAGAGCGCTCTCACATTTGTTGCGCGATGCCTTGTTTGTTGCCCGCCACCCCATTTGTCTGTGCGCGGAGGCAACGCGGCCTCGGGTGCCCGATATGAGACCGGCTGTTTGAACCGTGCGTGACGTACCGTCCAGCCGCGACGGATGAGCCTGCGCAGCAAGCCGCGGCCAGATCCCGCTCAACAGGTGGCATGGACGACCGCTCCGGCGGAGCGTCCGCCAGGTCCTCGACCCGGTCGGAGCGGCGCGCGGCCGGCACCACCTTCGACCCGCGTCCGGCCGCCAGTCTGGCCGTGGCCGCGCCGATGCCCGACGAGGCACCCGTGACGATGACGACCGCGCCGTCGAGCTCCATCCTGCGATTCCTCCTAGTTCTCGAGAGCCGGGGGCGCCGCAGAAGGCCGCATTCCCGCGGCCGACTCGTCGTGGATGTAGAGACCGCCTCGGAGCCACGATGCCCAGGCGGCAACGAGCGCCATGACGGCCGCGGCGAAGAACACGATCGCGAGGCCCGCCTGGAGCGGGCCCCCGATCAGCTGGGGGAAGAACTCCTTGCTGGTGAGGATCGCGGCCTGAGATGCCGGCAGGGCGTGCAGGACCTGCGGGGGCAGCAGTGCGGCCATGGGGTTGTAGCCGAGCAGGGCCGCGAACAGGCTGGCCACCGGCGGCAGGTGTGAGATCTGCGTCGCGTCCGCGGCCGCCACGGCGTGCGCGGTGAGGCCGTTGTAGAGGGCGCCCGGGAGCGAGGCCGACAGGCCCGCGATCATGAGCGAGAAGAACACGCCGATCGACACCACCGTGGCCGAGTTCTGGAAGGTGGCCCGCATGCCGGCGGCCGCACCGCGCTGGCGGGCGGGGACGCTGTTCATGAT